>NZ_JASJXB010000018.1:0-89123 GCF_035018885.1 Variovorax sp. LG9.2 | reverse complement strand
GGTAGGCTGAACACCCGGGTCACTTTGAGATCGGCACAACCCTCATAAGTGGGTCAATTCTCGGTCGGCGCCAACACTGCCGGGTGTCTTCAATCTCGTCCACGGCACCGGCGCCGACGTCGGTGAGCAACTTGTGCGGCATGCCGAGGTCGATATGGTGTCGTTCACCGGCTCGACCCGCGCCGGCCGCCACATCGCAGCGCTGGCCGGCGCCGACATCAAGCGCGTGGCGCTGGAACTCGGTGGCAAGTCCGCCGCCCTTGTGTTGCACGGTGCGGACCTGTCGACCGCCGTCAAGGTGACGTTGGGCGGCTGCATGCTGAACTCAGGGCAGACTTGCTCGGCGACGACACGACTGCTGGTGCCGCATACAGATCTTGCGGCGGCCGAGACCATTGCTGCGGGTCTGTTGGACAGCTATCGCATGGGCGATCCCGCCGATGCCACAACGCGCCTCGGTCCGCTCCTTTCCCACGCGCAACAGCTGAAGGTGAAGGCGATGATCGACGTTGCCGTTGCAGCCGGTGCGCGTCGTGTCGGCGAGGCCGTTGGGTTGCCAGCCAGCGGCTTCTTCGTGCCAGCCACGGTGCTCGCCGATGTCACTTAGTCGATGGCGATCGCAAAAGAAGAAGTCTTCGGCCCGGTGCTTGTGCTCATGGGCTACGACACGGTCGATGAAGGCGTTGCGCTCGCCAATGGCACCGACTACGGCCTGGCCGCGACGGTGTGGGGCACACCGTCGCCAGAGACCTTGCGCATTGCACGCCGGCTGCGTGCGGGTCAGGTCGACATCAATGTTGCGCCGTTCAATCCCGCCGCGCCCTTCGGCGGTTTCAAGAAATCGGGTATTGGCCGCGAGAACGGACGCTTGGGCATCGAAGAATTCGTCGAAACGATGTCGATCCAGTTACCCGCCGCGTTTCCTGAATCACAAGCGGCCTAGTTTCCCTGGTCCCATTTATTTCACAGATCCCATGCTTTACGAACAGATTCTTTACGTCGTCGACGGTCCCGTAGCGACCATCACTTTCAATCGCGCCGAGCGCATGAATGCGCTGACCAAGGTGCTCGAGGCCGAGTTGCGCACCGCCATCGAGGAGGCCGGCCGCGACAAGGCGGTGCGCGCCATCGTGCTGACAGGTGCGGGAAGGGCGTTCTGTGCTGGCATGGACATGGAAGAGCTCGAGGTGCTGCCGCCCGAGGACATCCAGGCCGAGCAGTGGATGCGTCCATTCGACATGAACCGCCGCGCCGACTACCAGACGCGCTACACCTATTTCCCGGCGGCACCCAAGCCGATCATCGCCGCCATCAACGGTGCGGCTGCGGGCCTGGGACTGGTGATGGCTCTGTACAGCGACTTCCGGATCGCATCCGACAAGGCGGTGTTCGCGACGGCCTTCGCCAAGCGTGGACTCATTGCGGAGCACGGCATCGCATGGATGCTTCCGCGCATCGTGGGCCATGCAAATGCTACCGACCTGCTGCTGACATCGCGCAAGGTCGACGCGAAAGAAGCACTGGCCATGGGACTGGTCAATCGCGTCGTACACGCGGAGGAGTTGCTGACCGCGGCGCATGCGCTGGCGGTCACGTTGTCGACCGAAGTGTCCGCGCGGTCGGTGCGCGTGATGAAGCGGCAGCTGTGGGAAGCGCCTTACCAGTCGCTCGGCGAAGCGGTGTCGCTGGCCAACGCGGAGATGGTGGAGAGCATTCGTAGCGAGGACTTCACCGAAGGCGTGGCGCATTTTGTGGAGCGTCGGCCGGCGCAGTTCTCTGGGCTTTAGGGGCATAGGGCGACGCGATCAAACAGAATCAACAGGTGACATGCCTGTCGGCCTGCGTCGGCGTTCTTGCACGCTGAGATGCAGAATGACGTCGTGACTCAACCCCTAAAAGTTGCTACGAAGTAACTCTAGGGAATTTTTAAATAGTCAACAAAATCAAAGACTTAGGTGGCGCCTGCTGGGAGTCTCACACTCTCCGCCAGTTAGCCCATAAACACGGGTTTCCAAAGGAAGCCAGATTCCTACGGCCCGCGTCTTAGGTTGCGCTATTGCTGTTTGGCGCCAAACAGTCCACCCGTCACTGGTGGTGTCCCTTCAGCAACGTCCCTTCTTGGCCTGGCCCGGCGGACAGTGGTAGCCGCCACCGTGTTGCTCGTCGTCCAACGACCGACGTTCGTCACCCTCATCACGCCCGCGGCGGCCTTCAGGCCGACGGCGCCACTGGTCTTCTGACCAGCGCCAGCCTCCGTCGCTTGCCACCCAGCGACCCGGTGCATACACGTAGTCAGGTCGTGCACTTTGCCACTGGCCCGCGCGCCAAGCATATTCACCCTCGTTCCAGGTCCATCTGCCAGGCATCCAAATCCGGCCCGGTGTCGCGCGTGGAACCGGCTCATACCGGGGCGGCGGCGGAGCGATCTGCACGATGCCCGGAACATTGATCTGGACCGAGACCTGTGACAGTGCTGCTGAAGACACAGTGCTGAATGCCAGACAGAACAAGACGGCTTTGAGGCGCATGGTGATTCCTTTGAAGGGACGAAAAGTCGATGACAGTGGTGATGAAACAGTCATCCGTAAAGAAGCTCGCCGAAATCTTGGGAGTTCTCGACCTGCTCGCAGACTGCTTCGATCGTCATCATGATCGGCCTTCTGAGCAGCAAGGCTTGCAAAGCAGCTCGTGGCAGGCTGTCGTGTCGTATTGCGTTCATCGGCGCAGCAGCCAAACGACACCCAGCAACGTCGCGATCAACAGCAATGCAGCGACGTTGCGTCGCCATGCGCGTGAGTGGAGCTGCTCGGTCTCACGCCGCGTGGCTTCGAGTTCCTCAAGCTGCGAGGGTCGCTTCCAGAAGTCGTCGTTATCCACTTTCATCAACGTCTCCCTTGCTTCTTCTTGTTTTCGCCGAGCATGTGTGTAAAGCGGGTTTTAACTCTTGATTCTTCATTCGTGACTGCGTCTTGATTAGCTCGTTCGTCGCGTGAGGGCGCCGCGCCGTTACTTAAAGCTAGACAGGCAGTCGGTACAAAAGAAAAGCCAGCACCGCGATGCACAACGAAGCCACCGCGACGCCGCCGATCCAATACAACCAGCGAGCGCGTGGTGGTCCGGTATTGGCTGCGGTTATGGGGCGCGCGCTGACTTGCTGCCAGGCGCTGAAATTTTGGATTCGCTGCCCCTTGCTGGTGTCGCTGACCGTTACCTCGGCGAACTCATTGCCGCATCCTCGGCAATGCAATGAGTCGATTGCGTTTTGCTTGCCGCAAAACCGGCACTCAACCAGCGGCTTGAGAGCCGTCAAAGGCTCTGGAATTGCAACGGTATTCATTCGTCGACCTCGCGTGCTTTGATCATCTCTGTGGAGCACACGACTTTCTGTCCAGCGAATAAGGCCATCACTTGCATCCCTCAAAACGTTCATGTGAAAAATTCACATGTCTGGCCAAGCCTAAATTCCTTGTGCTCAGGGCGAATGTGGGACGGCACCGCATTCTTCTGTCCAGAGACTGTCTGAGCCGATTTGTCCCGCTGCGTTGGGCCGAACTTCTGCTACTGGCTGCCGTTATTGCTGAACCGGACCTTAACGATTGCGTAGAAATCGCATAGAGTCCTCGCGTATGAGAATTGTTCGCTTTCGCGTCCTGCGATCGCTCGTTGAGGAAACCGTTGATTGATGAACGCTTAGGCTGGGCGCTTTCGGTCTGCGCGCGCGTCATGCGTCCCTTGATCCGCCTTGCCCTGAATATGGGGGTCAAGCATCGTGACCTCGAAGAGTTGGTGCGCGATCTGCTGCTAGAGGAGGCACGGACATCCTGGCGTGAAAAAGGAGTCGAACCCAACATCAGCCAGTTGTCGATCACCACCGGGCTTAATCGCAAGGCGGTCACGCACAAGGTCAGGGCACCAGCGGACGCACTGCCGCACACCGACATGTCAGCCGCCTCCAAGACCCTTACGGCGTGGCTTGAGATCGTAAGCACGTTGCCCGATCTCAAAACACTCCCGGTCACTGCCGCGGAGCCGCTGCTCAGCTTCGAGATGTTGGCCCGACGCTCGAGCCGCGGGAACCACCATCATCGCGCCGTGCTTGACGAGTTGACGCGACTGCATATGGTCGAGGAAAAGGATGGCTGCGCCACGCTAGCAGTCGCTGGCTTCGTGCCCGCCGACGATGTGCGATCCATGCTGGCGTTCCTCGGCGACAACGCACGGGATCATCTGCTCGCCGGCGTCTCGAACACATTTGGTCGGGCGCCCCAGATGCTGGAGCGGTCGGTTTTCGCTGGCGGCCTCACGCTCGACGATTGCGGTGCGATCCAGCAACTGGCGCGACTGCGATGGGACGCTTTGCATCACGAACTTGCCGGGCTGATGACACAGGCCGTCGATGCGGCCGAAGGCCAAGGCGGTGCTCGGATTCGCGTGGGCGTCTATGCCTATCACGAAGAGCGCGCTGCAACAGCGGCGAAGCCTGCCGCGACCGACTGAGATCGCAGGCGCCTGCGCCATGACCGGCGCCTGGCCGCTGGTTCATCCCGAATTGCTCAGTTGAAAGTCACCGTGTTCGCAAGAAGAACGCCGTTCAGAACCTGTGATCCGGTCACCGTCACCTTGACGCCGTTGCCGAGGTTTCCGGCGATCCCGTTTTGGAAAAGCACGTTCTGATTGCTTGCATCGATGGGCTGTCCGCGGACCTTGAAGTCCGCCGTGCTGGTGAACGCGCCTACCGTGCCAATGAGTGCGAATGAAGACGGGCCGCCCGTGCCGGGGATGTGCCGGATCTTCACCTTCGTTGCCCGCAGCATACCGGCGGAGAAGACGCCTGCGACTTCCAGCTTCACGCCGTTGCCAATGCTCGAACTCGGCCCGCCGGTGATCTGCGCTGCGCCCGCATCGACGGGCACGCCGAGTACCTTCAAGGACGCCAGGCCGGCGTATTCGGTCACCACGCCGTCAAGGGTCGCCGTCTGTCCCGTTGCCTGCGCAAGCGAGTACCACGATTGAATGGCGGTTGCATTCAGCGCACCTGCGCTGGCAAATCCGACCCCGCGAACCCGGACGATCGTTCCATTCGCCAGCGTCGCGGAATCGAGACCACCGGCAAACAAGGCATTGGCGTAGTTCACGTTCAACGTGCCGATCGAGAAGACGCCGGCAACCTTGTCCAGATTTTGCACGGTGCCCGTCAGGATGGGCGCGACTCCGGAAGCGACTCGAGCGATACGCGTGGCGCGCAGCATGCCGGGCGCTGCGGGCAAGCCCCAGACCTGCAAGGTCGATCCGTCCGCAATGCCGGACAGCCCGCTCGCGTCGGCCCAGACGGTCTCCCCGTCCGTGGAAACCGTGGTGCCAAGCAGGCTGAAGGTGCCGCTTGCCAGGTCGATGTTAGACACCGTTCCGCGCAAGTCGGCAGCCGACTCGACCGTCCTTGCCGTGCCCGCGGTGAAGTTGCTGTTGACCGGACCTGTGACCTTGACGCTCATGCCGAGCAGCAGCTCTGGCGCGTCCTGCAAGTTGAACACGGCGCTGTCGGTGTTGTAGCGCACGCCATTGAGGATCACGCTGCCCAAGCCGTCGGTCGAACCGATTCCCGCGGCCGACGCAGAGCTCACGCCTGTTCCTCCTGACCCGACCCCGGAGCCATCATCGCCACCGGCTGCGGCAGCAACTCCTCCGGCGGCGCCGGAAGACGAGGCGCCTCCGGTGTTTGCCGCGCCATCGCCTTGCGCAGCGCCTGAAGCGCCTACGTTCACGGCTGTGCCAGTGCCCGCAATGCCAATGCCGCCTGAGCCCCCGCTGCCACCTCCGCCACACGAGCCGATGAGAAGGGTCAGCGCGAAAAGCACAACGGGCTGCCAAATCTTTTTATTCATCGCGGGGTGCTCCAAGCTGTCGGCTCGTGGGCCGGATTGCATTCGCTACTGGATCTTCTCCGCTATTTTCGGTGAACGCATAGATGCCGACACGAATGCGGGCGCTCTTGTCGTCGCTGTCTGCGTCGACCGCGCGCGTCATTGTGGCTGCAAGCTCACGGTGAAGCACAGACCATCGCGTGCGCACCAACTGTTGGATCGCCTCGCAGGCCTCAGGCGTCAGTCCGCGCGCATAGATTGCGCGCTCAAGCATGGGCGGGTTGTCGTGCAGCACATTCGAGACGGCCGCTGCCAGATGATCGTGGGCGTTGTCTCCGAGCACGACAAGCATGCTGCGCAGATCGGCCAGCGGCACAAAACTCGAAGTCTTCAAGCTCGCCCGGCCGCCTTGTACCGCTACCAAATCCAGCCGGATAAGTTCTTCGAGAATGGCGCGGTGGTGCAGGTTGCCCCGACTGGCGCGACGGGCAATGACTTCAAACGTCAATGAACCATCATCCGCGGAGACTGGAAGCGACTGGAGCGCGGGGTCATCTTCGCGCAGTTGGGCCCAGAGCGTGAGTGTCTTGGCCGCCGCCGACAGTTCGGTATGCGGAGCATCCTTGGCAGGCGTTCGTACTCTGAGCGTGATGGCTTTGCGGTTGAGTCCGGTGGTTACAGACAGCTGGCTAATGTTGGGTTCCACAGCTTGTTCGCGCCACAGATGCGTCCCCTCGTCCAGCAGAAGCTCTGTGAGCAGGCGTTGCAAGTGCGAGTGTTTCAGGCCAAGCGAAAGTGCAAGCCGGATGACTGGACGCAAAACACGCCTGCAAGCGTCCAGCGCGACCACGCCTGCTTCCTGGGTGTTGGCGGCGGTCAACGTGCCTTCATGCACATCACGCACATGTCAGTGACGAACCGCCGTGCGCGACAGCCTGTACAGAGATGCGAACGCGTTGCGCCAACACTTCCACCGACCTGACGGCTCATCCGGCGGAGGTGATGCCAACTTCGGTGCGCGCGCGACCTGACTTTGAAGCAGCGTACGCGCGATTCGGTCAAGGTTCTCGACGCAATGGCGGTCGCCCCGCGCCAGCGCTTGCAGCGATTGCGCATATTCATCGGTGAGTTGTTGCCAGTGTGAAAAGGCAACGCCCATCGACAGACTGTCATCCCTCATGGCGTCTCCGGAGTTAGCAGAAGCGTTATTCCCCAACAATTATGTGACATTGTCACATTGTTGTAAATCAGCCCGAAACAATTCCCAAAACCTACAAGCGACGGCGTAATGTCTCACAAATGGAGTACCAAAGTATCGCAATAGTATGTGACTTCCTCACATTTCACACCTTACTTCGGAGGCCACGATGAAGCATGCGCTGTTTGAACGACCCAATCTGAACGCATTACTGGACAGCGCGACGGATGCGACAGCGAGCGCCATCGCACGGCTGGTGTACGGAGCGCAACAACTACTGGCGCTGGCCGCGTTCGAGCCCGACCTTGCAACACGCGCAGCGGTAGCGCGGAGCAAGACAGTCATCGGGGAACTCGAAGCGGAGCGTCGAGTGGATGACAGTCGGCCGCTTTATCAGCGCGGCCGGTCATGAACGCCTGCGCAGTGAAGCGTGTCCCCGTGCGCTCGGGGTTCCAGGGCATCTTTTCGGCCTGAGCCAAGTGATTCCATGGAACATACGTGGCCCTTTCCGGCATTTGCAGACCCGCTGCGCGCTTACATCGCCCCGAACGATTTCGTTGGACTGCTGTGGCTGCGCGATCGGTCGCCAATCCAGGTGTGCGCATTCTGTCGAACAGCAGGTTCTCGCAAGGCGCGGTGCGATGTTTGTGGAACCGTGCACATGCCTCACGAAACGTCGTCGACTACTTCTCCCATCACAGGCGATGAAGGGCAGGGCGCCGTGCCGTTGGTGCCGATCGTCCGGGTGATGGCACGCTTGCTGATCGTGCCGTTGCTGCTGTTCATCGCGTTTTGCGTTTGGTACGCGCTGCACCACCGGTTGCAAAGCTACGACTCGCAGCAGGCTCAGTCGGCAGCGCCGGTGTCCATGGCCCAGGAGCCCGTCAATGTGAAAGCCCGAAGCCCTCAAGGCTATGTCGCTCCCGTTGTGGCGCCCGCGCCGGCCGCCTCTCGCAGATCGACTTCCTACAGGCCTTCCGGTGGCGAACGCTCAGCTGGTCTTTGCGCAGGTCGCAATGTGCTGATGCGCGCCGTTTGCATGAACAACATGTGTGCTTTACCGAGCCATGCCCGGCAGATGCAGTGCGCGACAGCGGTGGCGCAGCGTCGCCTCGACGAAGAGCGCCGCAATCCGGTTCTGGCGAACTGAAATGCGAACTGCATGCGTCGCGCAATGACGAGTCTGCTTAGCCCCAAGAGAATCTCGCACGGCGGGATGCGCGGTGAATGACAGTTTCGTGGCCGCAGCTGACCCAGTTGCCCGCGTCCCGATCAGGATCGGCATCGCGGATGACCACCCAGTTGTGCGAACTGCACTTCGGCACTGGTTGCTGGAACACTCGGATCTCTGCATTGCAGGTGAAGCCGCCGATGGTTTCGAAGCGCTTGAACTCGCCACGCGCAACACACTGGACGTGCTGGTGCTGGATCTCACGATGCCCGGAAGGGACGGCTTCGACATCATCGGATCGCTTCGGTCCAGGGCGCCGGGAATGGCCATCCTGGTGTTCAGTGGCCATCCGGAAGCGCAGTACGCCCGCAAGCTGCTCGAGGAAGGGGCCCATGGATACCTTCACAAATCCTGCGATCCGGATCAGCTCATCGTTGCGATCCGCCGCCTCGCCAGCGGTCGCAGATACCTGAGTGCAACGCTGGCACAGCATTTTGCGCGCGAACTGTGCGAGGGGGCCCTGCCACTCCATCAACGCCTGTCCAAACGGGAGTTCCAGATTCTTCTGCTTCTGGCGGCGGGAGACAAGCCGGCCGTGATCGCAAAGAAGCTTCATCTTTCGGCCAGAACCGTCACGCTCTACCGGTCGCGATTGGTGAGAAAGCTAGAGCTGTCGACCAACAGCGACCTGACTTACTTCGCTTTAAAACACGGCTTGCTCGATTAAGGACCGCCATTGAGCCATGTGCGGAGCGTGGGATAAGGGTCCGGGATGGTTGCCGATCACCGTGGCGCTAGTCCACTTTGCCCGGTGCCTTCGCTGCCGCCGTTTGGTTGATGGCGACCCGCTTCCAAGTCGCATCCACGTCCCGCACCCAGGCTTCGATGCGTTGCTGGCGAACGCGCTGATCACCCGCAGGTTTGTGCGTGAGCCTTGCCACGTCACCGATGTCGAAGTGGGGCGGCACCTGGCTGTACGGAAAGGGTGGCTCTTTCAGGGAAGCATCCCGGATGGACTGGATTTTTGTGCGGAGGCTGACGGGTTCGTTCATGTGGGCGAGTATGACGGTGCCTGCCGTCGTGTTGTTTCTCGTTCGCGCGCACTTGCGCGATAGTCCGACTCAGGCCTTGAGGCTTGCGCGCTATACCTCACCATCATGAAACCGACATGTTTATCGCCGCTTCCAGAAGGTGCCATGTGGCGAGCCATTGCGTTTGCAATGGTCTTGCCCATTGTTCCGTCGCACGCCGCATCACCCACCGATAACCCGCTGGCCGCCGAACGATGGCAGTCGCGGCCGATCGTGGTTGTCGTTCCGGCCTCCGATCGTGCTCTGCTGCGGCGCGTCGAATCAGCGCTGGAACGCCCCACGACGCGCGCAGCGTTCGTCGAGCGCGAGATGGTTCTCTACACCGTCGAAGCGGGTCAGGGTCGACGAAACGGCTTGGTGATGACGCGCGAGCAGACCCGTTCCCTGCTACGCGCGCTTTAGCTCAATCCGGACGGCCCACCGACCTTCGTGCTGGTCGGCAAGGACGGCGGCGTGAAGCTGGTCAAGGGCAACGACGTCGATCTGGATCAAGTATTTGCAACGATCGATCGCATGCCGATGCGGCAGCGCTGATCGTCCTCCGACCCATGCAGTTACGACCCGCCTACCCAGCCGGTGTGAGGCGGTGATCGGCAATCCGGCGCGGATCAGGTAGACACACACTCAGTGCATGCGCCGAGGCGTTCAAGAAGCAGCAATCGCCTGAACGATCAACGCGCGGTGTTGCTTGATATTCAGAGGCCCGCGGCTATTTGTTCCAGCTTGGAACGTCGGTTGTGGCCTGCGTGCCATGGCCCAGTGCGCCAGAATGACGCGATGAACCGGCTCGCACTCTTTCTTTTCGTCCTGCTGATCGCGGGCTGCGGTACACCGCCCAACCAGGTCATCTCGCTCCGTGACGGCACGTTCCGGGCACCGTTTTACGACCAAGCCATCAGTTATTGCCAGAAGGACGGCTTAACCGCTTCCATTCTGGGCAGAGCACAAGCGGAAAACGGGATTGTGTTCGCCTGCAAATAGTTGAGCGGCCCGGGCTCGAGGGGCAGCCTGAGGTTCAGACCCGGCGGTCCAGCATGCCCTTCAACGCACCGCTGTCGATCAAGGCCTTCAACTCATCGGCGCCGCCGACGAGCACGCCCTTGACGAACACCATCGGAAAGGTCGGCCAGCCGGTCCACATTTTGAGCGCGTTGCGGTCGCGCCATCCGCTCAGGTAGCTGCCGTATTCGAGGTACTTGAATGCCTGCCTGGCCTCGTCCAGCAGCTTGCGTGCCTTCTTCGGATAGGGGTTGATCGCCATGCCGACCACCACGATGTCATTGGCTGCGATGGCGCCCATCACTTCGCGCACGATCCCTTGCCGGCTCTCCGAAATCGCGGTGCGCACAGCGGGATGGATATGGGCTTCATCTAAGACGGGACGCGGCATGAAAGCTTTCTGAGGTTTGCTGAATCGAATGGTTTCAGCGATCGCCCCATGCTAGCCCTCGTAGCCCGGCATCAGGGCGCAGGCGTGCCGTTGATCGCGATTTGCTTGATGGCGAGGGCCCTTCGACCGTGATCGGTGCCTTGCCCGCCGCAACGCAATTGATGTCGCTCCAGGTGTTGATCTCCGCCGGAAATGCGGTGCTGCGGCTGGTGCCGATGGTCTTGCCGCAGAGGTCGATCGGCGCGCTCACGTCGGCAGTCGAAGCCAGTGTGTAGAACTGGACGCCCGAATTCAAGTAGTCGATGAAGTCGAGCGCTGACCTGATGACCTGAAGTTGTGGGCGGTATCAATCCCGATACTGCACGCCCGGCAACACGCACAGCATTTCGAACGCCAGGTTGGCGCCGACCAAAGCGGTCGTGCCGTGCGGATCGTAAGGCGGGGAAATTTCGACCAGATCGGCACCGACGATGTTCAACCCGCGCAGGCCGCGGATGATTTCCATGCCCTGGTGCACGCTCAGGCCACCGATTTCCGGCGTGCCGGTGCCGGGTGCGAAGGCGGGGTCGAGCCCGTCGATGTCGAAACTCAGGTAAACCGGACCCTGACCTGCCAAGCCCGCGACGCGTTCCTTCACTTCCTTCATCAACGGCGTCAGGCTCTTGTGCCAGCACTCTTCGGCCTGCACCACGCGAAAGCCCTGTTTGCGGCACCAGTCGAAATCGTCGGCGTGGTAGCCGGTGCCGCGCAGGCCGATCTGCACCACGCGGTCGCAGTCGAGCAGGCCTTCTTCGACCGCACGACGAAAGGGTGTGCCATGCGCGATCTTTTCTCCACCCATCGTGTCGTTGACGTCGGCATGCGCATCGACATGCACCACGCCGATCGGGCCGTACTTCTTGTGCATCGCGCGCAGGATCGGCCAGGCGATGGTGTGGTCGCCGCCGATGGTGATGGGCCGGCAGCCGTTGGCGATGATGCGGTCGTAGGCAGCTTCGATACGGTCGATCGAATCGAAGATGTTGTACGCGTTGGTCGCCACGTCGCCTATGTCCGCCACCTGCAGCGAGTCGAAGGGCGCGGCGCGCGTTGCCATGTTGTAAGGCCGCAGCAGCACGGACTCGCTGCGCACCTGGCGCGGCCCGAAACGGGCGCCTGACCTGTTGGAGGTGCCGAGATCGAACGGCACACCCACGAAGCAGGCGTCCAGCCCATCGCTGGTTTCCTGAATCGGCAATCGCATCATCGACGCGATGCCGGCGAAGCGTGGCACGACGTCGCCGCCGAGCGGCTGGTTGAAGCGGGCGGCCGTGGCCGTGGTGGCAGTGGGCGCGACAGTGGAGGTGGGCGATGGCATGGCGGGCTCGGCAGCGGGTTGGGAATCTCTCGGCATGTTAGTGAGATGCCCGCGGCGCGAACAGCAAAAAACTCAGCATCGAGGCGGAGATTTATTGACCATGATGCATCGGCCAGTCACGCGCTGGCGGCGGTCAGCTGGCGTTCTCCAGTGCGACTGCAGCACCGCGTGCCCCGATGTCGAGGAAAAGCGATCTCCTTACATGCCCGCTGGCGTGTCGGGCTTACCGTGTGCGTTGTGTCTTCGTCTTCTTATTCTTCTTCTATACCCAGGCAGCATTGGCGCTGCATCTTTGCACCAGGCTCACTACTCGGCGGTCTGCTCCTTATCGCGATGGTGCAGCCGGCCACCGCGCAACTCGCGCCAGCGGCAGGGCCCGCCTTGTCCTGCGAGCAGGCCAATAGCAACTACCAGGCAGTCAACGGCGCGCCGGTTCGCGAACCGCGCAGCGTCGAACTGGCCTGGCGCGACGTACAGCGCGTGTGCGGCGCCGCGTCGAGCGCGGAACCGCCGCCGCAGCAGTACGTCGGACCCGCTTCGACCGACCCACGGCCTGTAGCGCCAATGGCGCCGAAGGCCCCCGTCACGCCGACTGGGTCGGACCTGTCGCAACAAAGGAGCCCCCTCAAATGAACATGCCCAAAGTGCCTTCCGAAGACGATCCGGCGCAGCTCCCCGTGCAGCCGGAGTTCCCGACGGACGAGGATCCGACGAATCCTCACTCGGACGAGGGTGAGCCCGGCGCTGACGAAAACGCGGCCGGCTTCGTCAAGAAAAAGCTCTAAAGCTCTGAATCCATGAGGCGACGCCGAGCGCACCACAAACTGCGCTCTTGAACTCATGCGCCCGAGGCTCTACATTCCGGGCATGTACGAACCGGGGAGCGCATTCGATGAGATTTCTCACTGACACCGACGACGAAGTTTTCGACCTGTTGATCGGCTATGCCGGCAGCAGCGAGATCGTGTCCGAGGTGATGGCCCGCCCGGGGCGCGACAGCGTGAGGCTGCCACAGGTCATCAAGGAAATCGACGAGCTGCTGGCAGCGCGCAAAAGCCAGGCAGCACTCCGCTCGCGAGTGCTCGACGTGCCGCTTGCAATGGCTGGCTCGGCCGCAACGGGGGCCGGCGCGATGGCAGTCGCACCGGTCTAGCCGTCCAGCCTTTCGACCGGCTCGCGCGCCCCGTTTCCTTTTAGCCTCCGCACCCGGCCTCTGCTCATGTCCCTTGCCTGGGCAACCGTCGTTGTCGTCGTGCTTCTGTTGCCGGGCTTCGCGTTCTTCTTCGGGTTCTATCTGCCCGACCAGGTCACGCGCGAGGCGACGCCCATCAGCCCGCTCGGGCAGCTCGCAATCGTCGTCGGCGTGGCTTTTCTCGTGCACGCTGGCTGGTATGTCGCCATCAATGGCTGGCTGTGCCGGTCTGAAATCCTCGGTGCCCGCTGTGTCGCGCTCGACGAGTTCATTCCGCTGCTGCGCATCGACAGCCTGCCGGCGCCGCCCCGGCTGAGCGACACGCCGCAGACGTTGTCGGCCATTCGCGGCACGCTCGCTTCCACCAGCAAGATGGTTGACGACAACGCTGTCCAGATCACGGCGTATTTCTTCGTCGTCACCGTGACCGGCGCGCTGCTCGGGCTGGCCGCCGGCATGGTCATGCAATTGCGGGCGATGCGGCGTTTCGCGCGCCATCGCTGGATGTATTCGCTCAACGAGGGGCGGCGTCATGCAGGCGGCTCGAAGAAGGCGAAGCGGGTCCGGGCCAACGTGTTGACCAAGTCCAGCGACACGAGCGGAGCCGTGCTCATCTACACCGGCGTGGTCGAGGATTTTTTCGTCAAGACCGACGGAACGATCAGCCAGCTGGTGCTCCGGTACCCGAAGAAGGGGCACATCAGGATCGGTGACGCGGGCTCGATGGAAGCGATCGCCGTGCAAGACATCCCGCCGGCCGAGTTGGATGCCGGCCTGAGCTTCCTGTTCTTGACCAGTTCCGACATCGCCAACGTCTTTTTCGTGGCAGAGCCGGTGCTGGAGCATACCGAGCAGGAGATGCAGGAACTGCGGCGACTGAAGGAAGCAAGAGACGCGCAGAACGCCGAAAACGCAGAGGCGAAGCGGCCCGGCGACGCCGTTGCCCATGCGGCTGCCGGCAAAACTGTGGTGCCCTGAAAACGCTTGCACGCAACTCCGTCCAGACGTGTCAAATTACGCAGACACGGCATGCAGCGCGGGGCAGAATTCTGTTCATGGTTCTTGCGCAATCACCCTTTTGGCAGCGTCGTAACTGGTGGCTGACCGTGGCTCTCGGCGTCAGTGTCACGGCACTGGCCGGCGTGCTGGTGGTTGCTGCACTGCTGACGCCGAACGAAGAAAGCTGGTTGCTGAGCGCTGCGATTCTTTGCGCCCTGCCGTGGTCGCTGGTGCTGTTGACACTGGACCAAGCCCCCGGCTTTGCCGAACGCGCCGGCTTCTTCGTGGTGGGCGGTGTCTGCCTGAACGTGGCGCTGCTCTGGTTCGTCTGGCGCTGTGTGGCCGCATACCGGCGCCGGACTGTTTTTCAGTAGCTCCGGACTGGCTCGTACAGCCCATCGGGCGTCTCGCCCCGCTCGAACTTCGCAATCTGCTTCGCAAAGAAAACAGCGCGTGCGCGCCGTGAAGCCATGGCGCCGACATGCGGCGTGACGAAGATTTTTTCGTGCGCCCAGGCCGGATGGTCTGATCGCAACGGCTCCTCTTCGAACACGTCGATGAAGGCGCCGCACAGGTGCGACGCATCGAGCGCCGCGGCCAGATCGTCGTAGCGCAGATGCGACCCGCGGCCGACATGCACCAAGCCCGCACCCTTGGGCAACAGGGCGAACGTTTTCGCGCTGAGGATGCCTTCGGTTTCAGGCGTCGCCGGCAGCAGGCAGACCAGCACATCGCAGCGCTCGAGAAAGGCTGGCAGCTCATCTTCACCCGCATGGCATTCGATGCCGTCGAGCACCTTGCGGCTGCGTGACCAGCCGATCACCTCGAAGCCCAACCCCCGCACCATTTGCGCCGAGTGCGCGCCCATCGCGCCGAGCCCGAGGATGCCGACGCAGGTGTCGGTCGCGGTGCGCTCGGTCGCAAACATGTCCCATCGATGCTCTGCCTGCTGCCGCACCATGCGCTTCAAGTCGCGCAGCAACGCCAGCACGGCCATGCAAACGTATTCGCTCATGCGCTGCGAGGCCTCGGGCGTGGCAGCGCGGAGCAGCGGCAAGTGGCGTGGCCAGGCAGGGTCGGCGGTGATGTGCTCGACGCCGGCGGCGCTACTGAGCGCCAGCCGCAGCTTGGGCATCGCAGCCAGGCGGCCCGGCTCCGGCTCCCAGACCAGCGCGTAGTCGACTTGCTCCGGCGACACCGATGCGTCGTCCCACCAGCGCACGTCGATGTGCGGCGCAACGGCTTGAAAGTGCCTGCGCCATTCGGCTACCGCTGCTTCGCCGCCGGACTTGACGACGAGGACGCGATTCGCTTCGTAACCTGCTGCCATGGGCTCAGCCGATGTCGAAGGTCACGCCCTGCGCGAGCGGCAATTCGGTCGAATAGTTGATCGTGTTGGTGGCACGCCGCATGTACGCCTTCCAGCTGTCGCCGCCGGCCTCGCGGCCGCCACCGGTTTCCTTTTCACCGCCGAAAGCTCCGCCGATTTCGGCACCGCTCGGTCCGATGTTGACGTTGGCGATGCCGCAGTCGGAACCGGCGCTCGACATGAAGCGCTCGGCCTCGCGCATGTCGAGCGTGAAGATGGAAGACGACAGGCCGGCGCCGACCGCGTTGTGCCAGGCAATGGCCTCGTCCATGTTTTCGTAGCGCACCACGTAGAGGATCGGCGCGAACGTTTCGCGCAGCACCGCGCCTTCGTGTGCTTTCAACTCGACCAACGCAGGCCGCGCATAAAAAGCGTCGGCGCCGCCGATGCCCGTCACGCGCTCGCCGCCATGTACGGTGGCGCCGGCAGCGCGGCTCTCGTGCAGCGCGTTCTGCATGCCGGCAAAGGCCGCAGCGTCGATCAGCGGACCGACCAGCGTGCCGGGCTCGCGCGGGTCGCCGACCTGCACGCTGGCATACACCTTGGCCAGGCGCGGCACGAAGGCGTCGTAGATGCTGTCGTGCACGAACAGGCGGCGCAGCGAAGTGCAGCGCTGGCCGGCCGTGCCCATGGCCGAAAAAGCGACGCCGCGCAGCGTGAGGTCGAGGTCGGCGGAAGGCGCGACGATGGCGGCGTTGTTGCCGCCGAGTTCGAGGATGGCGCGAGCGAATCGGGCGGCCACGCGTGGACCGACCTGGCACCCCATGGCGGTCGAGCCGGTGGCGGAAAGCACCGCCACGCGCGCATCGTCGACCAGTGTCTCGCCGATGTCGCGCTGCCCGATCAGCAACTCGAGCAGGCCGGCAGGTGCGTCACCGAAGCGTGCGAGCGCGCGCTGCGCGATGGCATGCACGGCCAGCGCGGTCAGCGGCGTTTTCTCCGAAGGCTTCCACACCACCGAATCACCGCATACCAGCGCCAGCGCTGCGTTCCACGACCACACGGCCACAGGAAAGTTGAAGGCGGAAATGACGCCGCAGACACCCAGCGGATGCCACGTTTCCATCATGCGGTGCTGCGCTCGCTCGGTGGCGATCGTCAGGCCGTAGAGCTGGCGCGACAGGCCGACCGCGAAGTCGCAGATGTCGATCATTTCCTGCACTTCGCCGGCGCCTTCGGATGGCACCTTGCCGACCTCGATGGTCACGAGCCGGCCGAGATCGGCCTTGGCCACGCGCAGTTCTTCGCCCAGCAGGCGGACCAGTTCACCGCGGCGCGGTGCCGGCACCTTGCGCCATTCGAGGAACGCCGCGTGGGCGCGCCCGATGGCGGCAGTCGCCTCGGCGGACGAGCTTTGCGTGACCGCGGCGATGGTCTCCCCGGTAACGGGCGAACGTGCCGGCAGATCGCCGCCGACGGTTGCGGCGCGCGGCACGCCGAGACGCTCCAGCAGGGCTGCGACTTCTTCGGAAAGAGCGGATGCAGGGGAGCTTTGGGCTTGGGTCATGGCGTCAAAAAGTGGAGGCATAGGTGGAGGACGAAGACACGTGAGAAAGGCGCATCGGCTGCATTCGCGACATCAAGCAGACGCATTGGCCAGGATCTGCGAGGGCCGGCGCAGGGTGGGATCGAACGGATTGATCTTCGGCCCGATCGCGACCGCCTCGCGCTTGAGCAGTTCGACCACGGTCGGCAAGCGGTCGGCATTCAGTCGGTCGGCGATCGTGCCGACGGCCAGCGCGGCGACGGCGCGGCCTTCGCGATCGAGGATCGGCACCGCGACACCGGCCATGCCGTCGAGCAGCCCTGCGTTGCGAGCGGCGAAACCGGCTTGCCGAACGCGATCGATCTCGGTGCGCAGATAGACCTCGTCGTGGATGCCGTACTCGCGCAGCCGCGACAGGTTGAAGCGGATGACTTCTTCACGCTCAGCCTCGGGCAAGAACGCCAGGATGGCCATCGCGCCCTGGCCGACGCCGAGTGCCACGCGCCCACCGATGTCGCCGGAAAAAGAGCGAATGGGAAACGGCCCTTCGCTTCGATCCAGGCAGATCGCGTCGAAGTTGCTGCGTGCCAGCAGAAAGATGCTGTCGCCGAGGCTTGCGCACAGGCGCAACAGGGCAGGTCGGCACAGCGTGCGAAGGTCGCCCGGATTGCCGGCGTGCGCCGCCATCGCAAAGAACTCGATGCCGAGCCGATACAGCTTGCTGCGCGCGTCTTGCTCGACGATGCCCTCTGCGACCAGCGACTGCAGCAAACGGTGCGCCGTGGCCTGGGTCAGCCCGACGCTGCGCGCGATCTGGGTCACGCGGCCCCCATCCGGGTGCACTTCGGTGAGCGCGCGGATCACCGAAAACAGCCTAGGCACTGCAGCCGTCGAGGCTATGGGTTCTGTCATGTCGTTGCGCGGAATAGTCTTATCTTTTAGTGCTTTAAGTATTCCATTTAATGGAATAAATAAAAGAAAGATTCTATTCTATGGAATACCCGAGCGCTCAGGGCGCATTCCTTGCAATAGATTGCCTGACTTCCGCCACGACGGTGGAAGTAGATGAAAAAGAGGTCGGCATGTCTTTCCTGCAACTCACGGGCGTCACCAAGTTCTACGGCGATACCTGCGCCGTGTCTTCGATGAACCTGTCGGTCGAGAAGGGCGAGTTCGTCTCGCTGCTCGGGCCGTCCGGTTGCGGCAAGACCACCACGCTCCAGATGGTCGCCGGCTTCGAGGCGGTGACACAAGGCCGCATCGAACTCGACGGCCGCGACATCACCCATGCCAAGGCCAACACGCGCGGCCTCGGCATCGTGTTCCAGACTTACGCGCTCTTTCCGCACATGACGGTGCGCGACAACGTCAGCTTCGGGCTGGAGATGCGCAAATTGCCGAAGGCGCGAAAGGCGCGAGCGGGTTCGCGATGCGCTGGCCCTGGTCCATCTCGAAGCGCATGCCGACAAGTACCCGCGCGAGTTGTCCGGCGGACAACGGCAGCGCGTGGCGCTGGCGCGTGCCCTGGTGATCGAGCCGCCTGTCCTGCTGCTCGACGAGCCGCTGTCTAACCTCGACGCCAAGTTGCGTGAAGAAATGCAGTTCGAACTGCGCCAGATCCAGCGCAAGGTCGGCACCACCACCGTCATGGTCACGCACGACCAGAGCGAAGCGATGTCGATCAGCGATCGCGTCGTCGTCATGGAAGGCGGCCGCGCCACGCAGATCGACCATCCGCACAACGTCTACGAGCATCCGCGCACGCGCTTCATCTCGACTTTCGTCGGCAAGGCCAACCTGCTTGAAGGCCGAATCACCGGCGACAGCCCGAGGCAAACCGTGCGGATCGGCACATTGAGCGTCGATGTGGCCGACGCCGGGTTCCGCGCCGGTGCGTCCGTTCTGCTCAGCGTGCGTCCGGAAAAGCTGCAACTGGTGGCGTCGGGCAGCGGCCGTCTCGATGGCGAAGTCGGCGAGCGCTTCTTTCTCGGCAGCCAATGGCTCTATCGCGTCGCCACGCCCATCGGTGACCTGATGGTGCTGTGCCCGAACGATGGCCGCGACGCATTGGAAGAGGGCGCGCACGCCGCTGTCGACTGGCCGGACCATTGCACGCGGTTGCTGCCGGCCGATGACGAAACGGTGGTCGCCGAGGTCGCAGCGTGAGCCAGACGATGAGCCTGCCGAACAAGGAGCGCAGCAAAGCCACGCCGTGGTGGCTGTCGGGCCCGGCGCTGCTGCTGTTCGCCGCGCTGCTCGTGGTGCCGCTGGTGCTCACCGCGGTGCTGTCGTTCAACGTCTACGACCCGGTCACTGGACCGAAGGCCGGCGAGTTCACGCTGGAGCACTACGCACTGATTTTTACCGACAGCTATTACTACGGCATCTTCTGGCGCACCTTCTGGATTTCCGGGCTAGTGGCGCTGATCTGCGTGGCGATCGGCACGCCGGAAGCCTACGTGCTCAGCCGCATGCGCAACCCGTGGCGCTCGATCCTGCTGCTGGTGGTGCTGGCGCCGCTGCTCGTGTCGGTCGTGGTGCGCGCGTTCGGCTGGAGCATGCTGCTCGGCCCCGAAGGCCTGGTGAACGGGTTGCTCGGCCTTGTCGGCATCGGGCCTATCAAGATGCTCTACACGGAGACGGCGGTCGTCATCGCGCTGGTGCACGTGATGCTGCCCTTCATGGTCATCCCGGTGTGGACCTCGCTGCAGAAGCTGGATCCGGGCGTCGAAAACGCTGCGCTGTCGCTCAAGGCGTCGCCCTTCACCACACTGCGCCGCATCGTGCTGCCACAGGTGATGCCGGGCATCCTGTCGGGGAGCCTGATCGTGTTCGGGTTGTCTGCCAGTTCCTTCGCGATCCCTGGTCTGCTCGGCGGGCGCCGGCTGAAGATGGTCGCGACGGTCGTCTACGACGAGTACCTGCACGAACTCAACTGGCCGCTCGGCGCCGCCGTCGCGTTGGTGCTGCTGGTCGCCAACCTGGTGGTCATGCTGAGCTACAACCGGCTGGTCGAAGGCCGGTACAAGAAGTCCTTGGGTTGATATGAACTCCACGCGCTCATGACCAAGAACGGACCCTTCGCCCTCGCGTTCAACGCGCTGGTCATCGCCTTCATGCTGGCGCCGCTGGTGGTGGTGTGCGTCGTCGCCTTCACGCCCGAAAACACGCTCACGCTGCCGACGACCGAGTTCTCGCTGCGGTGGTTTCGCGCGGTGTTCGCGCACCCGGACTTCATGCAGTCGTTCTGGAACAGCCTGTGGCTGGCGCTGGCGTCGGCCACTATCGCGACGCTGCTGGCGGTGCCCGCGGGCATGGCGATCACGCGCTATGAATTTCCGGGGCGCGACTTCCTCAACGCGCTGTTCTTGTCGCCGCTGATCATTCCGCATCTGGTGCTCGGCGTGGCATTGCTGCGCCTCTTCGCGCTGGTCGGCGGCACCGGCAGCTTCGGCTTTCTGGTGATGGCGCATGCGTTGATCGTCACGCCGTACACGCTGCGGCTGGTCGTCGCGGCGCTCGTCGGCTTCGACCGCAGCGCCGAGCAGGCGGCACTGTCGCTCGGTGCGACGCAAGTCACCGTCTTCACGCGCATCACGCTGCCGATGATCCTGCCTGGCGTGACGGGTGGCTGGATGCTGGCGTTCATCAACAGCTTCGACGAAGTGACGATGTCGATCTTCGTCACCTCGCCCAGCACCGTGACCTTGCCGGTGCGCATGTACATGTACGCGACCGAATCGATCGATCCGCTGATGGCAGCGGTGTCGGCACTGATGGTGGCGGTGACTGCTGTCGCGATGATCCTGCTCGACCGCGTGTATGGGCTCGACCGCGTGCTGGTGGGGCGCCGCTAGCCATGTCTTCATCCCAACCCCTGCTGCGCCGCGTCGCTGAACAAGATCGCGAAGCCGTGGCCTTCAGCATCGACGGTGTGGCCGCGAGCGCGCTGGTCGGCGACACGGTGCTGACGGCCATGCTCACGCAGGTCGGCCGGCTGCGGCGCAACGAGTTCAGCAGTGAGGCGCGGGCCGGCTTCTGCATGATGGGTGCATGTCAGGACTGCTGGGTCGAGACGGCCGATGGCGCGCGGCTGCGTGCCTGCTCGACGTTCATCGAGTCGGGCATGGCGCTCACTACAGGCAGATCAGGCGCTACGGATGGAGCGCTTGCATGAAGACGACCCTCGCGTTGCTGCCGGTGATCGTCGGCGCCGGACCGGCCGGCATCCGTGCCGCGCAGACGCTGGCCGGCTACGGCATCAGGCCCGTGCTCATTGATGAAGCATCTCGCGCCGGCGGCCAGATCTATCGCCGCCCGCCGGTGCACTTCAAGCGTGCGCCTGAATCGCTCTACGGCATGGAAGCGTCCCGCGCGACAGCGCTGCATGGCGCGATCGATGCCGTGGTCGATGCAATCGACTACCAACCCGACAGCCTGGTCTGGAACGTGCAAGACGGGCGGCTCGACGTGATGCACGGACCGACGCAAACCACGCACACCGTGCCCTATCGCCAGCTCATCGTCGCCTCAGGTGCGACCGACCGTGTGCTGCCCGTGCCGGGATGGACCTTGCCCGGCGTGTACACGCTCGGGGGTGCGCAGGTGGCGCTCAAATTTCAGGGTTGCACGATAGGCTCCCGCGTGGTGTTCATGGGCACCGGGCCGTTGTTGTATCTGGTGGCGTACCAGTACGCGAAGGCCGGCGTCGACGTGGCGGCGGTGCTCGACACCGCGCGCTTCGCCGACCAACTGGCCGCGGTCCCGGCCCTGCTGACGCAGCCTGCTGTCTTCATGAAGGGCGTGTACTACGTCGGCTGGTTGCGTGCGCATGGCGTGGCGTTGCACAGCGGCGTGCGGCCCGTGCGCGTGCTGGGCGACCAGCGCACGAGCGCTGTCGTGTGGGAGCAAGACGGCCGCGAGCACACGCTCGATTGCGACGCCATCGGCTTCGGCTACGCGCTGCGCTCCGAGACGCAATTGGCAGACCTGCTCGGCTGCCGCTTCGCCTTCGCACCGACGCAGCGGGCACACCTGCCCGAGCGCGATGCGGTGGGCCGCTCCAGCGTGGCCGGCGTGTACCTGGCGGGCGATGGCGCCGGCATCATGGGCGCCGATGCCGCAGAGTGGGCCGGTGAACTCGCAGCGCTGTCACTGCTCGCCGACCAAGGCGTGCACATCGACGCCGACCGTGCGCGAAAACTCGAGCGCAAGCTTGCAAAGCTGTCGCGTTTTCGCGAGGGCCTCGAACGCGCCTTTCCGTTCCCACAAGATTGGGCAGCGCACGCACCTGACGAGCTCGTGGTGTGCCGCTGCGAGAACGTGACGGCAGGCGAGCTGCGCCAGACCATCCATGACAGCGGTGCCGATGAACTCAATCGCCTCAAGGCCTTGAGCCGAGTCGGCATGGGTCGTTGCCAGGGCCGCATGTGCGGCGTGGCGGCGGCGGAAATTCTTGCGCACGCCGTCGGCAAGCCGGTGCAACTGGTCGGTCGCCTGCGTGGTCAGGCACCCATCAAGCCGATCCCGATTCACCTGATGCATGTAGCGAGCGAAGGAGCCAGCGCATGACGCAGCGCAACGCCACCGATGTGGCCATCGTCGGCGGCGGCATCGTCGGCAGTTCGGCCGCGCTCGCTTTGCGCCGCATGGGGCTTGGCGTGTTGCTGCTGGAGCGTGACCTGTGCGGCTCGCGGTCGAGCTGCATCAACTATGGTGGCGTGCGCCGCCAGGGTCGGCCGCTCAGCCAGTTGCCGTTGGCACAGCGCGCGCACGAAATGTGGGGGCGCTTGCCCGAACTCATCGGCACCGATGGCGAATACCTGCGCTCCGGCCACTTCAAGATCGCACGCAGCGAGGCCGACCTGGCAGCGCTCGAAAGCTATCGCGACAGGGCGCGCGATTTCGATCTCGGCATTGAAATCTTGTCGGGCGCCACGCTTCGTGTGCAGTGTCCGTGGCTCGGCGGCAAGGCGGTCGGCGGATCGCTCTGCGCCGAAGACGGCCAGGCCAATCCGCGGCTGGTGTCGCCCGCCTTCGCGATGGCCGCGCGGCGCGCCGGTGCGGTAGTCCATGAGCGCACGCGCGTCGATGAGATCGCGCACGACGGCCAGCGCTTTCATCTGCGGGCTTTGAATCTGGAATCAGGCAACGCGATCCACGTCGAGGCGCCGGTCCTGCTCAACTGCGCTGGCGCGTGGGCCATCACCATCGCTGAACAGTTCGGCGATGTGGTGCCGATGGTTTCGCGCAGCCCCGCCATGGCCGTCACCGAGCCGTTGCCGTTTTTCATGCAGTGGAGCCTTGGCGTGGAAGGTGGCGGTGTGTATTGCCGCCAGGTCGCGCGGGGCAATCTGGTGCTGGGCGGCGGTCCGGGTCGCCTGCTCGATGCCGACCGCTCGCGCTCGGATCGCGACACCATCGCCCTGCTTTCGAAGCAGGCAATCGAGCTGCTGCCGATGCTGCGCAATGCTCACTTCATTCGCACGTGGGGCGGCACCGAAGGCTATCTGCCGGACCGTCAGCCGGTGATCGGCCCGAGTCGCACGACGCCGGGTCTGTTCCATGGTTTCGGCTTTTCCGGCGGTGGCTTTCAGATCGGACCGGCCGTCGGCGAGGTGCTCGCCGATCTGGCGCGCGACGGCCGCACCCGCACACCCATCGGTGCCTTCGCGGTCGACCGTTTTTCATCCGTGCCGGAAGCAACGCCGGCGCTTGCCTCGTAAGTCATTTCGTTTCCCGTTCCTCGTCCCCACCCTCGAAAGGAAAGCCCATGTTCCGCTCCATCCGCTCCACCCAACAGCCCATCGCGTCGCGCCGCGCGCTCTTCACCGTGACCGCGGTTGCCGCCCTTGCCGCGTGCGGCATGGCAAACGCCCAGACCAAGACGATCTACATCGGCATGAACGGCGGCACGATGGAGAAGGCGTATTCGCAGTACGTCTTCCCTGCCTTCGAAAAGCTCTACGGCGCGAAGGTCGTCGTGGTGCCGGGCACCTCGTCGGACATCCTGGCCAAGGCGCAGGCCAACAAGGACAAGCCGCAGATGCACGTGATGTTCCTGGACGACGGCATCATGGTGCGCGCCATCGGCATGGGCTTGTGCGAAAAGCAGCGCCCGAGTGCTGCGCTCAACGACATTTATCCGGCCGCGCGCTTCAAGGACGACATGGCCAGCGGCGTGAGCCTGGGCGTGACGGGCCTTGCCTACAACGCGAAGATGTTCAAGGAAAAGGGCTGGGCCGCGCCGACCTCGTGGATGGACCTGGCCGACCCCAAGTTCAAGGGCAAGGTCGTGTTCCAGTCGGTGTCGGCATCGTCGTTCGGACTGCACGGCTTCCTGATGTTCAACCGCATCCAGGGTGGCAACGACAAGAACGTCGAGCCTGGCTTCAAGGCCTGGCCCACGACCATCGGGCCGAACGTGCTGGAGTACATCCCGAGCTCGGCCAAGATTTCCGAGATGGTGCAGACGAATGAAGCGGCTATCTTTCCGCTGACGCCAACCGCCATGGCCGCGCTCAAGGTAAAGGGCATTCCGGTCGAGTACGCGAACCCGAAAGAAGGCTCTGTCGTGTTGATGGTCGGCCAGTGCGTGATCGCCAACAACAGCGAGCCCGAACTCGCACAAAAGCTCGCCGAGTTCCTGTTGTCGCCGCTGGCTCAAGCAAATGTGCTGCAGTACGGCAGCCAGATCCCGACCAATCCGAAGGCGCCGGCCGTCGGCGAAGGGGTGGGGCAGGTCGCTGCAATCAACGGCTACATGAAGACCGCGATCACAGTTGACTGGGAAAGCATCAACGCGAACCGTCCCGCCTGGAACGCGCGCTGGAACAAGACGATCGAGCGTTGAGCGGTTGGGAGTTCAGCGGCCGAGCGATAGGGCGGTTCAGCGAAGGACGACCACGGCCAGAATGACGAGGACTGCGACGACCGCCGCCGCGATCCACAGCCACGATACGCGGCGCGCGGGATCTCCGGTTCCATCGGCCTTGCTCAAATCGGCAAAGCCTGTGTCGTTGCCGGAGCGAGTGTTTTTTTGGTTGGCCATGGGGTTCGATCAGCGGGTTGCCAGAGAAACGATCGACACGCCAAAAGCGACCATCAATGCGATCACCAGCCCCGCGTGCAGCCACACGCGCGAGCCGCCGCTGTTGCGGTATTCGCGCCGGCTCCGCTCGAGCGCCGCGGTGCGGGTGGCTCGTTCCGGCTTGTCGGTCCACCAGCCGAAATTGGTATCTGTATCGTCGTTCATGTAATCCATTTTAGTTACATTCGGACGCAAGTGCGGCTCGCAAAAGGTTGGGTGGAAACATTTGTTTTCGATCGTGATTTAGTGCGCTTTCTGACGCGACCGACTTGAAAACGTCCTCCAAAAAGGGGCTGTGTCGGTGCGACGCCACCCTGACGGCGCTGAAGAAGTGCGCCTACAGGGTCACGGCCTGCGCTTCCGTGGCGACTGCACGAGACGGCGTCTAACCTCCGTGTTTCTTACTTTCACACCGTTGCGCATCCCATGAAAACCACTCCCTTCGCTTCAGCCACCGCGCTCACGTTCGCATTGGCCCTCGGTGCTTGCAGCACCGCGCCGTCGACCACGACAACCGCGGTAAACAGCCCGGATCCGACGATCCTGCTGGTGCCGGTGCAGATCACCGATCCGGCATTACAGTCCGGCTGCTGGGCGCAGTTCTATTCGCAGCGCAACTTCGAAGGCGACATGGTGACCCTGGTCGGGCCTGCCGAAGCCGAGAGCATGGACAAAGGCACCGCACGCGCGCTCAAGCGCGAAATCGACAGTGTGTCGGTCGGCCCCAAAGCGACGCTGCAGGTCTACGAGCACGCGATGTTCAAGGACCGCGTGGTGGACTTTCCAGCCAATAGCCGTGAAGGCGGCCTGGTGCGCAAGCTGGGTTTCGGCGGTCGTATCGAGGCGCTGAAGTTGAGCTGCGCTTCCTGAGGCGGTGCTTCGCCACGAGGGCAGTGATCGACTTGATTGCGCCCTTCGCCCGCTTCGCGTGACACTCGGCCGCAGACGACCTGAAAAGGACACTCGATGGCGGATGAATTCGTTGACGTATTGATCGTGGGTGCCGGCATTTCCGGCATCTGCGCGGCGTACCACCTGCAGAAGCACTGCCCCGACCGGAGCTTTGCAATCCTGGAGGCACGCGCCTCTATCGGCGGTACTTGGGATCTGTTTCGCTATCCCGGCGTGCGCTCCGATTCCGACATGCACACGCTCGGCTTTTCGTTCCGTCCGTGGACCGATGCCAAAGCCATCGCGCAAGGGCCCGCCATCCTCGACTATCTGCGCGACACCATGCAAGAGCACGGCATCGACCGCAAGGTTCGCTTCGGTCACAAGGTGCTGCGCGCGGAATGGTCCTCCTCCAAGTCGGAGTGGCGTGTGGAAGTCGGCTGCGCTGCAGGGGGCAACGCGTTGTCCATTCGCTGCGGCTTCCTCTTCATGTGCAGTGGCTACTACGATTACGCCCAGGGTTACCGGCCCGAGTTCCCCGGTGAGGCCCGCTTCAAAGGGCGGATCGTGCATCCGCAGCACTGGCCTACCGATCTGGACTGTGCGGGCAAGCGCGTGGTGGTGATCGGCAGTGGCGCCACCGCCGTGACGCTGGTGCCGGCCATGGCTGACAAGGCAGCGCACGTGACGATGCTGCAGCGCTCTCCGACCTGGATGGCGGCGCGTCCGTCGGTCGACGCACTGGACGTCCGGCTGCGGCGCTACTTGCCTCAGCGTGTGGCGCTCGGCATCGCGCGCTGGAAGAACGTGCTTTTGAGCCAGTTCGTGGTCGCCCTCTGCAAGCACCGTCCGCAGCGCATGCGCAAGCTGTTGCTCAGTGGGGTGCACCGGGCGCTCGGGCCGGGCGTCGACATCGCCACCCACTTCACGCCGCGCTACAACCCTTGGGAGCAGCGCCTGTGCCTCGTGCCCGATGGTGATTTTTTCGAAGCGATCAAGTCCGGGCGAGCCTCCGTAGTGACAGACCGCATCGCGTCCTTCACCGAGACCGGTTTGCGCCTCGCGTCGGGCGCCTTGCTCGATGCCGACATCATCGTGACGGCCACCGGACTGAAGCTGGCGGTGCTGGGCAACACCGCCTTGTATGTGGACGGCCAGCGTGTGGAGCCTTCGCGCAGCGTCAACTACAAGGGTCTTATGTTGACCGGCGTCCCCAACATGGCCAACACTTTCGGCTACACCAACGCGTCGTGGACGCTCAAGGCGGACCTCACCGCGCGCTACGTTTGCCGGTTGCTCAATCACATGCGAAAGACCGGCGCACGACAGTGCTTGGTTCCCGCGCTGGCTCCCGACGCGCCCCTGCGTCCATGGACCGATTTTTCATCGGGCTACTTTGAGCGTGCCGCTGGCCAGTTGCCTCGGCAGGGCGTGACCCGGCCATTCAAGCTGAACCAGAACTACCTGAGCGACAGGGTTGCGATGCGCTTCGGTGCCGTCGACGATGGTGTGATGCGATTCACGCAATTCACTCCGCGCTCGAACTGAGGACAATGGAAACCCATGCGACACCTCTTCGTCTTCGCGCTCTGTCTGAACGCCGGCGCCCTGGCATGCGGAGCGGCGCACGCCCAGGTCATTCGTTGCGTCGATAGTGCCGGCAACGTGAGCTACACCGATCACCAGTGTCCGGCCAATACGCGCAGCGCAGAACAGGTGATGGGCCCCGAGGCCACCGACCCGCGGCTGGCTCTGCCGGAGCGGCAGCCGTCATCGTCCGTGCCGCCATCGGCAACGCGAGCGCCGCAATCGCCACCGGCCGATCGCTTCGCCGAAGAACGTGCCGAAGCACAGCGACGCGCGCTGGAACGCCAACGTCGTGCCGCTGAATACGCGGACGACAGCGCGGGCACGCCATATCCATACCCTTACGCGTATCCCGACAGCAGGTACCGCCAACCCGGCCCGCCGCAAGACATGCGACCGCAACTCCGCTCGTGCGATGCCGGCGGCTGCAACGACACGCTCGGCAATCGCTACAACCCGAACGGCAAACTGCAGAGCTATCAAGGTCTCAACGGCCAGAGGTGCCAGCCTGTGGGCACGACGGTCGTCTGCCGATGAACGGTGGCCGATGACCATTTAGCCAAATTGACCAGGGGATAGATCGAGTAGCGGGCCCATGGTCGCCCTTCGAGATATTTCGCTAAGGCTGCGAAAACGCGAGACTTTTCGTGACCGTGACGTCTGTCATGGATACGAGGACGACCATGCGTTTCACGACTGCTGTTTTTGCGCTGCTTCTGTGGCTGGCCGGAGGTGCCTCGCAAGCGGACACGCTGTTTCCCGGCAAGATCCCATTGGGGGGTATTTGCTTGGCGGCAGGTGCCGACCCTGGGCCCATGAGCGAATGGGGCGCACGCGACGCCCGGTGCGCATCGAATTCATGCGATCCGGGACCCGCCTCCGAGGCGGTTCGAAAAGGTGGAGAAAAGGTTGCGTGGTACTGCGCGGCGCGGGTCGCGCATTGCGCTTTTCCGAGAGGATCGGGCGTCATGAAAGGCGCGCGCGTGGATTCCGGCGAATGCACCTGCGACCCTGCCGATATTGCGGACGGGAGATGCCAGGGTGTGCAGCATCACGCTGTCGCGGTGCTCCCAACGAGCAGACCGGTGGGAACCGTCGCCTGCGATCCGGCCAGCCCGTTCGAGGGCTGCCATTGAAGTGCAGCCGACGTTGGTAAAAAGCCTCGCCGACAAGCGTTTTGTTACCTACTTTGCGAAAGCGTGAAATCCGCACATCGCAGCCATGTACAGCCCAAGTCCAATCGAGTCCTCATCAATGGAACTCAGAGGTATCGATGTGCGAAGAGGATTGGAACTGGTTGTGGACGAACCCATCAGCGGACGTTTCTTGTGGGCGGTGCTGGGGCGTGAAGTCTTCGGCCTGCCTCGCGCTACGCTCGAAAAAGCGGCCACGCCGCAACCGACGCGTAGCCAGGCCGTTCAGGCCGGAATCGCTGCGATGCAACGCCACATCGAGCCCGCGCCCGCGCGCCGCGCCTGAAGAGGGCTTACGACGCTTCCGCCGTCACCTTGTCACGGCGCGTAATCACCTGACCGCTGCGCGCACCACTGTGCACGCCGTGATGCCAGGTGATGGTCCCGTTGACGATCACGGTATCGATGCCTTCCGCCGGCTTTGTCGGCGTCTCGTAATTCGCCGCATCACGAACGTTCGCCGCATCGAAGATCACGATGTCGGCGTGCTGTCCGACCTTCAATGTGCCGCGGCCATGCAGGCCGAAGTTGCGCGCAGTGAGCCCGGTCATCTTCCACACCGCGGTCTCCAGTGGGAACAAACCGATGTCGCGGCTGTAGTGGCCTAGCACTCGCGGGAAAGTGCCCCACAAGCGCGGATGCGGCTTGTCGCCGAGCGGGATGCCGTCAGAGCCGATCATCGTCTCGTCGAACGCCAGCACGCGCTGCACATCGTCTTCGTCCATCATGAAATAGATCGCGCTGCCCGGCTGCAGCTTGCGAGCGGCCGCGTCGTTGGGGATGCCCCATTCTGTGGCGATGTCCGCCAGGTCGCGGCCGGCGCACTCGGGGTGCGGCTCGCTGCTGGCGATGAGCACACGGCCTTCGAGCATGCCGCGGTCGGTGCGGATCATGGTCGAGCCGGCCGTGTACGGGTAGCAGTCGAGCGACACGCACTGGTGCTTCATCGTTTCTCTGATGAAGGGCAGCGTGACCTTGGTACGGCCGAAGTTGTGCGTGTTCTGCACCTTGTGATGCGACACGACCACCGCGATGTCGAGCGCACGGCCGATCGCAAAGGTCTCTTCGAGTGCCTCCATCACGTGATCGCCCTCGTCGCGCATGTGGGTCGCGTAGACCGCGCTGCGCTTGCTCAGCGGGCGGCTCACCTCGATGATTTCCTCGGTCGTGGCCTTGACCGCCGGCGGATAGAAGGTGCCGGTCGACAGGCCGATCGCACCCGCTTGCATCGCCTCTTCGACATGCGCCCGCATGGCCGCGATTTCCGCAGCGTTGGCTGGCCGATCCAGGTCGCCCATGGTCAACGCGCGCAAGGTCGAGTGGCCGATCATCGCCGCCACGTTCACTGACGACGGCGTCGCGCGCAGCGCATCCAGGTACGCCTTGAACGTCGTGAAGCGACCTTCGGCGGGCGAGTCGATGAGGCTCAGCGGCATCGGCAGTTCCATGTCGGCGCGCAGCGGTGCGGCGCTGATGCCGCAGTTGCCGGCCACCACCGTGGTCACGCCTTGCGACACCTTGAAGGGCATCGCCGCTTGCGACAGCACGGCTTGGTCGTCGTGCGTGTGCGAGTCGATGAAGCCCGGCGCCACGATACGGCCGGTCGCGTCGAGCGTGCGGTCTGCCGTGCAGCCGTCGAGCTTGCCGATGGCTGCGATGTGACCGTCGATCACGCCGATATCGGCGATGAAACGAGGCGCCTTGGTGCCGTCGATGACGGTGCCGCCGTGGATGAGCAGGTCGTAATGGCTTGGCGCTGGCGTCATGGGAAATCCTTTGTTGGGTTACGGCGTGGGTGCGAAGTTGACGGTCGGCTGTAGCGTCTGTCTTATGCGGCTAGCGGAAATGGCAAGCCACCCAGTGCCCGCCGGTCGAAGCGGAATCGCGCTCGCTCAACGTCGGGTCTTGTTGCTTGCAGATGTCCTTGGCGATCGGGCAGCGCGTATGAAACCGGCAGCCCGACGGCGGGTTCGCCGGGCTCGGCGGATCGCCCTGCAGCAGCATCCGCTTGGCCGGCGTGCGCGGGTTCGGCACCGGCACCGCCGACAACAATATCTCCGTGTACGGATGCCGCGGTACCGAGAACAGCGTGTCGCGATCGGCCACCTCCACGATGCGTCCGAGGTACATCACCGCCACCCGATGGCTGATGTGGCGCACGACAGCCAGGTCGTGCGCCACGAAGAGGTAGGCGATGCCGAACTCCGCCTGCAGGTCCATCAGCAGGTTGACCACCTGCGCCTGCACCGACACGTCCAACGCCGACACCGGCTCGTCGCAGACGATCAGCTTGGGGTTGAGCGCCAGTGCCCGCGCGATGCCCAGGCGCTGTCGCTGGCCGCCAGAAAACTCGTGTGGGAACCTGCTGACGGATTCGGGTCGCAGGCCCACCTTGCCGAACAACCAGGTCACGCGCTCGTGCCGCTCCGCACGTGACATGCCGAAGTTGCGCAGTGGCTCGCCCACGATTTCGCCCGCTGCCAGCCGCGGACTCAGCGACGCATAAGGGTCCTGAAAAATGATCTGCACATCTCGCCGGCGCAGCCGCATGTGCTTGGGGCTCAGCGTGGTCAGCTCTTCGCCATCGAGCTGCACGGAGCCCGAGGTCGGCTCGATCAGCCGCATCACCGACTTGGCGGTCGTAGTCTTGCCGCAGCCCGACTCTCCCACCAGCGACAACGTCTCGCCGCGCGCGACGGTGAAGGAGACGCCATCGACCGCTTGCACCGGCGGCTTCTGCTTGGCGAGCCAGCGTTTGGGTGCGGCGTAGTGCTTCTTCAGGTTCGTGACTTCGAGCAACGTCGTTGAAGTCGCTGCGAGAGGCGTCACTGGATCGAGGACAGCCGCGTTCATGCGATGGCACCTTCTTCATGGTCGATGCGACCTTCTTCGACCGCGAAGCAGGCAGCGGTGTGACGTTCGCCGGGTTGTCGGGGATCACCATGATTCGTCAGGCCCGGCACTTCTGCCACGCAGCGCGCATTGGCATACGTACAGCGCGGCGCAAAGGCACAGCCATGACGCGGCGATTGCGGTGACGGCACCAGCCCCGGGATCTCGGTCAGCCGCGCGCTGTGCGTGTTCATCGAAGGCATCGACGCCATCAGCGCGCGCGTGTACGGATGCAGTGGCCGCTCGAACAGGTCGATCACGTCGGCCTCCTCGACCGTGCGGCCGGCGTACATGACGACCACGCGGTCGCAGCTCTCGGCCACCACGCCCAGGTCATGCGTGATCATCACGACGCCCATGCCGAGCTCCTTCTGCAGCCGGCGGATCAGGTCGAGGATCTGCGCCTGGATCGTCACGTCGAGCGCGGTGGTCGGCTCGTCGGCGATCAGCACCTCGGGATTGCAGGCAAGGGCGAGCGCGATCATCACGCGCTGTCGCATGCCGCCGGAGAGTTGATGCGGGTACTCATGAACCCGCCGCTCCGGCTCCGGAATCTGCACGACGCGCAGCATCTCGACCGCGCGCGCCAAGGCTTCGGATCGGGTCGCCTTCTGGTGCACCTGCACCGTCTCGGCGATCTGCCGACCGATGGTCAGCACCGGGTTGAGCGAGGTCATCGGCTCCTGGAAGATCATCGAGATGCGGTTGCCGCGGATCTGCCGCATCTCGCGTTCGCTCAGCTTCAGCAGGTCGATGCCACGCAACCGCACCGAACCGCTGATGCGCGCGGGTGGTGTGGCCAGCAGCCGCATGATCGACAGCGCAGTCACGCTCTTGCCGCAGCCGGACTCGCCGACCACGCCCAACGTCTGGCCGGCGCGCACGGTGTAGGAGACGCCGTCGACCGAGCGGGCCGGGCCGGTGAGCGTGTCGAAGTGGGTTCGCAGGTTGTCGACCTCGAGCAATGGCTCGCCGGTGGGCAATGCAATGCGGGACAGGGCTTTCATCGGGTGGGCGTTCCTGTGCGCTGCGCGTTCATAGCTGACGTGCCAGACGCGGGTCCAGCGCATCGCGCAAGCCATCGCCCAGCAGGTTGATTGCCAGCACCGTGATGGCCAGCAGGATGCCGGGGTACAGGATGATGTGGAACGCCACCGCGACGAAATTGCGGCCTTCGGCCATCATGTTTCCCCAGCTCGGCGTCTGCGCCGGGATGCCGACGCCGAGGAACGACAGCGCGGCCTCGGTCAGCACCGCGGCCGCTGCCACGAAGGTCGCCTGCACGATCAGGGGCGCAACCATGTTGGGCAGCACGTGGCGCGCCAGGATCACCGGCAGCCGGGTGCCGACGGCATGCGCCGCTTCGACATAGAGCTGTTCGCGCAACGTCAGCGACAGCGAGCGCACGAGGCGTACGACGCGCGGTATCTCGGGGATGGTGATCGCGACGATCACGGTCGTCAGGCTGGCGCGCGTCACCGCCATCAGCGCAATCGCCAGCAGGATGCCGGGGATCGCCATCAGCCCGTCCATGATGCGCATCACCAGCGTGTCGGCCCACCGCACGAAGCCCGCGAGCAGGCCGAGCAGCACGCCCAGCACGGTCGCCAGCACGCCGACCCACAGGCCAACGATCATCGACACGCGCCCGCCCCACACGGCGCGGCTGAAGACGTCGCGCCCGAGCGCGTCGGTGCCGAAGTAGTGCTCGGCCGAAGGCGGCTGCATGCGCGCCAGCGGGTCGATGTCCTGAGGGTCGAAATTAGCAATCCAGGGTGCCGCGATCGACAGCGCCGCGATCGCGATCAGCAGCAGCGCGCCGATGATCAGCGTCGGGTGCTTGCGCGCCCAGTGCCAACGTGGCAGCACGAAGGGGACGTCTGCTGCAGCGATTGAATCGGGCACGACAGGAGGCAGAGCGGTAGACATGAGGCGGTGGCGTTCAGTACTGGATGCGCGGGTCGAACAGGCGGTAGCTCAAATCGATCAGCAGATTGATCAGCACATACACGCCGGCCGAAATCAGCAGCACGCTCTGGATCACCGGATAGTCGTGGCGCTGCACCGAATCGATGACGAGCCGGCCGACGCCGGGAATGGCGAACACGGTCTCGGTGACGACCACGCCGCCGATCAGCAACGCGATACCGACGCCGATGGTGGTGGCGATCGGGATCGCTGCATTGCGCAGCGCATGCCCCAGCACCGGCAGCACACCGAGACCTTTGGCGCGCGCGGTTCGGATGTAGTCTTCGTGCAGCACTTCGAGCACGGTCGCGCGCGTCATGCGAGTGACCAGTGCGATATAGACCAGCGCGAGGTTCACGCAAGGCAGCACCAGGCTGCGCAGCCACGGGCCGACGCCGTCCGCGATGCGCGAGTAGCCCTGAACCGGGAACCACGGCAACTGGATCGCGAAGACGTAGACCAGCAGATAGCCGATCATGAAGACCGGCACCGAGAAGGCCAGCACCGCGAAGAGCATGACCAGCCGATCGATCCAGCTGCCGGCGCGGTAGGCCGCCAGCGTGCCGAGCGGCACGGCGATGAGCAAGGTGAGCAGCATGGTGAGTGCCGCGATGGATGCCGTCGGCTCCAGTCGCTGCGCCAGCAGTCGCGTCACCGGCACCTGCGTGAAGATCGAGATGCCGAGGTCGCCGGTCGCGAGGCGCCCTAGCCACAGCGCGAACTGCTGCCACAACGGTTGATCGAGGCCCAGCGCGGTGCGCAGTTTCTCGATGTCTTCACCGGTCGCCAGGTCGCCGGCGATGAGCGCCGCCGGGTCGCCGGGCGACAGGTGAATCAGCAGGAACACCACGACGGCGACCACCGCCATCACGGGCAGGGTGGCGAGCAGGCGGCGAAGGATGTAGCCCATGGCGAAAGTCTCGGGTCTCTGGTTCGACTGCTTACTTGTCGAGCACCCACACCGCCGGCATGCCAGACCACAGCTTGTCGATGCCCTTGATGTTGGAACGTGCCGCGAAGGCTGCTGAATACTGGCCTGCGTTCACATACGGGATCGCTTCGTAGGCGCGCTTCTGGAAGGCGTCGAGCAGCTCCTTGCGCTTGGCCGGCACGGTTTCCTTGATCCAGGCGGTGCGCAGTTCGTCCAGTTCCTTGTCGCAAGGCCAGCCGGGTAGCGAGTTGCCGCAGGCCGCGCTGAGATAGGCGTTGGTAATGGGCGAGTTGACGTCGAACTCGCCGGCCACCGTCACGTACATGTTCCAGCCGCCAGCGTCGGGCGCATCCTTCTTGGCACGGCGCGCGCCGATCGAGGCCCAGTCCATGTTCTGCATGTCGACGTTCATGCCCATGTTGCGCATCGTCTGCGCAGCCATCAGCGCTTCGGCGTTCAGGTAGGTGACGTCGGTCGGCACCAGCAGCACGACCTTCTCGCCTTTGTAGCCCGACTCGGCGAGCAACTGCTTGGCCTTTGCCAGATCGGTCTTGCGATAGGGCTCTGCGCCGGCGCTGGTTTCATTGGGGCCACCGCAAATGAAATACGTCGCGCAGTAGGTCACGCGCATATCGAGCGGATAACCCATCGCCGCGGTGAACTTCTCCTGATTGACCGCCATCGCGAGCGCTTGTCGCGCCTTCGGGTTGTTGAACGGCGGGTACATGTGGTTGAGCACCAGAAAGCCCTGGTACGAGCCGCCGGCGCCGATCTTCACGTTCTTGTCGGTGCGCAGCGGCGTGATGTAGTCCGGCGGCACTTGCTCGACCAGATCGACCTCGCCGTTCTTCAGCGCTGCGATGGCGCTGTTGGCGTCTGGCAGATAGAGCCATTCGACGCGATCGAAGTTGCTCTTCTTGCTGCCGGCCAAACCGCTCGGTGGTTCGCTGCGCGCCACGTAGTTGGGGTTACGCACGAACACCGCCTTGTTGCCTGGGACCCATTCGTCACGCTTGAAGATGAAGGGGCCGGAGCCGAGCACTTCGGTCAGCGGCGAAGTCGCCGGCATCTTGGCAAGTCGCTCCGGCAGGATCACCGGCGGAAAGCCCGAGGGCTTGGCCAGCGCGTCGAGCACCATGCCGAAAGGCTCCTTCAGCGTCAGCGAAAAGTTGTTGGCATCGACGGCTTTCCACTCGGCACCGACCGCGCCCATGGCACGGCCCAGGCTGTCGCGTGCACCCCAGCGCTGCAGCGATGCGACCACGTCGGCCGAGGTCACCGGGTTGCCGTCGGAGAACTTCAATCCGGGCCGCAGCGAGAAGCTCCACTGCTTGCCGTCTTTCGACATGGCGTACTTGTCGACCATCTGCGGTTGCGGCTTGCCGGTAGCGTCTTGCGCGAAGAGCGTGTCGTAGACCATGTAGCCGAAGTTGCGCGAGATATAGGCGGTGGTGAAGGTCGGGTCGAGGATCTTCACGTCGGCATGCGCGACGACTTTCAATGTCTTGGTCTGCGCCTGCGCGGGCAGGCCGGCAAGCGCCAGAGAGAGGCCCAGGCTGCCCCATGCAGCGAGGGTGGCAAGCGTGCGTCGTTTCATCGTCGGTACTCCGGTGGTGAGTTGGGCTGAAAACAAAGAAGGGAATCAGGCAGCGGCGACGGTGGGCACCAGCGGCCACTTCGGCATGCGCGCCTTGCGGTACGGCAAGGTCGACAAATCGATGGTCACGGCGCCCGGCGCGCCCGCGTAGATGACGTGCTTCGCGACCTTGGAGAACGATGCGTAGAAGTGTTGCGAAGACTTCACCACGATGATCTTTTTAGAAGCCAAGTCACAGCCGAGCTGCGTGAACACATCCGTGCCCATCGCCTGATTGCGCAGCGTGATCAGCACGACCTCTATGCCGTTGGCCTCGACCAGCGCGCAGTCGCCAAGCGCCACCGGCGTATTCGCCAGGCCGGTCATCACCATGTCGTGGCGCAGTGCCTTGACCGTGCACATCAGGTCGAGCGGGTCGCCCGACATCGGGCCGATCTTGCCGCCGATGCGCAGCGCGAGCCGTGCGCCTTCTCCGGCCTCGAATGCGATGCGTGCAGCGATCGGGTCCCACATCGGACCGACCGCAGCGTTGTCGATGCCACGTTCGATCATGCGTCGGAGGATGAAGGTCGAGTCGCCCGCCGCGCCGCCGCCGGGGTTGTCGGCGCCGTCCGCCAACACGACCGGGCCGCCAGCGAAAGCCAGCGCTTCGTCGAGCGCGCTGTCGATGTCCGGATAGCGCACCGCCAGCGCCTCGCGCATGCCGATCAGTTCGTCGGCCAGCTGGCGTGACAGGACATCGGCCTTGGCCTGGTCGCCGTCGGCATAGACCAGCAGCTTGGTGCCCATCTCGGGCACGTCGCCCCACGAGAAACCGTGTGCAACCGAAATCGACAGCACGCCGTCTTTGCCTTCGAGCGACTGCAGGCGATCGACGAAAGCGCGCGCCGGATTGCGCGAGGTGTGGACGGTCACGATCATGTCGCAGTCGACCACCGAGGCCACCGGCTTGATCTTGCCTTCGACCATGGCTGCGCAGAGGTCGACCAGCTCGATGCCGCGCTCCAGCACGTCGGTGTGCGGGTACTCCTTGAAGGCGATCAGCAGGTCGGCCTGCGCGATCATTTCCGGTGTGAGGTGGCAGTGCGGATCGAGCTCGGCGCCGACGACGACCTTGGGCCCGACGAGTGCGCGCACGCGGGTGAGCAGGTCGCCCTCGCAATCGTCGTAGCCGTCGGCGACCATGGCCCCGTGCAGGCCGAGCACCACCATGTCGACCGGCAATGCGGCGGCGAGGTCGGCCAGCAACTCTTCACGCAGCGTTTCGTAAGCGTGCCGCGTCGTGGTGCCACTGGGCTGCGCGCCGGCAACCATGCCCTCGACCAGGTCCCAGCCGAGTTCCTTGCCGCGAAGGCGGGCCGCCCACAGCGGCCCCGAGAAGAACGTCATCGCATCGGGGTGCTTACCCGCGGCGTAGTAGCCGCGGTCCTTGAACGACGCGAGGCCGGTCGGCATCGGTCCGAAGGTGTTGGTTTCGGTGGCGAGAGATCCGCTGAAGACACGCATGGGGGGCTCCTTAAGAGGTGGGTGAAAGGGCTGCGGCCTTGCGCAACCGCTGTGGGCCGAGCATCTCCGCGGTGAGACCAAACGACGCGGCGTGCGCCGGCACCGGCAGCCCGCGCGCCAGTGCCGCGCAGGTTTCGCCCATCGTGGGCGAGGTCTGGATGCCGTAGCCGCCTTGCGCCGCGACCCAGAAGAAGCCGGGCACTGCGTCGTCGAAGCCGCCCACCAGATCGCCATCGGCGACGAAGGAGCGCAGCCCGGCCCAGGTGCGCGTCGGCCGGCGGATCGCGAGCGTGGTGTTCTCTTCGATGCGGTGAATCGCCAGCGCGATGTCGAACTCTTCTGGCTGGATGTCTTGCGGCTCGACCGGGTCGGCGTTGGCCGGCGAACCGAGCAGCATGCCGGCGTCGGGCTTGATGTACCAGTCTTCGGTCGCGCCGAAAGCCATCGGCCAACGCGATGCGTCGACGCCCTCCGGCGGCGCGAAGATAAAGGCCGAGCGCCGCCGTGGCTCGATGCCGATCGGCTGCACGCCGGCCAGTTTCGCGATGGTGTCGACCCAGGCACCGGCTGCGTTGAGCACGACAGGCGCTTCATACGTGACACCGCCAGCCCGCACGCGCCAGCCTTGCGCGGTGCGCTCCATCGCATCGACGGGCGCGTTGCAAACCAACTTGCCGCCGGCTTGTCGCATGCCGCGCAGATAACCCTGGTGAATGGCGTGTACGTCCATGTCGGCCGCGTCGGGTTCGTAGACGGCGCCGATGACCTGCTCCGCGCGCAGCACCGGCACCAGCGCGAGGGCGCCGGCGGTATCGAGTCGTTGCGCGCCCTTGCCCATGCCGCGCAACACCTCCCAGTGCTCATCGAGATGCGCCTCTTGGCCCGGCGCCGCGATCATCATGGCGCCGCGTGGCGTCAGCAGCGGATGGGCGGTGAAGCCGGGCGGCGGGTTCTCGAAGAAAGCGCGGCTCGCCATCGTGAGCGCGCGCACCTGTTGCGTGCCGTAGCTTTCCATGAAGAGCGCGGCAGAGCGGCCGGTCGAGTGATAGCCGGGCTGGTCTTCGCGCTCGAGCACGACGACCCGGCCGTGCGGTGCGAGCCAGTGCGCAACCGAGGCGCCGGCGATGCCGGCACCGATGACGAGAAAGTCCGCCTGGACTGCGGAAGGTGATGAAGCCGTGACGCTCATTGGAAGATGGTGCGGACCGCGCGCAAGTGGTGCATTGAGGGGAAGAAGCAGGGCAAAGGAGGACCGAAAGTTGGCGCAGCGTAAATCACAATTTGCGGATACGCAAATTTCAGGCCAGTTCGCGGTGCGGCGTACGTATGAACATTGTTCTGGCTGGCAGAATTCGGCAACGAAAACGACTGGACGGCAAGCCTTGAAAGCACATCCACGCAGCGCCCCCGCGGTCGAGCCCACCACGCTCGACCGCGAGACCTTCGGCAAGCGTTTGCGCACGGCTCGCAAAGCGTTTGGCTGGACCCTGTCGCAACTGTCGGCGCTGTCGGGCGTGTCGATCACGACCATCTCGCGTGCCGAGCGTGGGCAGCTCGCCCTCGGCTACGAAAACTTCGCGGCACTCGGGCGCGCACTGCGGATGGACATGAACGCCATGTTCGCCAGCGACGGTGTCGAGCCGGCCTTGCTCGACGGGCCGGTGGTCACGCGCGCTGGCAAGGGCGTGGTGTATCGCGGCCTGTCTTTCGCGTATGAGTTTCTCGGCACCACAGCGGCCGGCAAGCAGATGAGCCCGGTGGTCGGGACAGTCCATTCGCGCACCCTGAACGGCCCGGAAGATTTCGCACGGCATGCCGGCGAAGAGTTCGCCTATGTGCTTTCGGGTGCGATCGACGTGCACTTCGAGGATGGTGAGGTGGTGCACCTGGCCCGTGGCGATTCGCTGTATTTCGAAGGTCGCATCGGCCACGCGTATGTCACCGTCAGCCGGCAGCTTGCCAAGATCGTCGGCGTGACCACGACCGATACGGCGTTCATGCAATCGGCACGGGCACGGGTGTTGTAACGCGCGAGCTGATACTTTCGTGGTGCCGTCGTGGCCCACGCTGCGGCTCGAGGCCGAAGTGGAAGTCGTCTTGTTCAGCTTCCCGGATCGGCCGGTGCAAGACGCCGTCGGCATTCACCGCGAAGCCTCCGAACGCTTCGCGCCAGCCGGCAGCATCTTGTCGCATTCCGATGGCCGTCGAGAACACTTCGCGCGATGGTCGGAGTTCCACTTCCCAAGGGGCTTCGACATGAATTTTTTCCGACCGCTGAGTGCGACCGTCTTTGCATTGCTGCTCCCGTTCGCCGCCAGTGCAGCCGACCTCAAAGTCACGGTCACCGATGGACCGACGGTTCCGGCCACGCTCTTCGTGGCGCTGTTCGACTCGGCCGAAGCCTTTGCCGCCGACAAGCCGCTGGTATCGCAGAAGGTTCCAATGCGGGACGGCACAGCGCAGTTCGCTTTTGCCGGTCTGGCAGCGGGGCGCTATGTGGTCAAGTCTTTCGCCGACGAGAACGGCAATGAAAAGCTCGACACGAATCTGGTGGGATTCCCGACCGAGCGTTACGGGTATTCGAACGATGCCAAGGGGCGCATGGGTCCGCCGTCGTTCGACGCGGCTGCGGTCAAGGTGGATGCCGACAGCACCATCGCCTTCCGCCTGCACTGAGCGAGGAGCCAGGCCATGGACCGCCGTGAACTTCTGCGTCGCCTGCTTGCCGCAGGCAGTGTGTCGCCGCTTTTGCAGCTCATTCCGTCGATGTCGGCCCACGCCGACACGCTCGACGCGCCGGACGCCTGGCAGGCGCAGTTCGATGCCTCGACCATGCCCTGGAAGTCGGCCTTCGCTACGCCGAGGGGCGACCTGCCGCTGACTGCCGCCAGGGTGCGCGGGCGTTTCCCCGATGCCGTCGCCGGCACGCTCTATCGCATCGGCCCGGCCGGCCATGACCTGGGCGGTGAGCGCTACCACCACTGGTTCGACGGCGACGGCATGGCGCATCGTTTCGTGATCGCCGGCAGCGAGGTTCACCACCAGGGCCGCTATGTGGCGACCGCCAAGCGCGCGGCTGAAATGCGCGCCGGGCGGCGGCTGACGGAGGGCTTCGGCACCGTGTTCAAGGGCACCGACGAAGTGACCTCTCCCGACAGCATGAACGTCGCCAACATCAGCATGCTGCACGTGGGCGGCGAACTGCTGGCGCTTTGGGAAGGCGGCTCGGCCACGCGCCTCGATCCGCAAACATTGGAGACGCGCGGCATCAAGACCTGGCGCGCCGATCTTGCGGGCGTCCCGTTCTCCGCCCATCCGAGGGTCGAGCCCGACGGGACGGTCTGGAACTTCGGCGTGAGCTCGAACAGCGGCCTGTTGCTGCTTTACGAGATCGCGCCCGACGGCGTGCTGCGACGTGCCGATGCGCTGCCGCTCGCCGACCTGCCGATGATTCACGACTTCGCAGTGACCGCCAGGCACCTCGTCTTTTTGCTGCCGCCGCTGGTGTACGACGTCAGGCGAAGGATGGCCGGCGCCAGCGTTCTCGACTCGCATGTGTGGCGGCCCGAACTCGGCATGCGCGCGCTGGTCATCGACAAGAAAGACTGGAAGCGGCAGCAGACATTCATGCTGCCAGTCGGCTTTCTGTTTCACCTCGGAAATGCCTGGGAAGAAGAGACCGCAAGCGGCACCGTGGTCCATGTCGACTATGCGCGCTCCGCCGATGCGTCGACCCTCTTCGTAAGCACGCGCGACGTCATGCGCGGCCAGCTGGTACGCGCTGCGAGCCCGACGCTCGCAGTCGCCAGCCTCGACCTTGGAAGCGGCAAGGCGACGCAGGTCGACCTGGCAGCAGAAGCCGAGTTTCCGCGCATCGATCCACGCTCGGTCGGACTGCGACATGGCCACGTGATTCATGCGACGAATCCGCTTGTCGGCCTGCCGATGTTGAGTGCGATCGCCAACACCAACGTCGAGTCGGGATCGTCCCAGGTCTTCAGCTATGGAAAGGAATCGGTGGTCGAGGAACACCTGTTCGTGCCGGACGGTCGAGGCCCGGGTTGGGTGCTGGGCACCGTGTTCGACTATGCGCAGAAAAAGACGGTGCTCTCCTGTTTTGCCGCCGACGCCTTGACCGATGGACCGGTTGCGCAAGCCACCTTGCCGTACGCGCTGCCATTGGGCCTGCACGGGACCTTCGTGCCGACGTAGTGCCTCGAAGTCGGCGAACTCAGGCGACGGCGCGAATCGCCTCGCTTTGCACCGCGCGCTCGTCGGCGCTGAAAAAGTGCAATGACTCGGGCGCAATCGACAGGCGCAGCGTGCCGCTGAGCTGCGGGTTGGCGGTCGGTGCGAGCAACACGAGCTCGCCGAGGGCCGAGCGCAGGTAGCAGAAGGCGCGATCGCCGAGCTGCTCGACGGCCAGCGTTTCGCAGTCGCGCAGTTCCAGCACGACCTCGCCGGGCGCCGGTTCGCCGATGCGGGCCTGCTCGGCCCTGAAGCCGATCGTGGCGGCTTCGCCGTGCAGCCGAAGCGGGACATGAAGCGGCACCTGCTGCGTCGCGTCGCCCAGCCTCAAGAAGGTGCCGCGCGCATCCGGCTCGCAGCGCTGGACCTTGAAGAGGTTGATGCGCGGCGTGCCGATGAAGCCGGCGACGAACAGGTTGGCAGGCGACCGGTACAGCGTCAGCGGCGAGCCGACCTGCTCGATGCGACCCTTGCGCAACACCACGATCTGGTCGGCCAGCGTCATGGCTTCGGTCTGGTCGTGCGTCACGTACACCGCGGTCGCTTTCAACGTGCGCTGCATGCGCGCGATCTCGAGGCGCAGCCGCACTCGCAGCTCGAGGTCGAGGTTCGACAGCGGCTCGTCGTACAGAAAAACCTCGGGCCGGCGGATCATCGCGCGGCCCATGGCCACACGCTGCCGCTGGCCGCCCGAGAGCTGGCGCGGAAAGCGGTCGAGCAGAGGCGTGAGTTCGAGCGTGCCGGCGATCTCGTCGACGCTACGCTGCTGTTCGGCGGCCGACGCCTTGGCCATGCGCAGCGGGAAGGCCAGGTTCTGCCGTACGGTCTTGTGCGGGTACAGCGCGTAGTTCTGGAACACCAGCGCACAGCCGCGGTCGGAGGGCGGCACGTCGTTCATCAATCGGCCGGCGATGCGCACCTCGCCGCCGCTCGGCGTTTCAAGGCCGGCGATCATGCGCAACAAGGTCGATTTGCCACAGCCCGACGGACCGAGCAGCACGGTCACCTGGCCGTCGGGCATGGTGAGGTCGATGTCAGGAATCACCTCGACGTCGCCGAAGCGCTTGCTGATGGATTTGAGTTGGATCTCGGCCATGAATTTCTTTGCTGCGTTGCGTTGAAAAAGGTGTCAGCCCGTGGGCGTATTGGCCGCCTGCGCGACCCCGCGCTGGATGTTGGATTCGGTCAGTCCGAGCAGTTCCTCCATCGCCTTGCGCGCCTCGGCTGGCTTGCGCGCCCAGATCTGGTCGAGCACTGCGCGGTGCAGCGGCAGGCTCTTGCGCGGCGCACCGGGTTGCCGCGTCGACAGCTCGAACGAGGTGCGCAGCGCGGCCTCGATGGTGGCACCGAAGGCCACTAAAAACGGGTTACCGGTGGCGCTCAGGATGGCGTGATGGAACTCCAGGTCGGGCCCCGCATAGGCGACCGGGTCCATGCCCGCAGCATCCATCGCACGGTAGGCACGCTCGATGGCGGCAATGGCGGCATCGGGCGCCGAGGTGGCCGCGAGTTCGCACGCGGCCGGCTCGACGATGCGCCGCAACTGCATCAGGTGTTGCGCCATCTGCACGCGGTCGTTGCCCGACCAGGCCCAGCGCAACACGTCTTCGTCCAGCATGTTCCATTGCATGCGCGGCAGCACGCGGGTGCCGGCCTTTTGCCGCGACACCAGCAGGCCCTTGGCCTTGAGCCGGCTCAAGGCTTCGCGCACCGAGGTGCGGGCCACGCCCAACTGTTCGGCCAACTCGACTTCGGTCGGCAGCGAGGTGCCGTCCCCCCACTCGCCGCCCATCACTCGCCGCGCCAGCGCCTCGGTGACGGCCAGCGGCCCACGCCGCGCAGCGGGGCTGGCCGAAGTCATGGAGGAGATATTCTGGTCAGACATAATAATTTGGCTGATGGAGGTTATACGAGGCGAATTGCGTATGATCTCCGGGTTTTCCACGACGGTACGAATTTAAATTGTCTGTCATATTCCTGGCTGCCAAAGGCAAGGAGCATGTCGAACCTGCCTGCGGTCCATCCCCGGCAGAGCCTCCAGGAGACACACCATGCGCACCAACGAACCGCTTCGAATCGACGCCCAGCGTCGCCGCCTGATCAAGGCCGCCGCCGCCACCGTGGCGGTGAGTGCCGGCAGCACGCTGGCATTTCCGGCCCTCGCGCAGGCCAAGCCCTTCGCTGGCGTGAAGCTGCGCGGCGCTGCTTACCAGCACGGCTTCTTCAACATCCTGCGCAAATACATTCCCGAGTTCGAGGCGCAGACCGGCATGACGGTCGACCTGCAGTTGTCGGCCTTTCCGGTCTACAACCAGCAGGCCGACCTGGAGCTGTCGTCGGGCGGCAGCGCCTGGGATTTCTGCAACGTCACCTTCATCCTGGCAGCGCGCTGGGTGGCGGCCGGGCTGCTCGCCAACCTCGACGATTTCTGCAACGACCGCAAGCTCACGCCGGCCAGCTGGAACCCGGACGACTTCGTCAAGGGTGCGCAATTGCCGTACCTCGACAAGGCCGGCAAGACCTTCGGCTATTCATGGGAAGGCGGCGCCATGTTGATGGGAATCAGCCGCACCGACCTCATGAAAAAGCGCGGCGTGGAAGCACCGCGCACTTTCGACGAACTCATGAAGGTGTGCGACGCGGTCAATGGGCAGGACGGCGGCAGCGGGCCGGTCACCGGCTTCGTCAGCTCGAATCTGCATCACTGGTTTTTGCCACCCTACATCCAGGGCTACGGCGGTGATCTGTTCGTCAACCCGCCCACCGACATCAAGCCGGCACTCGACACGCCGGCGTCCATCGAGGCCACCGCTTTCTACACGACGCTGTTGTCGAAATACGGGCCGCAAGGCGTGCTCGGCTACACCGAAGACCAGGCCCGCGCCGCACTCATCAGCGGCCGTTCCAACATCTTCATCCACTCCAGTTCGTGGGTCACCGCGATGCTCACCTCGCCCGACAGCAAAGTGAAGGACACGGCCCGCGTGATGCGCATGCCGGCCGGGCCGAAGGGCGACTTTCCCGCAGCGAACAGCCAGGGCCTGGGCATTCCGAAGAACGCCAAGAACAAGGAAGCCGCCTGGGAGTTCATCAAGTGGACGCTCAGCCCCGAGCTGACCGCACGCATCGTGAAGGACACCGGCCATCCGTCGATCTGCCGCCGCTCGGTGATCGAGAGCGCCGAGTACAAGCGCATCAATACGGTCAACGGCCAGGACATCGGCAAGCTCTACCTCGAAGTGCTCGACATGCCGAGCAAGACGCACAACTACATGGCCTACCGCACGGTGAAAGAATTTCCGCTGATCGGCGACGTGGTGAACAAGGCGGTCGAGCGCGTGGTGTCGGGCCAGATGCCTCCAGCCGAGTCGATGAAGTCGGCGCAAGAGGCCGCACTCGGCAGCCTGCGCCGCGCTGGCGCGAAAGTCTGAGCCCGCACCGCCGATGGCCGCTGCATCCTACGAACGTCAACGCCGCAGTTTCGTGCGGATGGCCATCGCGCCGAGCCTGCTGTTTCTGCTGCTGGTGGCGGGCTTGCCGACGTTGTTTCTGCTGGTCACCAGCCTGACGCCGGGGGCGCTGGTCAACCCCGGTTCGCTCACCGACTTCACCGAGCCGCTGCGCAACTACAAGCTGCTCGGCAGCGACGAGCGCTTCGTCGGCTCGCTCTGGGTGCAGGCGCGGCTTTCGGTCTACACGGTGGTGCTGCAGGTGCTGCTCGGCACCGGGCTGGCGCTTCTGGTGCACTCGGGACAAGACCGCTGGAAGTCGTTGCGGCACCTGTTCGTGATCCCGATGGTGCTGCCGCCCATCGTCGTGGCGGTGATCTGGAAGCTGATCTACACGCCCGACATCAGTCCGATCTACCAGGCCGCGCGGATGCTCGGCATCGCGCTGCCGGCGATGACGACGCATGTCGACTTCGCGCTGTGGGCAATCGTCATCGCCGACACCTGGGAGTGGGCGCCGTTCACCTTCCTGATGGTGCTGGCGTCACTGCAGACGCTGCCCGCCGAATATGTCGAGGCCGCGCGCATGGACGGTGCCGATGTTTGGCGCGTGTTCGGCCACATCGTGCTGCCGTACATCGCGCCGGTGCTGCTGGTGTGCACGCTGTTCCGGCTGATCGACAGCATCAAGGCCTTTCCGCTCATCTTCCTGCTGACCGGCGGCGGGCCCGGTTCGGTGACCGAGGTGACCAACTACTACGCTTACCTGGTGGCTTTCAACTTCGGCGAGCTGGGCTATTCGAGCGCCATCACCGTGGTGCTGCTGGTGGCCACGGTGCTCATCAGCTGGGCCGCGATGCGGGTCAGCCGCAACCGGGGAATCGACTCATGACATCGCAACGCGTGCTGGCTTTGCGCCGCCGCTGGCCGCTGGCGCGCTGGGCCGTGCCGATCATCCTGCTGGCGATGCTGTTGCCTTTCCTGTGGCTGTTGCAGATGTCGTTCAAGCCGACACCGCTCATCCTCGAATTTCCGCCCCGCATGTTCTTCACGCCGACGCTGGAGCACTACGTCGGGCTCTGGCAAGCGGGCTTTCCGGAGTCGTTCGTCAACAGCCTGATCACCAGCGTCGTGTCGACGGTGCTCGCGCTGCTTCTCGGTATTCCGGCGGCGTATGCGCTGTCGCGCTGGACCGGAAGAGGGCGCTTCGGCCTGGGGCTCGGCATTTTGCTGACGCGCATGGCGCCGCCCATCGCCTTCACCATTCCGTTCTTTCTGGCGTACCGCTGGCTCGGCCTGCTCGACACGCGCACCGGCCTCATCCTGATCTACATGACCTTCAACCTGCCGCTGGTCATATGGATGATGCAACCCTTCTTCGACGCGGTGCCGGAATCGCTCGAAGAGGCGGCATTGATGGACGGCGCCGGCTTTCCGACGGTGTTCTTCGAGATCGTCATGCCGATGGCGACGGCGGGCATCGCAGCCACTTCCATCCTGTGTTTTTTGTACGCCTGGAATGACTTCTTCTTCGCGCTCATCCTGACCCGCACGGATGCGCGCACGGCGCCGGTGGCAGTGGTCAACTTCATGAATTACGAAGGCTGGGAGTGGGGCAAGATCGCCGCCGGCGGCTCCTTGGTGATGGCGCCGGTGCTGGTGTTCTCGATGCTGGTGCGGCGCTATCTGGTCAGCGGTTTGACGGCCGGCGCGGTGAAGGGTTGAGCGTGTCCCACCCACCCCTTACCGGCGCAACGCGCATCGTCCCTATCCTTGCCCATCCGGTCGACCATGTGCGCGCGCCGCGCACCTACAACCCCGCGTTCGCCGCCGCCGGGCTCGACTGGCACATGGTGCCGATGGGCGTCTTGCCGGCCGACCTGAGCGCGACGCTGGCGCAGCTGGCGCGCGTGACCAACCTGCAAGGCGTCAACCTCACCATTCCGCACAAGGCGGCGGCTTTCGCACTGTGCAGCCGGGCCACGGCCGAGGCGCGTGACACCGGCATGGCGAACACGCTGCGACTCGAAGCCGATGGCCACTGGGCCGGCGCCAACTCCGATGGCATCGGCTTTCTCGGCGCCGCACGCGCGAACGGGCTGCTCGATACGGGTAGGCCGGTGGTGATCGCAGGCTCGGGCGGCGCCGGCACCGCGATCGCTTTCGCGCTGGCCGCAGCCGGTGTGCGAGAGATCGACGTGCTGGACACCGACGCCAACCGCGCCGCAGCCCTGCGACACGCGCTGCAGCGGAAATTTCCCGACCTCGTCATCGGCCATCGCCGCGAAGCCCTGGCCCACGCCGGGCTGGCCGTGAACGCCACGCCGATGGGCCTGCACGACGACGATCCGATGCCCTTCGATGCGGCGCTGCTGCCGGCCGATGCCGCGCTGTTCGACATCATTGCCGCGCGCGACACCGAACTGATGACCGCCGCCACAGCACGCGGGCTGCGCGTGCTCGGCGGGCGCCCGATGGTCGAGCACCAAGTGGCACACCAGATCGCGTTCTGGCGCGGCGACCATCACGCCTTGCCCAAGTGATCTAACGAAGAGATCGAGATGCCGAAGAGATACGTGCCCAAGTTCAAGATGACGCGACGGGCCTTGCCGGTTCTCGCCGCCACCCTGGCGCTGTGCGCCGCCCCCGCCCATGCGCAGTCCGCCGCCGACTATCCGCAGAAGCCGATCATGATGGTCGTGCCGCAGCCGGCCGGTGGCGCAGCGGATCAGTTCGCGCGGCCGTTCGCGCAGGCACTGGCCAAGCGCCTGAATCAGCCGATCGTCATCGAGAACAAACCCGGCGCCAACGGCAACATCGCGGCTGCTTATGTGGCGCGGCAACAGTCGGCCGATGGCTACACGATCTTCTTCGGCTCGGTCAGCACGATGGCAGTCAACCCGCATCTGTACAAGACGCCGGGTTTCGATTCGTTCAAGGATTTTCAGCCGGTCACGCTGACCAACCAGACGCCCAATGTGCTGATCGTCGGTGCCGCCACGCCCTACAAAACGGTGGCCGACGTGGTCGGCGACGCCAAGGCCAAGCCGGGCACGCTGACCTTCGGCTCGGCCGGCAACGGCAACACCATGCACCTGACCGGGCTGCAGTTCGAATCCAGGACCGGCACGTCGCTGATCCACGTCCCTTACAAGGGCGGTCCGGCCGCGCTCAACGATGTCATCGCCGGGCAAATCCCGATGATGTTTCACAACCTTTCGGCGGTGCTCGCCTTCGAGAAGGCCGGCAAGGTGCGGGTGCTCGCGGTCGCCGACACGCATCGTTCCAGGTCGTTGCCTAACGTGCCGACGATGGCCGAGGCCGGTGCGCCCGGCGTGGTGCAGCTCGCCTGGAGCGGCATGCTCGTGCGCAGCGGCACGCCAGCGCCGATCGTCGATCGGCTGAACAAGGAGATGCGCGAAGTCCTCAAGGAACCGGCGTTCCGCAAGTCGATGGAAGATCAGGGCTTCGACGTGCTGTCGTCGACGCCGCAGGAATTCGAAGCACGCATCAAGGCCGACTACGCCACCATGGGCGAGGTCATCAAAGCCGGCAACGTGCAGATCGACTGAACGCCACCCGATCCACTCGAACCGAACCGAAAGTGCTTATGCCCGCCATCAACCTCTTCAAACACGCACTCGCCGCCAAGCAGCCGCAAATCGGCATCTGGTCGACGCTGCCGTATCCCTACATCTCCGAGTTGCTGGCCGGTGCCGGCTTCGACTGGATCCTGCTGGACACCGAACACGCGCCGAGCGATCCGGTGCTCATGCTTCAACAGCTGCAAGCGGTGCAGGCTGAAAAAGACAAGCCGACGTCGGCCGTGGTGCGGCCGCCGTGGAACGATCCGGTGCTCATCAAGCAGTACCTCGACATCGGTGCGCAAACGCTGCTGCTGCCCTTCGTGCAGAACCGAGCGGAGGCTGAAGCTGCCGTCGCGGCCACGCGCTATCCGCCGGGCGGCATCCGCGGCATGGGCGGCAGCATGCGCGCCTCGCGCTTCGGTCGCGACACCGGCTATGTGAAAGAGGCCGAGCGCGAGCTGTGCGTGCTGGTGCAGGTTGAAACGGCGGAAGCGCTGGAGCAACTCGAAGACATCGCCAACGTGGACGGTGTCGATGGCGTGTTCATCGGCCCCGGTGACCTGTCCGCCAGCATGGGCGTGGCCGGCCAGGTCAATCACCCGACGGTACGTGCCGCCATCGACGACGCCATCCGCCGCATCCTGGCGTGCGGCAAGGCGCCGGGCATTTTGATGATCGACGAGCCGCGCGCCCGCGAGTGCCTGAACCTCGGTGCGCTGTTCGTTGCGGTCGCCACCGACCAGGTGCTGCTGCGCAAGGCTGCCGACGACGTGGCTGCGCGCTTCAAGTCGGCGTCGGTGCCCGGCGCGCCCGTGAATGCGGCGGCCAAAGCGCCCGCCACCTACTGAATGAAAGCGTCTTCCTCGTATGTCCGTTGATGTTTCGGTGACCCACACCGCCAAGCCGACCCGATCCATCGAAGAGCTGCGCAGCCAGCGCTGGTTCGCCAGCGACGACATTCGCGGCTTCGCGCATCGTCAGCGCATGCAGGCGCAAGGGCTGGCGCGTGAAGCGTTCATGGGCAGGCCGGTGATCGGGGTCATCAACACATGGAGCGACCTTTCGCCCTGTCATGCGCACTTCCGCGAGCGGGCCGAGACGGTCAAGCGCGGCGTGCTGCAGGCCGGCGGGTACCCGCTCGAACTGCCGGCGTTGAGCCTCGGCGAAGTGATGGTCAAGCCGACCACCATGCTCTACCGCAACCTGTTGTCGATCGAGTGCGAGGAGCTGCTGCGCAGCCTGCCGATCGACGGCGCGGTGCTGATGGGCGGCTGCGACAAGACGACGCCCGGGCTCATCATGGGCGCGCTGTCGATGGACATCCCGGCCATCTTCATGCCCGCCGGCCCGATGCTGAACGACCGCTACAAGGGCCAGGCGGTCGGCGCCGGCACGCACACCAAGAAGTTCTGGGCCGAGTACACCATCGGCAACATCGACAAGGCCGAATGGGTCGGGCTCGAAGCGCGCATGACGCGCACCACCGGCACCTGCAACACCATGGGAACGGCCAGCACCATGACCGCCATCGCCGAGGCGCTGGGGCTTTCGCTGCCGGGCGCCATGAGCATTCCCGCCGTCGATGCAGAGCACAGCCGCATGGCGTGGCGCTGCGGCGAGCGCATCGTCGGCATGGTGTGGGAAGACCTGAAGCCTTCGCGCATCGTGAGCAAAGCATCGTTCCTGAATGCCATCGCGGCTTACATGGCGTTGGGTGGCTCGACCAATGCGGCCGTGCACCTTCCGGCGATGGCCGGGCGCGCCGGCATCGAAATCACCATAGACGACCTGGATGAAATCGCGCGCAAGGTGCCGGTCATCGCCAACCTCTACCCCTCGGGCGACAAGCTGATGGAGGACTTTCACTTCGCCGGCGGCTTGCCGGCGGTGCTGAACAAGATCGCCAGGCACCTCGACCTGTCGGCCATGACCGTCACTGGCTGCACCTTGGGTGACAACATCGCCAACTGGCCGTCGACCGACGACGGCACCATCCTCGACCCAGAGACGCCGCTGAAGAAGGGCGATACCGACTGTCCCGAAGCCGGCATGGCGCTGGCCGTGCTGCGCGGCAACCTGTGCCCGGACGGTGCCGTCATCAAGCCGGCCGCCGCCACGCCGAAATTGCTGCGCCACACCGGCCGCGCGCTTGTTTTCGAGTCGAACGCCGAGATGCTCGCGGCGATGGCCGACGAAGCACTGGACGTCGACGAATCGACCGTGCTGGTGCTGCGCAACGGTGGCCCGGTCGGTGGACCCGGCATGCCCGAGTGGGGCAACTTGCCGATCCCTAAGAAGCTGTTGCGCCAGGGCGTGCGCGACATGCTGCGCATCTCCGATGCGCGCATGAGCGGCACCCACTACGGCACCTGCATCCTGCATGTGTCGCCAGAATCGGCGATCGGCGGGCCGCTCGCGCTGCTGAAAACCGGCGACATGATCTGCTTCGACATCGGCGAACGCCGGCTCGACATGCTGGTGTCTGATGAAGAACTGGCCGAACGGCGCCGGGCCTGGGTCGCGCCGGTGCAGCCATTCACACGCGGCTACACGCGCATGTTCCAGCGCGAGGTCACGCAGGCGCATCTGGGTTGCGACTTCGAAAGCCTGTCGGGCAACGGGCCGACGCCGGAGCCAGCCATTTACTGAGGAGCGACCGGTGTCTCAGACACCGGTCAGCGAGATCTCGATCAGGTACTGGTGGCATGCCTCCAGGTCGGGCACGACGCCCAGGCCGGGTGCGTTGGACAGCGTGACGGCGCCGTCGCGCACGACGAAGTTCGGCAGCGCAGTCAGTTCGCGCAGCGGGTTCGGATTGGCGTCGACTTCGACATAGCCCGGACCGCCGACAGCGGTTTTCAGATGCATCGACGCGGCGAGGCCGATGCCGCCACCCAGCCAGTGCGGGCAGTACCACTTGCCGGCGGCCACCGTTTCGAGGGCGACGTCGAGGCACGCGGTAATGCCACCCCATTTGCCGAGGTCGGGCTGGATGATCGACAGCCCTTTCACCGCGATGAACTCGCGGAACTGCGACAGGCCGGTGAGGTTCTCGCCGCCGGCCAGGGTCAGCGGTTGCGTCTGCGCGAGCTCGGTCCAGCGTGGTGCCGGTTGGTCGGCACGCATCGGCTCTTCCATCCATAGCAGATCGAAGCCCGCCATGCGCTGGCCGGCAAGGCGCGCCTCGTCGAAATCCCAGGCCTGGTTGGCATCGACCATCAGCGTCGCTTCGTTGCCCAGTGCGTCGCGCAACAGGCGCAGATTGGCGAGGTCGCGCTCGGCGCCGAAGCCGACCTTGAGCTTGAACGCACGATAGCCTTCGTCACGTTTTTGCAGCGCCAGTCGGTCGGGCTCGGTCGGGTTGATGCCGGAGGCGTAGACCTGGATCGGTGGGGCATGCGCACCGTCTTCTGCGCCATCGGTATCTCCCAGCAGTTGCCAGAGCGGCTTGCCGGCGCGGCGCGCAAAGAGGTCCCACATCGCCGTGTCGACGCCGGCGACGATCTGATGCAACGGACCGTATTCGCCAGTCTGAATCGCCAGCACGGCGAAGCGGCGCGTGAGTTCTTCGAAGCCCTCGCGCGGGTGCGTCCAGGCGTGCGCCATGACCACCGGCTTGCAGTAAGCCAACGCCATCCGCGCGCGATGCTCTGCGCCCACGGTGGGGAAGTTGCACCAGATCTCGCCCCAGCCGACATGACCGTCGGCATCGGTCAGGCGCACCAGAACGGCAGGGCGGTCGCGCATGATTCCGAACGAGGTCTGCACCGGCGGGTCGGCCGGCGCGCGAAACACGAAGACATCGAATTGCCGGATCTGGAAAGGGGTCGACGGAGGCATTTGCATGGCGTCTATTTTCGTTGCAACAAGCGGCTCGCACATGGCGGAATGCGGCCCGACGTGACACATCGCGCTGCTTCATACTGGCACCCGATTTCAAAAAACAACAGGAGACATATGAAGCAATCGACGACCGCGTGGGCGCGTGCCGGCACTGCGCCGCTGGCTCCGCTGGCAGCCCTCACCGTCGCGCTGCTGGCCGGCTGCGCAGGCACCGGCTCGGTCCGCGCCGTGGCCGATCCGGCGGCTGCGTGCGCTGCAATGATGCAGCCGATTCCAGCCGCGGCCATCGGCCTGCCGAGCTCGGGCGCGGTGATCGAATCGGCCACGCTGGTGTCAGCCAGCGAACTCTCATTGACGAATCCATTGCCCTTTGTTCCGCCACCACCCGAAGTGGTGGTGGTGCCTGCCACGCCGCAGTACTGCAGGGTCCTGGGTGCCGTGCAGTCTGTCGATCCGGCGGCGCCGCCGATCCGCTTTCAGGTGAATCTGCCGAGCCAGTGGAACGGCCGCTCTTTGCAGTACGGCGGAGGTGGTTTCAACGGCGTGTTGATCAACGCGGTCGGGCTGCCACCTTCCGCGCGCATCGATCAGCCGTCGCCGCTGGCGCGCGGATTCGTCACCGTCGGTACCGACTCGGGCCACCAGAACGCGCCCGGTGTCGCGCTCCAGGCCTTCGCGCTCAACGACGAGGCGCTCGTCAATTTCGCGCACGCGTCGTACAAGAAAGTGCGCGACGTTTCGGTGGATCTGATGAAGCGCCGCTACGGGCAAGCTCCGGCCAAGCTCTACTTCATGGGCAGCTCCGAGGGCGGCCGCGAAGGGCTGACGCTGGCCCAGCGCTATCCGCAGGATTTCGACGGCATCTTCAGCCGCGTGCCGGTCATCAACTGGGCCGGCCTGCAGGCGGCCGGCACGCGCATGGGCGCCACGCAAACCGGCGACGGCTGGCTGCCGCCGCCGCTCGTCAAGCTGCTGGCGAGCGCGGTGCTGGCCCGTTGCGATGCGCTCGACGGGTTGGTCGATGGCATCGTCGGCAACCCGATGGGGTGCGGCAAGCTGTTCGATCCTGCGACATTGCGCTGCACGGGTTCAGCCACGACCGACTGCCTGAGCGATGCGCAGGTTCAGGCGGTGCGAACGCTGCATGCACCGTATGAATTCAGCTTTCCGCTGGCCAACGGCATTCGCAGCTACCCGGGTTGGGGATGGGGCGGCGAGGCTGCTTCTGGCACCGGGCCGGTGGGTGGCTATGTCAGCTGGCAGACCGGTACCGCGCGACAGTCGTTGCCGGTCGGGCCGACCAGCAGCCGTGCCTGGCTCTATGGCAATGGCGCAATTCAATATTTCTACGCGCGTGATCCGGCGTTCGATCCGAGCCGATTCCGGCCCGAGGATTTCGCACCCCGCGTGCGCGAAGTTTCTGCACTGATGGACTCGACAGATCCGGATCTGTCGGCTTTTCGCGCACGCGGCGGCAAGCTGGTGATCAGCGAGCACTTGGCCGACTACGCGCAAAACCCGTATGCGGGAATCGACTACTACCGCTCGGTGGTGGCGCGCATGGGTCAAGAGCGCGCAGATTCCTTTGTGCGGCTCTACACCACGCCCGGCGCCGACCATGTCGGCACCGGGGCGCCCGTGAGCGTCGACATGCTGCAGACGCTGACCGACTGGGTCGAGCGCGCACACGCGCCGCAAGATCTGGTGCAAGTCGACCTGCAGGCCGTGGCACCGTTTGCCGAAACCCTGGCGCGGCCGATGTGCCGTTGGCCGACACTGGTCAAATACCGAGGGCAGGGTGACCCCAGGCGCGCTGCAAGTTTCGAGTGCGCTGCGCCTTGAAGTTCGTGGCGTTGGCTGACACGAGCGCCTTTGGATTGACCGTAGAGTGCGTCGCATGACGTTCGACAAATCTGAAAAATCCGCTGTCACCGGGAGTGCAGTGCAGGATTCCAGCATCGAGCAGCTGCTGGAAGGCTATGCCGCCCGGTATACGCAGCAAATTCGCGATCTCGCCGAGACCTTCTCGGCGGCGACGACGCGGCTCGGCAGCGCGCAAGGAGATCCGTCGACCGCACTGGCAGACGACGTGCGTGCGAGTGCAAGAAAGCACCGTGTCGACGCGGATTTGCTGCTGGCTGCGGTCGCTGACTACGCGGTGATCGAGTCGCGCTCCGAGGCGCTACACCGCTCCCGCGCAGGACACTGATCGCGCAAGCTGCTGCGCCGGTGCGGGCCGCGTGGTTATCATGAAGCTCGCAGGTCGCGGCGGACTTTTCGGTTGCCAACCCGGCGTTGGACACCATGCCCAAACTGATACTGACGAGATCCGGTGGCGACCTTGAATCGGTCGAGTTGACCGCCCCGGAAACCACCCTCGGCCGAAGCCTGCATAACGACATCGTGCTCCACGACATCGCTGCGAGCCGTCGACATGCGGTGATCACTGTCGATGCAGCCTTCGTGACCATCCGTGATACCAACAGCCGTAACGGCACTTTCGTCAATGGCCAGCGCGTGGTGACGCAGACTCTGGCCGACGGTGACGTCGTTGACCTCGGTGGATGTGCGATGTGTTTTGTGTCGGGAGATCAGCAATACAGCGAGGTGGTTGCCCAAGGGGTTTCTTCAGTGCCGAACTGGATCGTCGACGACCTGGAAGAACACGTACCGACTGCGCCGGATGTGCCCCTGCAGTTACGGCGCAAATAGCTGCAGGCAGCTCACTCGAAGCACATTAGGTATGTTCGTTATCGAACAATGAGAAACATTCGACACTGTTGGACGAATGATGCAGCTGGCCCGAAATTGAGGCCGGATTCTGTGCACAGCTTCCTATGAGATGCAACTTCTCAGCCAGAAACTGTCGACTTCACGTAAACACGGGAAGCACATATGAACGCCGCCACATCGTTGGCTCTCGCTGTCAAGGAGCTAGAGCCAGGGGAATTCCACTGGATGTTGCTCGAGGAAGACGGCTCGTTGGAGGATGGATTCAGCTTCAAGCCGAGGCGGATCGGCGAGCCGGAAACCGACACTGCCGCCGCGTGGGTGGCAGGCTATCTGGCCTTGCGCGCCGCGCTGCGCGCAGCCAAGCGGTAACAGCCGCCAGGGTCGACGCCGAGCGCAAATAAAATCGGCGTCGTGAAATCACTTGTCTTCGACCTGTCTCGCTACGACGCCACGATCATCGACCTCGACGGAACGATGGTCGACACGCTGGGCGATTTCGTGGCCGCTCTCGGCCTCATGCTGAACGAACTCGGCCTGCCCGGCATCACCGCCGAGACCGTCGAGCCGATGGTCGGCAAGGGTTCCGAACACCTGATCAGTTCGGTACTCGACCATGTGCTCGCGCCAACCGTAGCCGCGCGAACAGCGTCGCTCTTCGATCGGGCCTGGACGTCTTACCAGTATCACTACCGCCTCGTCAACGGGCAGCAGTCAGCCGTTTTTCCGGGCGTGCGCGAGGGCCTGGAACTGTTTCGGTCCCGCGGGTTGCGCCTGGCCTGCATCACCAACAAACCGACCGATTTCGCGCGTCCGCTGCTGGCGGCAAAAGGACTCGACGGCTTCTTCGAGGTGGTGTTCGGTGGCGATGCGTTCGAGCGCAAAAAGCCCGATCCAATGCCGTTGGTGAAGACTTGCGAATACCTCGGAACGTCACCAGCCCGCACGCTGATGCTCGGTGACTCCAGCAACGATGCGCGCGCCGCGCGCGCGGCCGGTTGCCCCGTCGTGCTGGTGACCTATGGCTACAACCACGGGGAGCCGGTGCGCGATGTCGATGCCGATGGCGTCATCGACGCCTTCACCGATTTCGGCAGCGTGCGAGCGGGCGCTTGACGTTCGGCGTCGGCGGTATGCCGTCGGCCATCAGATCACCTGTGCCAGTCTTCGACCACCGAGGCGATTTCCGGCATCGTGGCCTGCTCGATGAGAGGCGTGTCTTCGTCTTCCCCCTCACCGAACTTGACCACCCATGGATGTCCGTCGATCTCGACAACGGACTTATAGGCGGTAGAAACTAGGTCCAGGCACGGCGCCTTCAGGCATGGCTCTTGGCTCCCCTGCGCGAAGCCGCCTGAACTTCACCTTCGAGCGCCGCGAGGTCGTGGGCCGGATTCGCCGACGCGGCCAGTGCTTCCCTATTGCTTTGCAAAATGCCGGTTTTGTTCAATCTTGATCTACGAAACCCGGATGAAATCAACAAACGCCCGCAGCGGCGCCGGCAGATATCGGCGGCCAGGGTAGTAGAGGAACGGGCCTGAGAACCGCGGCCACCATGACTGCAGCACCGGCTCCAGCGCGCCGCTGTCGAGGTGCGGTTTCAACCAGTCGTCGAACAGCTGGATTACGCCTGTGCCCGCGATCGCGGCATCGACGGCGAGGTCGACGGCGGCACCAATGCGCACGATGAGCGGTCCGGTGGGGTCCACCTTCACGACCTCGCCGTCGCGCTCGAACTCCCAGACCGGCATCGCACCGCTGGCGAAGCGGCCGCGCAAGCAGTCGTGGTCGAGCAAGTCGCGCGGATGCTCGGGGCGGCCGCGGCGGTCGAGATACGTCGGGGATGCCGCTGTCGCGTAGCGCTGTTCGCGCGGGCCGATGGGGATGGCGATCATGTCCTGCTCTAGCCGTTCGTCGTAACGGATGCCAGCGTCGCAGCCGGCCGCGAGCATGTCGACGAAGCTGTCATCGGCCACGATGTCGAGAACGATGTCGGGGTAGGCCGCCAGAAACGGCGGCACGATGCGTGGCAACACGAGGCGCACGGCGCTGATCGGCACGTTGAGCCTGAGCGTGCCCGCGGGGCGATCCCTGAAGCCGTTGACGACGTCGAGTGCGGCCTCCACCTCGAGCAGCGCCGGGCCGAGCCGGTCGATGAGCCGCGCACCGGCTTCGGTCGGCGCGACGCTGCGGGTGGTGCGGTTGAGCAGCCGCACGCCGAGCCGGGTTTCGAGTCGGCGAACCGCTTCGCTGAGGCTGGAGGCACTGCTGCCGGTGAGGCGGGCCGCTTCGCGAAAGCCGCCTGCACGCGCGACCGCGACCAGCGCCGTGAGATCACCGAGGTCTGCCGCCATTGTTCGAGATTCCGTACAGCCTGTGCCGAGCGCGGCATCTTATCGCCCGAGTCGATGCGACCTACATTGATCGCCAGACGCCAAGTCAAACCGCAAAGGAACCATCGTGATCGATATCGGAAAAGCAGGAACATTCACTCTCGGTGTCCGCACCGTCAAGCGCGTCGGCTACGGCGCGATGCAGCTCGCAGGCCCCGGCGTCTTCGGGCCGCCGAAGGACCGCGCAGGCGCTGTCGCGGTGCTGCGTGCTGCCGTCGAAAGCGGCGTCGACCACATCGATACCAGCGACTTCTACGGCCCGCACATCACCAACCAGATCATCCGCGAGGCGCTGCACCCCTACCGCGACGATCTGGTCATCGTCACGAAGATCAGTGCCCGCCGCGGCGAAGACGGCTCGTGGATTCCGGCCATGTCGCCCAAGGAGCTGACGCAGGCCGTGCACGACAACCTGCGCAACCTCGGGCTCGACGTGCTGGAAGTCGTCAACCTGCGCAGCATGCTCGACGTGCATGGGCCAGCCGAGGGCTCGCTGGAAGAGCCGCTCGCCGCCCTGGCCGAACTGCAACGGCAAGGCCTGGTGCATCACATCGGCCTGAGCAACGTGACGCCCACGCAGATCGCCGATGGACGCCGCATCTGCAAGATCGCCTGCGTGCAGAATCTGTACAACCTGGCGCATCGGGACGACGACGCGTTGATCGACGACCTCGCGAAATACGGCACCGCCTACGTGCCGTTCTTTCCGCTCGGCGGCTTCACCCCATTGCAGTCGACGGCTCTGTCCGACGTTGCCAGTTCGCTGGGCGCGACGCCGATGCAGGTCGCTCTGGCGTGGCTGCTGCAACGTGCACCGAACATCCTGCTGATTCCCGGCACATCGTCTGTGGGGCATCTGCACGAGAACCTGGCAGCGGTCGATCTGACGCTGGACAGCGATGCGGTCGCGAAGCTCGATCGGATTGGCGCGAAGTGACATCGCTCGCTTGTTGCGGTTCGCGCATGCGGGTCGTTCCGCTGCCTATGATCGAAGGGATGCGTGGCCATGTCGGCCACGGGGAGTCCGGCTTGAAGCCCAGTCTTTCCGAATCCCTCAGAACCGAAACCCGCGAATTGCATACACAAGCCGAGCGCAGCGCCTTCATGGGCGCGTTGCTCCGCGGGCGGATGGAACGACAGGCCTACTGCGCCATGCTGCGCAACCTGCATGCGATCTATGCCGCGCTGGAGCCGGCGCTCGAGCGGCATGCGAGCGATCCGCTTCTGTCTCCTTTGTCCTTTTCCCAGTTGCGGCGCGAAGGGCCGTTGCAAGCCGACCTCGACGCACTGCACGGCGCCGGTTGGGCCGATGCCTACGCCATGCAGCCGGCCACCGTGGACTACGTGGCGCGACTTTGCACGCTGGACGAAGCACAGCCCGAATTGCTGGCCGCGCACAGCTACGTGCGCTACCTCGGCGACCTGAGCGGCGGGCAGATGCTGCGACGCATCGTGCGCGACAGCATGGCGCTGCCGCCCGGACAAGGGACAGCGTTCTATGAGTTCGGCACATCGGAAGAAACGGTGCAGTTGAAGCGTGCCTACCGGGAAGGGCTCGAACAACTGCAGCCTGCCGAAGCGACTGCGCGAGCCATCGTGGCCGAGGCCCGCCGCGCCTTCGAACTGCACATGCAGCTCTTCGAGGAACTTGCGAGCGACATGCTTGCGGCGTTTTGACTCCCTGTGACTTTCAAAAAATGCCGGGACCGACTCGGACTGCGTTTCAGCAGGCGTAGCATCGCCGGGATGCAAGTTGAAAAGCCATCTTCAGCCGGGGCGGCCGCTCTGGAAAGCCCCGCCGACGAGTCTGCCCAAGCCAGTGGCTTCACGTGGCCGAACCCGGTCGCGCCGGGCTTCGCACCGAACGCCGTCATCAACGACGCGCCGGCCTGCGAGTTCTTTGGCGCGAACAACCAGCGCGTGGTTGGCAAGCTGACGCGCTTCTTGCCGAAAGAAGAAGCGGTTCATGTGCAGCTCAATCAGTCGAGCCGAGCGACCACCGTGCGCTTCAATCAGTTCCGCATGCTGCGCCTGACACGGCCACTGTCCATCGGGACCGCCGCCGGCACCGCGAAGTGGTCGTCCTTCAAGATCACCTGGAACGACGGCAGTGTTTTAGAGGGCGAATCGCTGGGCCAGCGCAAGACCGCTCCGGGGCTTTTTCTTTTTGTCGCCGGTGAAGACAAGAACTCGGTGGTGCGGCTTTTCGTGCCGCGCAGCAGCTTCAAGGAAGTGTTGTTGTCCGAGCCGGATGCATCGGCGCCAGACGCGCCTGCCGAACCTTCCTTGAGCTTGCAGCCGCTCGACGTGGAACCAGCCGAGGACCAGGCTTCCGGTGCGGCATCGCCGGATCGCGAGAGCGAGTCCGTGCTGTCAGCCGAAGTCGTTACACCGGAGCAACTGGTGGCGCAACTCGAAGCACAGAGCCGCATGCCGATGGTACGCATCGGCCAGGCGCTGATCTCGCTCGGCCTCATCACCGAAGAGCAGTTGCGCGACGGCCTGGCCCAGCAACAGTTCGACCGTACCGTGCCGCTCGGCGAAACGCTGATTCGCATGGGCGTCATCAAGCGGCTGGACCTGCAGACTGCACTGGCCCGCAAGATGGGATATCCACTGGTCAATCTGCAGCTCTTTACGCCCGCGGCGGAGGCACTGCGAAAGATCAGCCACGGTGCCGCACGACGCCTTCAGGTCATGCCGCTGATGGTGAACGAAGGGCGTCTGATCGTGGCGCTCGACGATCCGGCCAACCGGCACGCGGCCATCGACGAGGCGGAATTCATCGCCGGCATCAAGGTGGTGCCGGTGCTCGGGCAATACGCCGACCTCAACGCGATCCTGTTCAAGGCCTACGAGAAGATCGGTGCGACCGAAGTGGGACCGGCGAGCGCCGACCTCGACCGGCCGATCGAGTTCGACATCACCGGCACCAACGAGCTGCTGGAGACGCTCGAAAAAGAAGGCCAGCCTTCGTCCGACGAAGACGCGCCGATCGAGCAGTCCGACAACTCGCTGGTGCGGATGATCAACCGCATGATCCTGGAAGCGCATCGCGAGGGCGTGTCCGACATTCATATCGAGAGCTATCCGGGCCGCGAAAAGATCCGCATCCGTTTCAGGCGCGACGGCCGGCTCTACACGTACCTGGAACTGCCGCCAAACTACCGCAACGCGCTCATCGCCCGCATCAAGATCATGTGCGATCTCGACATCAGCGAGAAGCGCAAGCCGCAAGACGGCAAGATCAATTTCTCGAAGTTTTCACCACAGCATCGGCTTGAACTGCGGGTGGCGACCGTGCCGACCAACAACGGCCTGGAAGACGTGGTGATGCGGTTGCTGGCCTCTGCCAAGCCGATCGCGCTCGACGCGCTGGGCTTGTCGGAGCGCAACCTGGCGCAGCTCAAGGCGGCAATCGAACGGCCTTACGGCATGGTGCTTTGCGTGGGACCTACGGGCTCCGGCAAGACCACGACGCTGCACTCGGCTCTGATGCACATCAACACGCCCGAGCGGAAGATATGGACGGCCGAAGACCCGATCGAGATCACGCAGGTCGGTTTGCGGCAAGTGCAGATCAATCCGCGCATCGACTGGACCTTTGCGAAGGCGCTGCGGGCTTTCGTGCGGGCCGATCCCGACGTGATCATGGTCGGCGAAATCCGCGACGAAGAAACCGCCAAGACCGCCATCGAAGCGTCGCTTACCGGCCACCTGGTGCTGTCTACGCTGCACACCAACAGCGCGCCCGAGACCGTGACGCGGCTGCTCGACATGGGCATGGACCCGTTCAACTTCGCGGACTCGTTGCTGGCGGTGCTGGCGCAGCGTCTGGTGCGCCGCCTGTGCACGCATTGCGTGACCAGCCGACCGGCGACCGGGGCCGAGGTCGACGAGTTGCTGTCGGACTACATGCACTCCTTCGGAGCGACGGAGATGGCGGCCGATCACGACACCGTGCGCAGCGGCTGGCTCACGCGTTCTGCCCGTGACGGCGCGCTGCAGATGTACCAAAGCGTGGGCTGCAAGCAGTGCGGCGACACCGGATTCAAGGGGCGCGTCGGCATTCATGAACTGATGGTCATGTCGCGCCCGCTGCGCCGCCTGGTGCAAAACGGCGCGCGCGCCGAAGAGCTGCAAGAGACCGCCATGCGCGAAGGCATGCGAACGCTGCGGCAAGACGGCATCGACAAGGTGCTGGCGGGCCAGACCACGATCGACGAAGTGCGCGCGACCAGCAACGTTTAACGTCTGTCATCAAGACAGAGGAATTGCCGACCGATGGAGTCCATGACCGATTTTGAATCGATGTTCGACCTGGCCCCCGTGTCCCTCTGGCTGGAGGACTACAGCGGGTTGAAGCAGTTGTTCGACCGCTGGCGCGCCGAGGGCGTCGAGGACATTGCAGCGCATCTTGAAGCAGACCCTGAACGGGTTCGTGAATGCATGGCGCAGTGGCGCGTGCTGCGTGTCAACCAAAGTACGCTTTCTCTCTTTTCGGCCGACTCGCAGGAGCATTTGCTGTCGCAACTCGACAAGGTGTTTCGCGGCGACATGGCTGCGCCAGTCGTCCACGAACTGACGCAACTGTGGCAAGGCCATCTGTGCTTCGACAACCAGACGGTGAACTACGCGCTGGACGGCCGCCGCCTCGACGTGCAGGTGCGCGTGCGGGTGCTGCCGGGTCACGAGACCACATGGGATCGCGTGCTGGTGTCGCTCGACGACATCACCGAACGCGTCCGTGCGGAGCGGGAGCGCATCGAGAGCGAGCACTATGCGCGCGGCCTGTTCGAGCACTCGCCGGTCTCGCTGTGGGTCGAAGACTTCAGCGCAGTCAAGCTGTTGCTGGACGACATCCGCGAGCGCGGCATCGACGACTTTGCGACCTTCATCAAGGTGCACCCCGAGTTCGTCACGCGCTGCATGCAGGAGATCCGCGTCATCGACGTCAACCGCGAAACATTGCGAATGTTCGTGGCCACCGACAAGGACATGCTGCTGCACAACCTCTCGCGCGTTTTTCGCGACGAAATGACGGAGTCTTTCGCCGACCAGTTGCAAGACCTGTGGAATGGCAAGACGCTGCAGCAGCGCGAGGTCGTCAACTACTCGCTGGCGGGCGACACCATCAACATCCACATGCAGTTCGCCGTGCTTGAAGACCGACTTGCCACATGGGATCTGGTGCTGGTGTCGCTGGTCGACATCACCGCCCGCAAGAAGGCCGAGGCCTACCTCGAATACCTCGGAAAGCACGACGTGCTGACCCAGTTGAACAACCGCACTTTTTATTCCGAAGAGCTCAACCGGCTTTCACGCAAAGGCCCGTGGCCGGTGTCGATGCTGGCCATCGACCTCAACGGGCTCAAACACGTCAACGATGAAGCCGGCCACGCCGCCGGCGACGTGTTGCTGCGGCGCGCGGGCGAGGTGTTGAGCATGGCGGTGGATGCGCCGGCCTGGCCTGCGCGCATCGGTGGCGACGAGTTCGCGGTGCTGATGCCCAAGACCGACGAGCGGGGTGCCGAAGCGATGCGCGACCGGATCCTCTCCTTGCTCGAACTCAACAACCAGTTCTATTCCGGGCAAAGCGGTCATGTGTTGAGCTTCGCCATCGGCACAGCGACCTGCGAAGCACGCGAGCACCTCGATTCGGCACTTCAGCGCGCCGACAAGGCCATGTATGCAGACAAGGCGCGGCATTACCTGGCGCGTGGAGACCACGTCGCGTGAAAAATGTGCGTCGATTGGTTGTAATTTGATGTGTCTTTGGCCAGTTAGAGGCCATGATCGAGACCATGAAATTCGGTTGTTTCGCCTCGGTGCGGCGATGCATGCTTTTGGCTTACGTCGCAACACTCGTGCTCGGCACGGGATTCGTGCGCGCGGGCGAACCAGGCGCTGAACGTCGGCTGCGAATCGTCGGTGGACTGGCAGCGGTCAACCAGTACACGTTGCATGAAGAGCGCTTCTGGGCGCAAGACCTGGCCCGTCTGAGCGGCGGCAAATACAGCGCGAGCATCGTGCCGTTCAACCAGGCAGGGGTCCCGGGTGAGGAGATGCTCAACCTCATGAAGCTGGGTGTGATTCCATTCGGTACCGCGTTGCTGAGCCAGGTGTCGAGCGAAGAGCCTGAACTGGGCGCTGCGGATCTGGCTGGCCTCAATCCCGACATGGCGACGATGCGCCGCGTCATCGGCGCCTTTCGACCCACGCTCGAGAAGACCTTGCGCGATCGATTCAATGTCGAGCTGCTTGCGGTCTATGTCTATCCGGCGCAGGTCATCTTCTGCAAACGGCCGGTGACGCAGTTGTCCGATCTCGCCGGTCGGCGTACCCGTGTTTCGAGCGTGAGCCAAGCGGATTTCTTCAGTGCCCTCAAGGCGACGCCGGTGGTCATCGAGTTCGCTTCGCTGATGTCCAACATGAACTCGGACAACACCGAGTGCGCCGTCACCGGCGCGATGTCGGGCAACACCATGGGGCTGCACAAGATCACCGGCGCGCTGTACACGATGCCGGTGACTTGGGGGCTGGCCGTGTTCGGCGCCAACAAGGACATGTGGAACACGCTGCCGCCGGATTTGAAGGCACTCCTGAAGACCGAGTTGCCGAAACTCGAAGCCACGGTGTGGGCCGAATCGGAGCGTGAAACCGGCGACGGCGTGGCCTGCAACAGCGGCGCCGACACCTGTGTTCGCGGCACGCGCGGCACGATGACTGTGGCGCGGCCTTCCGTTGCGGATGAGCGCCGTCGCCGCGAGATCTTCACCTCCAACGTGCTCGGACCCTGGGTGCAACGGTGCGGCGCAGCCTGCGCTCAACTGTGGGAAAAGACCATTGGTCCCGCGGTGGACATCAAGGCGCCCGCGATCCAGTGAATAACCTGCTGCCTCGCCGATTCATCGCCGTCATCTACGGCGTCGCAGCCCTGTTCCTGCTGGCCGTCCTGGGCACTGCGGTGATCCTGACATCCGAGATGCGCGACAAGGCGCTGGCTGACAGCGAGAGCCAGGCCGTACGCTTCGTCAGAGGCTCGGAGGCCGCGCTCAATCGCAGCTTGCTGGGCGTCGACTTGTTGCTGGCAAGTTTGAGCGAGCCTCTGCAAACCTCCACGCTCGCGACAGTCACAGCCGATGCATCGCGAACCGACGTGGCACAGCTGATGCAGAAGATCGTGCGGCAAAACTTGCTGGTCAGGTACATCGCCTTCGTCGATGCCAGGGGCGACGTGGTGGCGACGTCGGAGCGGCGCGGCACCCGGCTCGTGGTCCGGCTGCCGACCGGCTTTCTGCAGCAAGTGCTCGCGCAGCCTGCCTCGTCGCTGGAGATCAGCACGCCGTCGGTGAGTTCGTTGACATCGCAGCGAGTCGTCTATTTCGCACGCGATCTGCAGCTAGCGGACGGCAACCACATCGTGGCCATTGCCGAAGTGCAGTTGTCCCTGCTGACCACCGTCCTGACCCAGGGCACGGACATCAGGGGTCTCGAAGTGACGCTCGAGCAGGATGCAGGTCCGATGCTCGCCAGCATGCCGCCGCGCGACGACCTTTCGGGTCGGCCTATCCTGCCGGCGCTGAGCGAGCGCGGCAGCGCCGGACAGGTGCAGCGTCTGCCGGCTCGCCTGAGCGGCGAGCCTGCCTTGGTCGTGGCGAGGCCGACGTTGCATCGCAACCTGCTGATCGTCGCGAGCATCCCGTTGAGTTCGGCCTTGTACGAATGGCGACGGCAGCGCACTTTCATTCTGGGCGCAGCCGCGGTTTTCATGCTCATGATCCTGGGGGTGGCCTACCTGACGCAGCTGCACTTTCGGCGGCAATGGCATTCGCGGGTCACGCTCGACCAGGCACTCGAGTCGATGGTCGACGGTTTCGTGCTGCTCGACTCCGAAGATCGCGTGCTCGCATGGAACCGCCGCTTCGTCGACACCTTCCCATGGGCACGGAACATGATGGCGCCGCTGTTGCCGTTCGACCGGATCATCGACGCGGGCGCGCCCCATGTGCGCGCCGAGATCGTCAATCAGGACGACGACGTGCGCACCGAGTCGGACCGGCGCCAGCGGCCCAGGCAGGGCGAGCGCGAACTCACCTTCGAAGGCGGGCAGGTCGTGCTGGCAGTCAAGAGCCGCACACCGGATGGCGGCCTGGTGTGCGTGTACCGCGACGTCACGGAGAGGCGGCGTCACATCGCCGACGTGATCGACGGCAAGGCGCAACTGCAGGCCACGCTCGACGCCTTGCCCGACGTGCTGCTCGAGCTGGGGCTCGATGGCCGCTGCCATCGCTTTCATTCGCCCCGCACGCTCGAACCGGCGATCGACGTGGCGCACCCGGTCGGCAATCTGATCTCGGATCTGTTGCCGCCCGATGCCGCAGCCGAAGTCATGTCGGCGCTCGAAGAGACTTATGTATCGGGCTTTTCGACCGGACGCCAGTTCGAGCGGCGCGCGGCGCATGGCACCACCTGGTTCGAAATGTCGGTCTCGCGCAAGGCCGTGGGCGAAGGGGCCGATGCGCGCTTCATCGTGATCCTGCGCAACATCACCGAGCGCAAATCGGCTGCACGCGAAATCGAGCATCTGGCGTTCTACGACAACCTGACCGGGCTGCCGAATCGGCGGCTGCTGCTGCATCGGTTGCAGGCGGCTACGGACAACAACGCTCGCCGCCCGCGCCAGGGCGCTTTGTTGTTTCTGGATCTGGACCATTTCAAGACGCTCAACGACGCACGCGGCCAGATCATCGGCGATCTGCTTTTGAAGCAGGTTGCCTTCCGGCTTTTGGTGAGCATGCGCGACGGCGACACCGTGGCCCGGCTGGCCGGCGACGAATTCGTCATGCTGCTGGAGAATCTAAGCGAAGACCCGGCTGTCGCAGCGATGCAGACCAAGGCATTGGGAGAGGCGATCCTGTCGGAACTGCAGCAGCCGTTCGAGCTCGGCAACCAGCAGCACCACATCACCTGCAGCATCGGCGCCACGCTCTTCGGCGCGCAGGACCTGTCGCTCGAAGAATTGCTGAAGCAGGCCGACATCGCCACCTACTACGCCAAGACGGCGGGCGGCAACGCCATGCATTTTTTCGAGACGGCGATGCAGACCACCATCACCGCGCGCGCCACGCTCGAGAACGAACTGCACACCGCCATGTCGGCCAAAGAGTTTGTCCTGTACTACCAGCGGCAGGTAACCTCGGAAGGCGAGGTCATAGGTGCCGAAGTCCTGATCCGCTGGATGCATCCGCATCGCGGCATGGTGCCGCCGGCCGGCTTCATCGAGCTGGCCGAGACGACCGGCTTGATCGTGCCCATCGGTTTGTGGGCGCTGGAGCAGGCCTGCACGCAGCTGGAACGCTGGAGCCACCATCCGAAGCGGTCGCATCTGGTGCTCGCGGTGAACGTGAGTGCGCGCCAGTTCCGCCGCGACGACTTCGCAGACCAGGTTCGCGACGTGCTGATCCGCACCGGCGCCGACCCGTCGCGGCTCAAGCTCGAACTGACCGAGAGCCTGCTGCAAGACAAAGTGAGCGAGACGATCCGCAAGATGCGATCGCTGGCCGCCATCGGCATCCAGTTTTCGATGGACGATTTCGGCACCGGTTTTTCGTCGCTGTCGTACATGACGCAATTGCCGCTGCATCAGGTAAAGATCGATAAGTTCTTCGTGCATGGCATCGGCGTCAACCCCAAGGTCGAACTCATCATCCAGACCATCATCGGCATGGCGAAAAGCCTGGATCTGTCGATCGTCGCCGAAGGGGTCGAGACGCAGGAGCAGCTGGAGTTTCTGGAGAAACACGGTTGCCTGTTGTGCCAGGGCTACTTCTTCGGCAGGCCTGTGAGCTTCGAACAGTTCGATGCCGAGCTCGATGCGGAGATGGTGGAATGAACGCAGCCGACAACCCTATGCCGCCCGAGACGGGGCAGATCGAGACCTTGAACATGCTTCGTCCGATGGCCGAAGGTTTCGATGGGCTGGGCGTTGCGATGTGCGTCTTCGACAGTGCCGATGCCACCGTGCTCTGGAACCGGACGTTCCTGAAGTTCTTTCCGGAGCACGCAGCCTACGTTCATGTGGGTGAGCCTTACGTCGACAATCTGAGCCGCTTCTATCGGGAGCGCCTGGGCCCGGACGAGCTGCCGCTGATCGAGCGTTACGTGCAGGAAGGCCTGGATCGCCACCGCACTCAGCAGCGCCCCTTTTCATTCGAGCATTTGGGCAGGCGCCTCCAGGTGACGGCGTTTCCCGTGCCGGGAGCGTGCCGGGTACGCCTGTGGAAGGTTGAGCCCGAAGTAAGCGTAGCCACGGAGTCTGCAGACGGCATGAACGTCGAACCGGCCAGCACCCGACAGGCAAGTGAGCAGGTCATTGTCGAAGCAACACTGCTCGACCACGTGGCCGACGGCGTGATGGTGACGGATATTGCCGACCGCATTCTCTGGGTCAACGAGCCATTCGTTTCGATGTATGGCGTGGCTGCGAGGGCAGCGGCGGTCGGCACTGGGTTTGCCGACGTCTACCGCGCCGCCTGGGATGCGCACGCAAGCGAAGAGCAGGCCCTGTACGAGCGCGGCCTGGCGACGCTGGTCGACAACATGCGTTTTGCCGGCGCGCCCTTCGAACTGCCGCTGCCCCGCGACCGGTGGAGTCGTGTGATCGCGCAGCGCAGCCCCGATGGCAAGGGATTTTTCGTGCATGTCGACATCACCTTGCTCAAGCGCCAGCACCACCTCCTGAGCGTTGCCGAAGCACGCGCGAGGGAGAGTGAGGCGCAGTTGCAGAGCAAGTCGATGCTGCTCGAAGCCACGCTCGACCGGATGGAGCAGGGCATCATGATGGTGAACGCCGACCGGGTGGTCGAAGTCTGCAACCGACGTGCAATGGAACTGCTCGACCTGCCGCCGGAATTGATGGCGTCTCGACCGACGTTCAGCCAGGTGCTGGCGCATCAATGGGCCAGCGACGAGTTCATGCACACGCCGCAGGATGTGCTCGATTTTGTTCGTGGCGGCGGCATTCTCGATCGGCCGCACAGCTACGACCGCATGCGTCCGAACGGGCAAGTGGTGGAAATCCAGAGCGTGCCTATCGAAGGCGGCGGCGTCGTCCGCACCTATGCCGACATCACCGAGCGCAAGCGCAGTGAAGAGCGTATTCGGCACATGGCGCAGCACGACGGTCTCACCGCTCTGACCAATCGCGAGGTGTTTCTCGAAGAGCTGCATGACGCGACGGATGAGTCACAAAGCACCGGTGAAATCTTTGCCGTGTACTTCATCGACCTCGACAAGTTCAAGTCGATCAACGATCACTTCGGTCACGCGATCGGCGACAAGGTGCTGGTGCAGGTGGCCGATCGCATGCGGCGACTGGTCGATGTATCCGACGTGGTCGGGAGGCTGGGCGGCGATGAGTTCGCGATCCTAAGGCGTCAGGTCGACGGGCCGGCGGGCGCGATGATGTTCGCGCAAACCTTGCTCGACGCCTTTCGCACGCCGATGCAAATCGAAGGGCACGTGCTCCACCTCGGCACTTCCGTAGGCGTGGGGCTCTACCCTGCCTCGGGTACGGGCGCCGATGCGCTGTTGCGCGCTGCCGATGCGGCGATGTACCTTGCGAAGTCGAGCGGAAGCGGGCGCGCGTTGTTGTTTGTGCAGCCCACAGATGCCGTCAGCGAGTCCGTTCCGGACTAGCGAACGGCTGGCCGACGCGGGTCGATTGCGGGTGTCTTATTTCTTCAGCGGCTGGGTTGGTGCTGCAGCGGATTGCGTGGCTGCCTGAGCTTGCGCCTTGGCCGCAGACTCGCTGTCTTTCTTGGCGGCTTCGTGGTGGCCGATGGCGCAACCGGCTGCGGCACCCAATACGCCATGCTTGCCGGCGACGTGGCCCGCGACGCCACCGACTGCAGCGCCCTTCAGACAGCCCTTGGCTTCGGCGGCACCGCTCAGGACGGCAAAAGATAAAACGGCGATGGCAAGAACGTGGATGCGCATGGTGACTCCGGGGATGTTGGTGTGTTTGTAGAGCGTATTCAACGCGCATCGGAGCAACGCGTCGACGTATCGGCCTCAACACGAGAAGCTTTCCTACAAAGAGCCTGCTGAACGGCGGTTCCGCAGGTCGGCTTCGGCATTGAGGTACGGTGGCGCCGATGAACATCGCGTTGAATCCCCCCTTCCTGCAAATACAGGATTTGAACTTCACTTATCCGGAGCAACCGCCCCTTGCCAGTGGTTGGTCTGCATCGATCGGCTCCGGCGTGACACTCATGTTCGGCGATACCGGCGGCGGCAAATCGACCTTGCTGCGAATCATGGCCGGCGTGCAGCCCGCCAGCGGCCGATTGACGCTCTCGGGCGGGCGATTGGACGAGAGCCCTGAAGCCTATCGACGCAACGTGTTCTTCGTCGACTCAGGGACATCGATTTTCGATCAGATGACGGCGCGCGCATGCACGGCGACCTTGCGCGAGGGCGACGCGGCATTCGACGAGAGCGCGTGGCGAGACATGGTCGATGGGTTTTCGTTGACCCCGCACATCGACAAGCCGATGTACATGTTGTCGACCGGCTCCAAGCGCAAGGTCTGGCTGGCGAGCGCGCTGGCTTCCGGTCGGGCGCTGACCTTGCTGGACGAACCGACGAGTGCGCTCGACGCGGTCTCGATTCGCTGCCTGTGGCGCGTGCTGGGAGAACGTGCCAATTCGTCTGAGCGCGCTATCGTCATCGCCAGCGCCGAGCGCATCGATCAGGTTCCGCTGGCTGGCACTATCGAACTGCCGCTGGCTTGAGATGGGATGCAAGAAATGAAAGCCAGAGCCAGCGGTCCTCGCGTCTACCTCGCCGGACCCGACGTTTTCTTTCCCGACAGCAAGCAGATTTTCCAGAGCTTGCTGGCCCATTGCGAACGACTCGGTATGGTCGGCCTGGTGCCGTCCGATGGCGGGATCTCCGAAGGATTCGTTGGAACCGACGATGAACTGGCGCAGCGCATCTACGACGGCAACGTGGCGCTCATGCAAGAGGCCGATGGCGTGATCGCCAACTTGATGAGCTTTCGAGGTGTCGAGCCGGATTCGGGCACGGCTTTCGAAGTCGGCTTTGCCGCTGCCCTGCAGAAGCCGGTGGTCACGTACGGCGTGCCCGAAGGCACCTACGCCAGCCGCGTGGCCGCGGTCATCCCGACCACGCCAGGTTCGGACGGCAATCTGCGCGAGACCCAAAGCGGCGTGCTGGTCGAAGGCCTGGGCCAGCGCATGAACCTGATGCTGACACGCTCCACCGTCATGGCGCCCACGGCGGAAGCGGCGCTTGCAATGCTGCGCGACATGCTCGAGGGCAGCAGTGATGAGGACGACAAAGCCGTCTGATCAGGCGGCCTGCCGTAGCGTGACGACCTTCATGGCGCGGTGGACTTCGGCCTCGCCATGCTTGGACAGCAATTGCATCAGATGCTTTCGTATCAACATGCCGGGCCGGTCGGAATCCATCGAATATTCGACGCCGCGCCGGCGCGTGTCGACCAGCGCATCGGGGTCGGTCGATTCGAGGATGTCCTTGTCTTCGCGCGTGATCTCTTCATCGAAGGCCGTCAGCATCTGCGCGGCGCAGTCGGCTTCGGTGTCGTTGCGAAAGAGCCATTGGCACAGCTGCATGCGGCCGTCGTCGATCGGCGTGAAGCAGTTGATGATGATGTGTCGCTTGCCCGGCTTGACGGGCTGTCCGTCCCCGTCGGTTGGCGCTGGATACTCGATGTCGAGCCGGCGCGAGAAGGGCAAGAAGTAGGCGTTGCGCATGTGTCGCGTCGTGATCGGCTCGGTCACGCCGCTGATGGCGTGAAACTTCTCCGGGTTGACCGCTTCGATCACCGTCTCGGCATAGAACCCGTTGTCGTTCTCGACCAGGTTGTACTTGCTCGGCTTCGGGCTGGCGGCCACGCCGAAAGTGCCGCGATGCACGAAACTGAAGTGCGAGTTGTCGAACGAATTTTCGAGCGCGCGCATCGGGCTGGTGTTCCAGGTTTCGTAGAACTGGAAGATCGTGCGATAGCCCGGGTCGTCGAATTCGGGAATCGCCGGAATGTCGGCGATCGGGTCTTCGAGCGCCACCCAGGCGAAGCCGTAGCGAGCGGTGCAGTGGTAGGCCGGCGTTTTGTAGTCGGGCGAGATCGCGCGGTCTGCTTCGTATTGGGGAATCCGAACGACCTGGCCGCTGCGGTCGTAGGTCCAGCCGTGGTAGCCGCACTGAATCGCGCCCTGGCCGCAGGCTTTGCCTTCGGCATCGACGCACCAGCCTTTGGACAGCTTCGCGGTGCGGTGGCAGCAACGGTCGCGCAGCGCGGCCGGCTCTCCGTCGGCATCCATGAAGAGCACGATGTCTTCGCCGAGCAGCTTGAAAGGTCTGGGGCCGTTGGCAAGTTCGGTCAGCGGCATGACGGCATGCCAGAACTTGCGAAAAACGGGTTGTTGGGTGACCAGCATGAAAAGTCCTTCGGGTTGCGTGTGGGGATACGAACTTGAAAGAGCAATTTCCTGCCGCGAGTGCGAAAAATGCGAAAACTCGCCCAGGGCTGAACGCTTCTACTCTGCGCTCTGCCGGATGCAAATTGCGCGCCAGGATTATGTCCCGGCGCGCACCGGCTTTTACAGCGAAGCCGAGTTGATGCCGCGTGCCGCAGCGCGAGCTTGTGCGCGCACGGTGGCACGGTCGAGCGTGCTGCCGGCCAGCGTCAAGACGCCTTGTCCGTAGCCATCAGCGTATGGATTAGGGCTGTGCGCTGCAGCGACGGCTTGCGCACGGATACCACTGCGGTCGGTCGACGACGCGATCGTCAGCACACCCGAGTCGGCGCCTTCAGCGTATGGGTTTTCGCTGTGTGCGGCGACAACGGCCTGAGCCTGCACCTGCGTGCGGTTTGCTTCATGCGTCAGCGCGTGCACGCCGTCATAGGTTTCTGCTTGCGCGCCAGCGGCGGCGAAGAGTGTGAGTGCAGCGGCAGCGAGGATCTTCGAGGTGTTCATTTCAATTTCCTTAGGTGTTCTGGATGACTCGACGGGTCCGGAAGTGGTGTCGATTGCTGTCCATGGGCTGAATTTTGAACCGGAAAACCTAGGGAAAACCCTCAAAAAAAGAACCTCGGTGTTCGCGTTCTGGAGACAATGACGGCGTGAAAGACGCCATCGGTACGCGCGCGATTCCGCACGGCGGCAGATCTGGGACACGCAGGGATTGCGCTGGTTCATCTTGATGCTCGACAGTCCCACACGCTGATCGACCGGGTTCCGTCAACATGCACGCATGGCCGAATCCAAAACTGCAATCTATGGCGCGATCGGCGCCAACGTGGCGATCGCCGTCACCAAGTTCGTCGTCGCGGGCGTTACGGGCAGCTCGGCCATGCTGTCGGAGGGCATCCATTCGGCGGTCGATACTTTCAACGGCATCTTGCTGCTGGTCGGCCTTAGGCTGAGCCAGCGGCCCGCAACGCCGGAGCACCCTTTCGGGCATGGCAAGGAGCTCTATTTTTGGAGCCTGATCGTGGCGGTACTGATCTTCGGTCTGGGCGGCGGCGTGTCTTTCTATGAAGGCATCCAGCACATTCGCAATCCCGAGCCGATGCGCGATCCGATGTGGAACTACATCGTGCTGGCCGCCGCCTTCGTCTTCGAAGGCACGAGCTTCACCATCGCACTGAAGCAGTTCATTGGCCAGACCCACGGGCAGCCGTTTTGGACAGCGCTCCACCGCAGCAAGGACCCGACGACCTACACGGTAATGGCGGAAGATTCGGCGGCACTGGCCGGTCTGCTGGTCGCGGCCGTCGGCATCTACGCCAGTCACCGGCTCGAGATGCCGGCGCTCGACGGCGCGGCGTCGGTGGTCATCGGGGTGCTATTGGTGGGCGTGGCGGTGTTGCTCATTCGCGAGTCGCGCGGGTTGCTCATAGGTGAGGGCATTCGCCCGGAAACCGCGCGCGAGATTCGTGCTTTGGCGCTGGCGCATCCGGGCGTCAACGGCGTCGGGGAAATACTGTCGATGTACATCGGGCCCGATGACGCGCTGGTGACCATCGATCTCGACTTCGACGACGGCACCGCCACCGACCAGGCGGCCGCCACCATCTCGACGCTACAGCGCGAGGTGCGAGCGCGCTACCCGATGATCAAGCGCCTTTTCATCGAGGCCGGCAGCCCGCCGGAGGCCGATCAGGCCACTGGCGCCGTGCCGTTCGAGCAGGTTGATCCCACCAACGGAGCGGTCGTTGCTCGCGCCTGAAGTGCTGCATTTTTTCAAGTTTTGCGCCAATATCCGACAACTGATACAGCTGCCGGGCACTCTTTGACTCGCCGTCACCGCTATCGGCCAGGGCAGCCTGACCCCGCAGGATCCACTTGAAAAGATTCGGAATCTGTTCAAACGGATGGGGCCGGCTCTCGGGAAACTACAGCGAGGCGCACAGCTGCTTGGTCGCGCGAGCACCGAGTGCGGAGGATTGAGGATTGAGGATTGAGGGGAGTTACCCTCCACCTCATGTCAAGCAGCCCACGCAAAACCCTTCGCGCGCTGGCCGAGGCGCGCCGCGGCGTGCTGGTGCCAGGTGCCTTCAACGCCCTCTCCGCCCGCGTCATCGAGGACCTGGGTTTCGAGGCCATCTACATCACCGGCGCCGGCGTCACCAACATGTGGTTCGCCCTGCCCGACCAGGGCTTCATGGGCCTGCACGAGATTGCAGACCATACGGCACGAATCCGCGACGCGGTCAGCCTGCCGCTGATCGTCGATGCCGACACCGGATTCGGCAACGCGCTGAACGTGCGGCACACGGTGCGCGTGCTCGAACGTGCCGGCGCCGATTGCATCCAGTTCGAAGACCAGGTCTCGCCCAAGCGCTGCGGCCACTTCTCCGGCAAGGATGTCATCAGCACCGCCGAAGCCGTCGCCAAGATCAAGGCCGCGGTAGACGCCCGCACCGACCCTGACCTGCTCATCCTCGCGCGCACCGATGCCTGCGCTACTCAGGGCTTCGAGGCGGCACTCGAACGCGCGCAGAAGTTCAGCGAAGCGGGTGCCGACATCCTGTTCGTCGAAGCCGTGACCACGGTCGACGAGATTCGCGCGCTGCCGCAGCGGTTGGCGCGGCCGCAGTTGATGAACATGGTGATCGGCGGCAAGACGCCGATCTTCAGCGCCAACGAACTGGCCGGGCTGGGCTACGGCCTGGTGCTCTATGCCAACGCGGCGTTGCAGGGCGCCGTCGCTGGCATGCAGAAAGCGCTGACAGTGCTGCGTGAGACGGGGTGCATCGACGAGGACCCTGCCCTGGTCGTGTCGTTCGCGGAGCGGCAGCGGCTGGTAGGCAAGCCGGCGCTGGATGCGCTGGAAGCGAAGTACGCGACCGGCGCACGCTGAGTCGCCCTTGGCAGCAGGTGACGAGAGGCATGTTTTTGCCCCTGAATGGAGTTACCACTGCTTCAAGGTGTAAATACAATGGCTTACATGAACACCGAACGCGACAACTTCCATGATTGGGCGCGAGACAAGCCGGACCACAGCAAGTTCACGCCTTTGAGCCGGGCGGATTTCGTGCAGGCGCGGTCGCACGGCGGCCTGCCGTGGGGGCGCATCGTTGCCGCCATCCTGATCTGCGCGGTCATCGTCTACGTTCTCAAGTTGCTGATCAAGCACTGAGCGTCGACTTCCCGAACCGGGCCCGAATCAAGGTGCTCGGCGGTAGAGTGCTGCCCCGCCGCGGAGCAGCACGACACTCTTCGCCAACCGGCTGTCCCGAAGAACTCGGCCGCATCACGGCGCAGAGCTTGCGCGCCGGCAAAGGCTCGGGCTTGTAACCTGACCTCATGCAGCGACGCTGCGCCGTCCTACAGTGCATGAAGGGGACTCGGGCTTAGGCTGCATCGCCATGGCGAAACACGATGCACTCGGGCCTTACAAAGCCAAGCGGAACTTCTCGATCACGCCGGAGCCGCAGGACGGCGGCGAGAGTCGTGCAGAGTCGAAGCGCGGTCTGCAGTTCGTCATCCAGAAGCATTGGGCGACGCGCCTGCACTATGACTTGCGCCTCGAGCTCGACGGCACCATGAAAAGCTGGGCTGTGCCCAAGGGTCCGAGCTTCGACCCGGCGGACAAGCGCATGGCAGTGCAGGTTGAAGACCATCCCATCGCGTACAACAGCTTCGAAGGGCAGATCCCGGATAAGCAGTACGGCGCCGGCAAGGTCATCATCTGGGACAAAGGCACCTGGGCGCCGATCGGCGACGCGCGCGAGGGCTATCGCACCGGCAAGCTCAAGTTCGAGGTGCATGGCCACAAGCTGCATGGGCATTGGACCCTCGTGCGCATGAAGGGCAGGGACGCCGACAAGCAACCGCCCTGGCTGCTCATCAAGGAGCACGACGCATACGAGCGCTCCGCCACCGAGTACAGCGTGGTCGATGAGCTGCCCGATAGCGTCGCGAAGTTGCCAGCACCGGATGGAGGCGAACGCACGATGAAGACCCGTAAGGCGGATAACTCACCAATCGAGCCCATCGGCATTCCAGGGATCAAGCGCGCCAAGCTGCCGCCCGCGCTCAAGCCGCAGCTCGCCACCCTGGTCGACGCGCCACCGTCCGACCCTGCCAACTGGCTGTACGAGATCAAGTTCGACGGTTACCGTTTGCTGGCACGCGTCGACGGCGCCAACGTCAATCTCTTCACCCGAAACGGCCACGATTGGACGCACAAGCTCGAGCACTTGGCCCAAGCGTTGCGCAAGGCCGGGTTGCCACCGTGCTGGCTAGACGGTGAGATCGTCGTCCATGGCAGTGCGGGCGTGCCGGACTTCCAGGCGCTGCAGAACGCCTTCGACAAGGCACGCACCAAAGACATCGTGTACTTCGTTTTCGATCTGCCGTTCTGCGGCGGACAGGACCTGCGCGAAGTGGCGTTGGAAAACCGGCGTGGCATCCTCAAGTCGCTGGTCGACGGCATCGATTCCGATGCGATCTGCTTCAGCGACGAGTTCGACGCGTCGGGCCGCGACATCACGTTGTCCGCATGCAAGCTCGGCCTTGAAGGCGTCATCGGCAAGCGCAAGGATTCCATCTATCGCGCCAGCCGTTCGCCGGACTGGATCAAGCTCAAATGCACCCAGCGGCAGGAGTTCGTCATCGGTGGTTGGACCGATCCGCAGGGATCGCGCGCTGGTCTCGGGTCGCTCTTGCTGGGTGTTCACGACGACAAGGGTGCACTGCGCTATGCAGGCAACGTCGGCACCGGCTTCAACGCGCAATCGCTGGCGCAATTGCGGAAGCAACTCGATGCGCTCGCGGCCGAAAAGAGCCCGTTCTCTGCGAAGACTGCGATCGATCGCAAGGCCCATTGGGTCGAGCCCAAACTCATCGCAGAAGTCTCTTTCGGCGAATGGACGACGACAGGCAGCGTGCGCCATTCTGTGTTCCATGGGCTGAGAACGGACAAGCCGCCGACAGCCATCGTGCGGGAGAAACCGGTGCATGTTCAAAATGCGTCGATGTCGGGGAAGACATCGACCTCGTTGCCCGCGGGTTTAAAGGTGTCCAGCCCGGATCGCGTAGTGGACGCCAGCACCGGCGCCGCCAAGATCGACATCGTTCGCTACTACGCGTTGATTGCGCCGTTGATGCTGCCCCACTTAAAGAACCGCCCGGTGTCCTTGCTGCGTGCGCCGGATGGCATCGCCGGCAGTTTGTTTTTTCAAAAGCACCTGGACAAATGCAAACTGCCCGGCGTGCGTGAGCTCGACCCCGCGCTCGACCCCGACCACGGCCGCTACCTCGAAATACCGACCATGCAAGGCCTGCTGTCGGCAGCGCAAATGAACGTGATCGAGTTCCACACGTGGAATGCGGTGAAGACATCCATCGGCAAGCCCGACCGCATGACCTTCGACCTCGACCCCGGCGAGGGCGTTAGCTGGGCGACCATCCAGGAAGCTACCAAGCTGGTCCGCGTGCTGCTGGAAGAACTGGAGCTGAGGTCTTTCGTGAAAACCAGCGGCGGCAAGGGCCTGCATGTCGTGGTGCCCATTCGCAAGCAACTCGACTGGGACACCGTGAAGGACTTTTCGCAAGCCATCGTCCAGCATCTGGCGAGCACCCTGCCACAGATGTTCGTTGCCAAGAGCGGGCCACGCAATCGCGTCGGCAAGATCTTCGTCGACTACCTGCGCAACGGGTTCGGCGCCACGACGGCGTGTGCATGGACGCTGCGCTCCCGGCCGGGCCTTGGCGTGTCGGTGCCAATCGGCTGGGACGAGATCGACCACGTCACCGGTGGCGACCAGTGGAAGCTTGCGAACATTCACAGCCGCCTCGACGTCGGCAACAAGCCGTGGGACGACTTGGCGGGTGCGGCGCAAAGCCTGAAGGAAGCGATGGACGTGCTGGACTTCCCTAAGGACGCCTCGAAAAGCCCATCGAAAAAAACTTAGTAGGTCTGAGCGTTCAGCTCGCCGGCCAGTAGAGCTCGATCCATGTGGGCGCGCGGTCGCTCGCGCCGCTTCGACCCCTGACTTCCCAGGCTACAGTCGCCGCCCGGGCAACGGCGACCACTCGGCGTTGATGAGCAAGTGGTCGGCAAGCTGCCTGCTCCAATCAGAGCTGCTAGACCGGCAGGATCTTCAGGTCGAAGACCCGCTCGACAAACCACAGCGCGGCAACGATCACCGCAAAGACCGAACCGCCGCGCAACACGACTGGCGGGTAGCGTCGCCAAGACCGCAGTGCCAGCAAGACCGTCAGCGCAATGGTCACGATGATCAACTGGCCGGCCTCTACGCCGAGGTTGAATCTCAGCAATGCCGACACGAAGCTCGCGACTGGCAAGTCGAGCTCGGCCAGCACGTTCGCAAAGCCGAAGCCGTGAATCAGGCCGAACAGAAAAGTGAAGATGCGACGGCGCCCGCGCAGCAATGGCACGATGTTGTCGACCGCCGCCACGATGATGGTGAGCGCGATGGCCGGCTCGATGAGGCGCGGTGAAAGCGACACGATCTTGAGCCCCGCCAGCGCCAGCGTGATCGAGTGGCCAAGGGTGAACATCGTGACGGTCGCCAACATCGGCCACACCGCCTGCTGCCACCGCGCCACCGGCCGCCAGCCCTCGCGCGTGCGCACCAGCACGGCGGGCAGCAGCAGGCAGATCAGGAACAGGATGTGGTCGTAGCCGATCAGAATGTGATGGATGCCGTCGAGGAGAAAGCTGGTGTCGCCGGAGGATTGCGGTGAGGGTGACGCAGTCGTCGCATCGTGCGGCAGCGCCACAGCAACTGCTCCGCCCACCGGATCGAGCGACCGCAGCGCTGGAGCCGCAGCGCTGCCCATGTCGACGCGCAACAAGCCGCGGTGCGTCGGGTCGACTTCTTTGAATAACCGGTAGTCGACATCGAGGCGATCGCCCGCAGCGCACTGCGACTGAAGCTGCAGCACGAGGTAGGTGCCGTCGACGCGGCTTTCGATGGCGGGCGGCTGCGCTTCGTTCAACACGCAGCGCCCTTGCTGCAATTGCAGGTGCGCCAGCGCATAGGCACGAATGTCGTCCATGCGTGCCTTGACTTCGCCCCAGCTCAGCTTCTGGTCGCCGTCTTTATCGATGTCGAGCATGGCGTCGAGATCGCGCAGCGAGATGTCCCAGCGCAAGTTCAAATGGTCGCCGGCACGGCTCAACTGCAGGTAGGCGTCGCTGGCCTTGTGGGCTTGCGCGGGAAGGATGAACACGATGCCGATCGCCAGCACAGCAAGGACGCGAACGACAAAGGCACGCCTCATCACAAGACCGCATCGACCCGCGCATCGCGCAGCCCGATCTGCTGCATCAACGCCTTGACTTCTGCACGCGCCGCATCGTCGTTGGCCGTGGCGGCGGCTCGTGCGAACACAAGCAGGTCGATCGGCTCGCGCTGCAACTGCACGTTGAGCCGCGCGAGCTCGAGCGCGCGGTGCGCATCCTTTTGTACGTCGAGCGCGAACATCGCGTGCTCTCTCGCATGCAGCACCGTGCTGCCGGGCCGGAGCGCCGCCGCATCGAAGCGCGCGGCCAGCTCGTCCACGTCGCTCTGCGCCGTTGCGCGTTGCGCGGCGCTCAACTTCTTTTGTTCGCCGAGCCGTTGCGTGGCCATGACGATGCGCAACAGCACGGCGTCGCTGCGCGGCTCGGACTTGAGCAGGGGCAAGACCTCGGTCGGTCGGTTCTGGCTCAGCAGAAAGTCGCTGTAGGCCAGCACGTCGTAGCCTGCGCGCTCGGCGCCCAGTGCTTGGCGGTAGGCGGTATCGGCAGCGGGCGCACGGCCTGCCAGTTCATTGATTTCTGCCACTGTCGTCAGGAGCCATTGCCGCGTCGCGTTCTGGCGCGGATCTTTCAGCGGCGGACTGTCGAGCAGGCTTTGCAACGACTCCTGCGCGCCGCGATGGTCGCCACGCAGGCCCGCGTTCTCGGCCAGGCACGCCACGGCATAGAGGTTCTGTCGCAGCTTGACCAGTGAGCGGCATGCCGCATCCGAATCGGCATAGCGGCCGCGCACTCGGAGGATGGTCGCCAGCGTGAGCCAGCCCTGGGCGTTAGACGGGTCGGCAGCGAGCGCGAGCTTGAGCGTGCGCTCCGAGCCATCGAAGTCATGAAGAAATTGGGCGACCGTCGCATGCATCACCAGGATGCGGTTGGGCGTGGTCGCCGTGAGTGGTTGCCATGCCTGCAGCACGCCCATGGCGTAGCCGGCGTAGCGCGCGTCGCCTTGCGAACGCGCGAGATCGAGATAAGTTTTGGCGGCTTCGAGGGCAGTGCCCTCGTCGCGCGGCCGTTGGACCAGTTCGCGACGGAGACGGCGCTCCTCGCGTGACCAGCCTGCCACAGAAGGAAGCGACTCGACGATCTCGTTGTCGCTCGTCGGCACCCGCGGCACGGCATGTGCCGTGCCGCTGGCGACGAAGACCGAGAGTACCGCCGCGAGCAGCGAGGCTGCGGCGGCACCGTATCGGATCATGCGAACGCGACCACTGGGCCTTCTCTATTGCGTAGAGACCGGGTCTTTGGTTTCCGATGTCGGCGGCGGGTCGAACTTCGACACGTCGGCCGGTGGGTCGGTCTCCGAGGTACCGGCCACGAGCTGTTTTACATACGAAATGAAGCTGTCGTAGGCATCCGCCATCATGGGGGGCTGCGTGGTCTGCGGCGGAGGGTTCTGCGCCGGCGGTGCTGTCCCGATCGGCACATAGCCACCTCCGCCACCCCCACCGCCGCAGGCCGTGAGCACGAGTGCCGCAGCGAGCGCGACGCCCAGTTTCAGAAGCTTGTTCTTCATGGTGCTAACTCCTTACGGCTGCTGCTGGGTCACGGCGCCTGGCAGCGGCGTGTTGAGGTATGGGAACACGGCAGGGAACGCGGCGGGCGTTTGCAGTGCGCCGTCGGTAAATGGCAGGCCACCGGCCGGTGCGTCCGATGGCTTGCAGCCAAGCTTGAACTTGTCGGTATCGGTGGTCAACACGCAGAGTGCACCCATGGCCACGCGCAACTCGATGTCCACCACGTCGTCACCCGGCCGGCGTCCGTTCGGGAAGCCCGCGAGGTCGCCACCGGCTACGCCGAGGTTGCTCTGGTTCGCCATCGGGGTCGGCGCGATCTTCGTTTCCAGACGCAGCATTTCCGACGGCACGACGTTGGCTGGTTTGTTGAGCCCGTCGATACCTGTCAGGAATGTAGCGATCAAGTCGGTCCGGGGGAAGTTGGTCGGAGCCTTGGCGGAGGGGAACAAGGTTTCGATCAGCGCTGGCAACGCGGGGTTTGTCACGTACGGCAGAAACTGCTTGTCGTCACTCGGTTGCGAATTGTTGAAGCGATCCTTGTCCTTCAGCCCGATCACGAGTTCGTTGACGAGCGGCATGCCGAGTCGCGACACCTGGGTCCATGCGCCGCCGTTAAGGTAGGTGGTGCCGTGGCCGCTTTTCGGCGGGCTGGCGACAAGTCGTCCCTGGCGTGCGCTCGACGTCGTCCAGCCGCCGATGATGGTGCTGCCGGCAGTGGTCAGGCAGGAGGTGGGCACTTCCATTTCGAGCGACGTGATGTTCTTGCCGGCCAGCGAATCGGAATTCGGTACGTTGACGGAGCCCAGCGGTGCGAGATTGATCAGGTCGAAAATCGGACCGAGTGCGACGACGAAGGGATCTTTTCGCTGACCCACGAAGACCTTGCCCGGCGCATCACATCCGGGGATGGTGACGTCGTACACGTGCTGGGCTGCGTAGTTGGCATAACCCGGCGCCACGCCGAATGTTTTCTCGCCGATGTTGTCGGTCGGCTTGTCGAACACGGTGGTGCCGTCGAGCTTCTTGACCGGGTCACCCAGGCTACCCCGACGCGGGCCACGCACCACGTTCACCGTGTAGGTCTCGCGGAGATTGCTGGTCGGCTGGTTCGGGCCGGTGATGCCGCCGGCTTGCACCAGTGGGATCGAGGTCTTCACGCCGTTAATGGGAAGGGCGATGTCACGCAACGTGTTCTGGAACCGGAACTGGAAAGTGATGTGTTCCTTGCCATCGCCGACGTTGTCGATATGGATCTCGTACAGGCCGTTCGGGTCCATATTGAAGTAGTTGGGTCCGCCGTACGGGCTCTGGTCGGGCTGGTAGTCGGCGATCAGCGTCGTGTAGGCCGTACGGGCTGGGTCGTAGCTGCGGAACATGTAGAAGTCGGTGCCGTCGAGCTTGGGCGACCCGGCAATCGACGGCGCCTCGCGGTGGCTCGATGCGAGCGCGCCGCCCGCGGCGATGGCGCACAACGCCAGCGCGCAGGCCTGAACTGGAAGTCTTGTCAATTTCATCACTTCACCTCGAAAGTTGGTTTGGTTTGAGAGGCCCGGTGCTGCTTGATCCGGCCGAATTTCCCGGTCGAATTCACGCTAGCCAAAGCTCTACGTGAACAAGTTCACATTGGATTCAAACCAGAGGCTGCGACAGCCGTGAAATGGCTGCGCGACTTCCCAACTGCACTCCGACTCCGGGAAAACCCGTGGTCGAAGTCGCGGTGCGCGCTGGCGCGCCGCTCTCCTCTGCTCAGGCTTCGGCCAGCATGCCCCGCTCCTCGATGAACGCGACCACCTCGGCCAGCCCGGTCTTGGTTTTGAGATTGGTCATGACGTACGGCCGCTGCTTGCGCATGCGTTTGGTGTCGGCTTCCATCACTTCCAGACTGGCGCCGACGTAGGGCGCCAGGTCGGTCTTGTTGATGATGAAGAGGTCGCTCTTGGTGATGCCGGGACCGCCCTTGCGCGGGATCTTTTCGCCTGCGGCAACGTCGATGACGTAGATCGTCAGGTCGCTCAGCTCGGGGCTGAAGGTGGCGGCCAGGTTGTCGCCGCCGCTCTCGACGAACACCACGTCCGCGTTCGGAAACTCGCCCAGCATGCGGTCGATGGCTTCGAGGTTGATCGACGCGTCTTCCCGGATGGCAGTGTGCGGGCAGCCGCCGGTTTCGACACCCATGATGCGTTCGGCTGGCAGCGCACCGGCGACCGTCAGGATGCGCTGGTCTTCCTTGGTGTAGATGTCGTTGGTGATGGCGATCAGGTCGTACTTGTCGCGCATCGCCTTGCACAGCATTTCGAGCAGCGTCGTCTTACCCGAGCCGACCGGACCGCCGATGCCCACGCGCAGCGGCGGCAGTTTCTTGGTGCGGTTGGGGATGTGGTGCAGGGCGGAGGACATGGTGTGGACCTTAGCTTCGAAAGAGGCGTGAATACTGGGCTTCATGCCGCGCGGAAAGCACGGCGAGCATGGGAGAGAAGGCCTGACGATCGTCGTCGCCGAGTGCGATGGCGTGGTCGACCGCATGCGGAATTTCAGCAGCCAGCCGGCCCAGCATGCGTTGGCCGGCGCTCTGGCCGAGCGGCACGCACTTGACCGCGGCGCCTGTCATGTTCTCTGCCCAGCCAAACGCAAAGGCGAGGCAGCCATCGCGCACGGTGGCTCCCGTGCGCGATGCGGCAAAAGCGAATGCGATCGGGTAGGTCACCGGCATCTTGTCGAACGAGGCCAGCACGTCGTCGTGATGCAGCTTCAGCCATTCGACGAACGAGCGGCCCATCTGCTCGGTCTGCAAGCGGAACTCGGCGGTCTCGCGGGTCTGCAGCACCCAGGCGTTGAGGCGGGCGAGGCGCTCGGCGTCTTGCGTGCGCCAGGCGTCGATGGCTTGGGCGACGATCGACAGGTCGCCGCGTGCCAGGGTCAGATGCAGCTGATCGACCAGCCAGTCGGAGGCTGCCGCTTCCGTTGCAAGGCCTGCCCATTCGACGCCGGCCTCGATGCCTTCGGAGTACGAGAAGCCGCCGATGGGCAGCGCCGGCGAGGCCAGCCAGATGAGCTGGAGCAGGCTGGACGCCGGCAGGGCGCCCACAGGCGCGGCAGGGTCAGGCATGCAGGTCAGTGCGCGTGGTGCGGACCATCGTGATCGTGGCCGTGGTCATGACCTTGCTCATGGCTGTGCGGATGGCCATTGTCTTGCGGCTGTGCATAGGCGTCGGGGTGGAGCACCGGGCCGACGAGCGCCTTGCCGGTGGCCGCATGAGATTGAGTCCCGTGCGCATGACCATGGTCGCCGGACGCATGCGCGCCATACGCGCCGCCCTCCGGCTCGAAGGCCTCTTCCGCCTCGCGCACGATCAGGTGCATCGAGCGCAGCATGGCGGCCAGCACATGGTCGGGCTCGATCTTGAGGTGGTCGGGCTTGAGCTCTATGGGCACGTGACGATTGCCCAGGTGGTAGGCCGCGCGTGTCAGATCGAAGGGCGTGCCGTGCTCCGTGCAATGGGTGATGACAAGCACCGGTTGCGGCGACGCAATCACCCGGATCAGCGAGCCGTCTTCGGCCACCAGCACGTCGCCCCCGCGTACGGCAGTGCCGCGTGGCAAGAAGATGCCGACCTGCCGGCCTTGCGAATCGACGGTGTCGAAGCGGCTCTTTTGGCGAACGTCCCAGTCGAGTTCGATGGTGGCGGCACGCTTGAGCAGCACGGGCGCGAGGCCCTTGCCCTGCGGCATCAGTTTGTTGGCGGTCAGCATGGGGGCAAAAAAATTGAGGAGGGAATAGCGTGTTCAACGCTAGGCGAGATCAGACGCGTTAGAACAAAAAGTACCGCTGCGTCAGCGGCAACGAAGTCGCCGGTTCGCACACCAGTAACTGGCCGTCGGCACGCACCGCGTAGGTCTGCGGATCGATCTCCATCTTCGGCGTCAGGCCGTTGTGGACCATGTGCTTCTTGCGGATGCCGCGCACATTCTTAACCGCCACCAGCGTCTTGTGCAGACCGTACTTTTCGCCGATGCCCGCTGCCAAGCCGGCCTGCGACACGAAGGTGAGCGAGCTCTTGTGGAGCGAACCACCGTAGGCGCCGAACATCGGCCGGTAGTGCACCGGTTGCGGCGTTGGGATCGACGCGTTGGGGTCGCCCATGGCGGCCATGGCGATGGTGCCGCCCTTGATGATGGTGAACGGCTTCACACCGAAGAATGCCGGCTTCCACACCACCAGGTCGGCCCATTTGCCGACCTCGATGCTGCCCACTTCGTGCGCGATGCCGTGTGCGATGGCGGGGTTGATCGTGTACTTGGCGATGTAGCGCTTGGCGCGAAAGTTGTCGTTGCGCTGCAGCGTCTCGACCAGTTCGCCTTGGCCGGTCGGTGCCAGCCAGCCGCGCTGCGCCTTCATTTTGTGCGCCGTCTGCCAGGTGCGGATGATGACTTCGCCGACACGGCCCATCGCCTGGCTGTCGCTGCTCATCATACTGATGGCGCCCAGGTCGTGCAGGATGTCTTCGGCTGCGATCGTCTCCTTGCGGATACGCGACTCGGCGAAGGCCAGATCTTCGGCGATGGCCGGGTCGAGGTGATGGCACACCATCAGCATGTCGACGTGCTCGTCGAGCGTGTTGACCGTGTACGGCATCGTCGGGTTGGTCGACGATGGCAAGAAGTTCTCTTCACCCACCACCCGCAGGATGTCCGGCGCATGACCGCCGCCCGCGCCTTCGGTATGAAAGGCGCAGATGCCGCGCCCGCCGACCGCCGCGATGGTGTTCTCGACGAAGCCCGATTCGTTCAGCGTGTCGGAATGGATCGCCACCTGCGTGTCGGTGGCGTCGGCCACGTCCAGGCAATTGCTGATAGCGGCAGGCGTCGTGCCCCAGTCTTCATGCAGCTTCAGGCCGATCACGCCGGCATTGATTTGCTCGTGCAGCGCGTCCGGCAGGCTGGCGTTGCCCTTGCCCAGAAAGCCGAGGTTCATCGGGAACGCGTCGGCGGCCTGCAGCATGCGTTCGATGTGCCACGGGCCGGGCGTCGCGGTCGTCGCGAAGGTGCCGGTCGCCGGGCCGGTGCCGCCGCCGAGCATGGTCGTCACGCCGGAGGTCAGCGCCTCTTCGATCTGCTGTGGCGCGATGAAATGGATGTGGCTGTCGATGCCGCCAGCCGTCACGATGTTGCCTTCGCAACTGATGACTTCAGTGCCAGGCCCGATGACGATGTCGACACCCGGCTGCACGTCGGGGTTGCCGGCCTTGCCGATGGCGACGATGCGGCCACCCTTCAGTCCGATGTCTGCCTTGACGATGCCCCAGTGGTCGAGGATCAACGCGTTGGTCATCACCGTGTCGACGGCGCCACCGGCCGTCGGGCCACTGCCTGTGCCGTCGCGCGTGCGCTGCGATTGCGCCATGCCGTCGCGGATCGTCTTGCCGCCGCCGAACTTCACTTCTTCGCCGTAGGCACCGGCGCGCAAGGTGTAGTCGGCCTCGACTTCGACGATGAGGTCGGTGTCGGCGAGCCGCACGCGGTCGCCTACGGTGGGGCCGAAGATTTCCGCATAGGCGCGGCGTCCGATCGTTGCCATCTAGAGTTTTCCTTGGACCAGGCCACGAAAGCCGTAGACCACGCGGTCGCCGGCAAAGTCGACCAATTCGACCGTGCGCTGCTGGCCCGGCTCGAAGCGAACCGCAGTGCCCGATGCGATGTTCAGCCGCATGCCGCGCGCCGCTTCTCGCTCGAAGCCGAGCGCGCCGTTGGTCTCGGCAAAGTGATAGTGCGAGCCGACCTGGATGGGCCGGTCGGCAGTGTTGAGTACCACCAGCGTCAGCGTGCGCCGGCCGGGGTTGAGCGTGTGGTCGCCTTCGTCGGTGAAGAGTTCGCCGGGGATCATGCGAGGGCTCCGTTCAGGCGGCTTGCACGAGCAGCACGGCGCCGAGTGCCACCACCGCGGCACCTGCTGCACGCGGCAGCCAGACATTGCCACGACGCAGCGCCCAACCGACAGCGATGCCGGACAGATGCAGCAGCACCGTCGCGGCCACCATGCCGGCGAGCGTCAGCGCCGCGCCGGACTGGATTGCCAACTCGTGCCCATGCGCGACGCCATGAAAAATCGCAAAACCGCCGACCAGCACCGCTGCTGCGGCAGGCGGCAGATGCTTCTGCGTGACGACGAGCAACCCGAGCACCAGCAGCGATGCCGCGATCATCGGCTCGACCGCCGGCAGCTGGACACCCGCCAGACCGATCAGCGCGCCGACCAGCAGCATCGCCGCGAAGCCGAGCGGCGCCCACAACAGATCGGGCCAGGCGCGACGTGCCGACAGCGCACTCCAGAGGCCTACCGCCACCATCGCCGAAAGATGGTCGGCGCCGGTCAGCGGGTGCATGAAGCCGCTGACCAGGCCATGGTGCAGTCCGCCGTCGACGCCGGTGTGCGCGCTGGCCGCGAGCGGCAGCAGTGCGAGCAGGGCGATGAAGCTCGTGGATACAGAAGCGGTGCGCATGAAAAGAGATCCTCGTGATGGTCGTTGTGGTCGTCGGGCTTCAAACGATCGGCTGGTGAACCGTCACCAACTTCGTGCCGTCGGGAAAGGTCGCTTCGACCTGGATGTCGGGGATCATTTCGGCGATGCCGTCCATGACGTCGGCACGCGTCAGCACGCTGCGGCCGGCGCTCATCAGCTCGGCGACGCTCTTGCCATCGCGCGCCCCTTCCATGACGGCGGCAGAAATCAGCGCAATGGCTTCGGGGTAGTTGAGCTTCAGTCCCCGTGCCTGCCGCCTTTCGGCCAGCAAGGCGGCAGTGAAGATCAGCAACTTGTCTTTTTCGCGCGGAGTGAGTTCCATGATCAGGGCATTATGAGCAACGGGTAAGCGTTGCAACAGTCATGCCGCCCTTTGCGCGTGCCTGTGCCGTGGCATGAAATCTGCACCGGGAAAATGTGAATCCGAACCCCGCCACGCCCCCTGGACCCGACGAAGCGCCACAGCGCATCGTCAAGGTGCGGCGCGACTACAACAGCTGGGTCGCGAGCGAAACGCTCGAAGACTACGCGCTGCGCTACACGCCGCAGCGCTTTCGCAAGTGGTCTGAATGGCGGGTCGCCAACACGGCTTTCGGCGCGGCTTCGTTCCTGATCCTGGAGGCGGTCGGCGCCACGCTGCTCGTGCAGTATGGTTTTGCCAACGCGTTCTGGGCCATCCTGGTGACGGGGCTCATCATCTTTCTGGCGGGCTTGCCGATCAGCGTGTACGCGGCGCGCTACGGCGTCGACATGGACCTGCTGACCCGTGGCGCCGGCTTCGGCTATATCGGCTCGACGCTCACGTCGCTCATCTATGCGTCGTTCACCTTCATCTTTTTTGCGCTCGAAGCGGCGGTGATGGCTTATGCGCTGGAGCTCGCGCTGGGTGTGCCGCCGGTGTGGGGTTACCTGATCTGCGCGCTGGTCGTGATCCCTCTGGTGACGCACGGTGTATCGGCCATCAGCCGCCTGCAACTCTGGTCCCAGCCGATCTGGCTGCTGATGCTGGTCGTGCCGTTCTGCTTCGTCGTGGTGCGCGATCCGGGCGCCTTTGCCGGGATTACGCACTACAGCGGTGAGAAGGGCGGCTCGGCGGGCTTCGACCTGCGCCTCTTTGGTGCGGCATTGACGGTTGGCATCGCGCTCATCACGCAGATGGGCGAGCAGGCCGACTACTTGCGGTTCATGCCCGAACGCACCGCAGCAACACGCGGGCGGTGGTGGGCCGGCGTGCTGGCGGGTGGGCCG
>NZ_JASJXB010000017.1:0-109871 GCF_035018885.1 Variovorax sp. LG9.2 | reverse complement strand
TCGCTCCCCCGGTCGACCCCGCCCGCCTGGTTGCCGACCTCGTCACGCTGCTGCGGCTCGAGCAGATCGATGCCGACCGCTTCATCGGCCAGAGCGAAGACATCGGCACGCCGCGCGTCTTCGGTGGCCAGGTGCTCGGCCAGTCGCTGATGGCGGCCTGCCGCACCGTCGGGGCAGATCGACCGGTGCACTCGCTGCACGCGTACTTTCTGCTGCCGGGCGACAAAAACGAATCGATCGAATATCTGGTCGACCGCGTGCGCGACGGGCGCAGCTTCACCACCCGGCGGGTCGTCGCGCAGCAGAAGGGCCGCACCATCTTCACCATGATGGCGTCGTTCCAGACTGTCGAGCCGGGTGCCTTTTCGCACCAGCTGACGATGCCTGAAGCACCGGCCCCCGAAACGCTGGTGAGCGATGCCGAGCTGCGGCGCGCCCTCGGCAACCGCGCACCGGCCGGCATGAACGACAAGTTCTTGCTGGAGCGGCCGATCGAGTTCCGCACCGTCGATGCGCCGGACCTGCTGACGCCCGAGCTGCGACCGGCCGAAGCGCTGGTGTGGATGCGTGCGCTCACGGAGCTGCCCGACGACCCGGCCCTGCACTGCGCGCTGCTGGCCTATGCGTCCGACCACGGCCTGCTGCGCGCCGCGCTCCTGCCGCACGGCCTGAGCTTCATGCAGGGTCGCCTTCGCCCGGCCAGCCTCGACCATGCGATGTGGTTCCATCGCGATTTCCGGCTCGACGACTGGTTGCTCTACGCCATCGATTCGCCGAGCGGCGGCGGGGCCCGCGGCCTGTGCCGCGGCGAGATCTTTTCGCGCGACGGCCGGCTGGTGGCGTCAGTCGCGCAAGAAGGAATGTTGCGCGTGGTCGATGCCGGCACACCGGTCGGCTGACCTGTCTTGAAGCCGGAAGGGTGCCAGTCGCGGGTTGAACCAGCGGCTTGAAACGGCCGCCTCAAGAGGCGGCCACAAGGCTCAGGGCCCGCGGGACTCGGAATCGGCGTGCGGCTTGCGTGTCGTGCGCACCGGCGGACGCCGGCCCACACGCCCCAGCAAGCGCGACAGCACCGGCGACCGCGGCACATCGCGAAAGAGCGGCGGCAGCGACAACGCCAGCAGCATCACCGCCAGCGGAACCACGCAGACGAAGCCGACGTACTTGAAGCCCAATGCGCCGACCGTTCCGCCCAGCACGAACATGCCGATCAGTCCACCCGCCGTGACCATGCGGGGCCGGTCGTAGTGCACGGCAGAAGCGGCATGGTGGCTGCGCCGGTTCCAGTACAGCATCTTGCCCAGCTCCATGCCCAGGTCGGTGATGTTGCCGGTCATGTGCGTGGTGCGGATGCTGCCGCCCGATGTCTTGGAAGCCACCGCGTTCTGCAGGCCCATCATGAAAGCCAGCAGCAGCACGGTGAGCGGCACCGCGAAAGGTGTCGACCAGGTCAGTGTGATGGCGCCCATCAGTCCGAAGGGGAACAGCAGCGCGGCTTCCAGCAGCAAGGGCAACGCATAGACGCTGTGCAGACGATGCTGCCGGCCCCAGTTCACCAGGATGGCGCAGACGGCGGCGCCGCTCATGAATGCCAGCACGGCGCCGAGCGCGTTGAGAAACAACTCGGTGTTGCCCAGCACCAGCCCGTCGGCCAGCTGCGACGCGAAGCCGGTCATGTGCGAGGTGTACATGTGCAGCACCAGAAAACCGCCTGCGTTGATGGCGCCGGCGTTGAAGGCGAGCAGCAACCCGAGCGCTCTGTTGCTGGCGGGCGAGCGGTGGCGGTCGGTGAGAAAACGCAGTCGGCGCATGGTGTCTGTACCCACGCTTATACGCCCCGCTGTACGTCAGAACCGGGCGGTGCTTGGCTTCTTAGTGGGCGTTGGAGAGTCGCGCACGCAGCGCGGCAACGGCGCTGTCGACCGTCGTGAGCACCGGTAGGCCCGACGCGTCTTCGCAGGCCGCGCGGGCACGCGCCATGCTGAACTGCGCCAGCGCGATGCGGGTGCAGCCCTTGTCGCGCAGCCATGCCGCCTGCTCGGCGATGAGCGCGTCGTGGCGGGCCCCGTCACCGGCGTCTAGCGCATCGAGTGCGCCTTCGGCCAGGGCCGTGTCGAGCGCGACATCGGGGCCGAACTCGGGCGGCATCGACACCAGCGTCGCGGCGAAGGTGGCGATCAGCCCGAGCTTGCCTATGCCGGCCCGGGCTTTGGCGACCATCGCCTCGTTCGGCTTCAAAACGGGGATGCCCGGATGCCGTGCCGCGACCGCTTCGATGCAGGGCCCGAACGCCGAGCAGGTGAACAGGATGCCGTCGGCGCCGGTCGATACGGCGTAGTCGCCGAGCGCCATGAAGCGCCGGTGCATCGCATCGTCCAGCCTGCTTGCACTGCGCGCGAGGTCGGCCGAGAGACTGTCGTCCATCAGATTCATGCGGATCGCCTCGGGCCAGTCGCGCACGAAAGCGTCGTTGATCGGGGCGACCGAATGGGCGAGTGCGTGGATGAGTGCGATGCGGGTCATGAGGCGGACGTTACACGCCCAGGTAGCGCGCCCACAGCGAACGATCGGCATCGAGCGCTGCCGAATCGCCCTGCCACACTGCGCGCCCGCGCTCCAGGATGATGTGCCGGTCGGCCAGCGGCAGCAGGCGCTGCACGTACTTGTCGACGACGAGGATCGCCTCGCCTTCTGCCTTGAGCGTCGCCAGGCAGCGCCAGATCTCCTCGCGGATGACCGGTGCGAGACCTTCGGTCGCTTCGTCGAGGATCAGGAGGCGCGGATGGGTCGACAGCGCCCGCGCGATCGCCAGCATCTGCTGCTCGCCGCCCGACAACTGGTTGCCGGCATTGCCCTTGCGTTCGGCCAGGCGAGGAAACAGTCCGTAGAGCGCCTCGATGGTCCAGCGCGGCGCGCCCGCCTGCTGGCCCGATTCGGTCGCACGCGGACGCGCGAAGGCGCGCAGGTGCTCGTCGACGCTCAGGTTGGGGAACACGTGGCGCCCCTCCGGAACGATGGCGATACCGCGGCGCGCGATGGCGTCGGGCCGTGTGCCGCCGATCTCGGCGCCGTCGAAACGCACGCTGCCGCGCAGCGGTGCGAGCGTGCCGGTGAGCACCTTGAGCAGCGTGCTCTTGCCCATGCCGTTGCGGCCCAACAGCGCCAGCACCTCGCCGGCGCGCACGGTCACATCGATGCCGAACAGCACCTGGCTCGCACCGTAGCCGGCTTCGATGGCGCTGCCTTCGAGCAGCGTCGTTCCGGAGATCGAGTCGGTCATGAATGCCCTTCCGCTTCGGTGCCGAGATACACCGCCTGAACATCCGGATGACCGCGCACTTCGTCGGCCGTGCCGGTCATCAGCACCTTGCCTTGCACCAGCACCGTCAGCCGGTCGGCCAGGCGGAACACCGCGTCCATGTCGTGCTCAATGAGCAGGATCGCCATGTCGGCGCGCAGTGAGTCGATGAGCCTCACCATGCGCGCGGATTCGTCCGGGCCCATGCCAGCTATCGGCTCGTCGAGCAGCAGCAGCTTGGGATTTGCGGCGAGTGCCAGCGCCACGTCGAGCGCCCGCTGCGCACCATGCGGCAAGGTGCCGGCGATGCGGTCGCGCTCGGCACCGAGCCCGACGCGATCGGCCAGCGCGATGGCGCGTTCCGTCAGCGCGGTTTCGTTGGAACGTGGCGCCATGAAGCGCAGGCTGCTGCCGGCGTGCGCCTGCGCTGCGAGCATCAGGTTGTCGTGCACCGTCTCTTTGGCGAACACCCGTGTCACCTGGAAGCAGCGCGACATGCCGGCCGACACGCGCTGATGATCGGTGAGCCGGGTGATGTCTTTTTCGTCGAGCAGGATGCGCCCGCCATCGGACTTCAGCAGGCCGGTGATGAGGTTGACCAGCGTGGTCTTGCCGGCGCCGTTCGGCCCGATCAGCGCATGCACTTCACCGCGCTCGACCGTCAGGTTGACATGGTCGGTCGCGACCAGTCCGCCGAAGCGTTTGACCAGTCCTTCAATGCGAAACAAGCTCATGACGCGTTACCCCCTCTCCCCTCGGGGGAGAGGGTCGGGGTGAGGGTGGGGGTAAGGGAGTTTCTGCGCCTGTACAACGCCGCCAACCCCTTCGGCGCCCACAAAGCCACAGCGATCAACAGCAACCCCAGCGGCAGATGCCAATGGTCCGTGTACTGCTTCAAAACCTCTTCGAGCAGCAGCCACACCGCAGCGCCCACCGGCCCGCCCCAGCTGCGCCCGAGCCCGCCGATGACGACCATCACCAGCAACGTGGCCGACTGCGTCCAATGCATCGTCGCCGGGCTGACGAAGCCGTTGCCCCCGGCCAGCAGCGCACCGGCAAGGCCAGCGATGGCACCCGCGATGGCGAAGGCGACGAGCTGCAGCCGGAACACCGGATAGCCCAGCGCACGCATGCGCGTTTCGTTGTCTCTGATGCCCATCAGCGCATAGCCGAAGCGCGAGCGCGTGGCGCGGTGCAGCCACAGCAGCGCGAGCGACACCAGCACCAGCACGACCCAGTAGAAGGTCGAGTCGTCGGCCAGGTCGAGGCCCGGCAACAGGGTCGGCCGCGCTGGCAGCGTGTAGCCGTCGTCACCGCCATAGCGCCGCAGCGAGACGACGACGAAATACAGCATCTGCGCGAAGGCCAGCGTGGTCATGATGAAGTACACGCCGCGCGTGCGCAGCGCCACGGTGCCGACCAGCGCCGCCACGATGCCTGCGACCAAGGCTGCGACGGGCCACAAGATCCAGGCCGACATCACGCCCGCATTGCTCAGCGCCACCACCGTGTACGCGCCGACGCCGATGAAGCCGGCATGCCCGAGCGCCACCATGCCGCCGAAGCCGAGGATGAAGTTCAGACTCGCCGCGGCCAGTGCGACGACCAGCACGCGCCGCACGAAGCCGATGTAGAACTCCAGTCCGAGCAATGGCGCGACCAGCGGAAACGCGGCCAGCAGCACGAACACGATCGCGATGACGACGGTGGATGTTGTGTTGCGCTGCGTCATGCTCTGGCCGAGAAGAGGCCCGAGGGCCGGAAGATCAACACGATCACCATCAGCGCGTACATCGCCACTTCGGCGAACAGCGGGCCGAGGTCGGCCGCGGTCGACGGTGGCAAGGTGGCGCGCAGCAACATCGGCACAAACGCCCGGCCAATGGTGTCGACCAGACCGACCAGCAGCGCCGCGACGAACGCGCCACGCACGGAGCCGATGCCGCCGATGACAAGCACGACCAGCGCCGGAATCAAAATCTGCTCGCCCATGCCGACCTGCACCGCGACGATCGGCCCCATCAGCGCACCGGACAGTGCGGCCAGAGCGGCACCGAGCAAGAAGATGCCGTTGAAGATGCGGCCGACGCGCACGCCCATCAGCTCGGCCATCGGCCGGTCCGATGCGCCCGCGCGCACCCGCATGCCGATGCGCGTGTGATTGACCAGCAGCCACAGCGCCAGCGCGACGAGCATGCCGCCGGCCAGGATGACGAGGCGGTAAGACGGGTAGGGCAGCCCCGCAATGATTTCGATCGGCCCCGACAGCGCAGCGGGCGTCGGTGCCATCACCGGCGACGGGCCCCACACCATCGTGACGATGTCGTCGGCCACCAGGATCACCCCGAAGGTCGCGAGCACCTGCGCCAGATGTTCGCGCTGGTAGAGCCTTCGCATCAACAGCACTTCGAGCAACAGCGCGACGACCACCGTCACCAGCACCGCGATGACGATCGCCGCCGCGAACGAGCCGGTGCGCGTGTGCGCCTCGGCTGCGACGTAGGCGCCGGCCATGAAGAGCGAGCCGTGCGCCAGGTTCAGCACGTCCATGATGCCGAACACCAGCGTGAGCCCGGCTGCGAGGAGGAACAGCATCAGGCCGTAGCCCAGGCCGTTCAGCAGCTGTTCGAGGAGAAGGATGCCGGTCACGGCGGGGTCGGTTTCACGGATTCGCGAGACGCTGTGCGATCACGCGGCGGCGCAGGTGGGTTTGGTGAACCGGGACATGAACTCTCCGACAAGATGGATCGACCAAAAAAATGTTTATAGCTAAATACTTTAACTATAAACAATCTGCTGTCAATCGCGCCGGTAGGAATACCAGCGCGCGGCCATCCGCCCGCCGAACATCACGACCGCCAGCGCCGCCACCACGCAGCCGCTGCCGGCCCACTGCCATGCCGACACCCGTTCGCCGAGCGTGAGCATGCCGGCCGCGAGGCCGATGATCGGCACGCCGAGGCTGAAGGGCGCGACGCGATTGGCCGGATGCCGCTTGAGCAGCGAGGTCCACAGCGCATAGGCCACCACGGTCGCGAACCAGCCCAGGTACGCGACACCGGCCCATGCGCCAAGGCTCGCGTGCGTCCATTGCCAGCGTGACGCCGGCGGATCGAACAGCCAGGCCATGAGCGCGAACGGCAGGATCGGTACCACCGACATCCAAACGACGAACTGCAGTGGGTCGTAGCCCGGACTGGCGCGCTGCGCCCGGCGTGCGACGATGTTGGAGGCCGCCCACATCGCAGCGGCGAAGAGGTTGAGCACCAGGCTCGCCAGCGTGATGCCGCCCGTCGCGCCGCCGCCGACGAAGTTGGCCGCGAAGCACCCGAGCCCGATCGCCGCCAACGCCAGGCCGGCCCGCAGCGGGCCACTCAGGCGCTCGTGCAGCAGCACGACGCCGAGCAGGGTCGTGAAGAACACTTGCGTCTGCATCAGCACCGACGCGAGCGCCGCCGTCATGCCGATCTGCAAGGCCACGAACAGCAGGCCGAACTGGCCGAACTGCGCGAGCCCGGCGGGCACCAGCCAGCGCCACGAGAGCGTCGGCCGTTTGACGAACAGCATCAGCGGGAGCACCGCGAACACGTAGCGCAAGGTGCCGAGCTGGAATGGGGTGAAGTCGCGCAACGAATATTTCATCGCCACGAAGTTGAGGCCCCAGATAACGACCACGCCGAGCGCAGCGAGCAGGTCGCGGCCCATCAGCGGGGCGGGTGCGGTAGCGGTGGTGTTCAGTCGGTGCTTTCAGGGAGAGGCGACGCTGCAGCGGGCGCGTCTTCGGTCCGCGCCTTCACTGCCTTGTGCAAGGCGAGAGCGAGCGCTGCTGTGGGGAGTCGGTCGCGCAGCCCGATGGCCACGATGGCGCTGGCCGCGCCGTCGATCGGCAACGGTTGTCTTGGGGGCCAGGCCCGGAGCGATCCGTGCCGACCTGAAAATTGCAGAACGGCCCAGCCGTGCAGGTCGGTCCTGATCACCCCTTTGAGCCGGAGCACGCCCTTGGGCATGGCGCGCAGCAGTTCGCGCAGTGCGGCCGCGTGGTAGGTAACGTCAGCCGAATTCGACCAGCTCGCGAAGAGATCGCCGTGCAGCGCCAGGCCGGCATCGTCCTGCGCAGGCGCCTCCATGTCCCGCGGCCAGCCCGGTGCGCCGAGCAGGGCGAGCGGCACTTGCGCGAAGTGGGTCTCGAAGTGCGGGATGTCGGGCGCGTTGGCATCGAGCCAGTCGTGCAGGCGCTGCATGGCGAGTTCGTCGACACGGTCGCATTTGTTCAGCACGAGCAGGTCGGCGGCGCGCAGCTGGCGCAACACCGTGTCGCCAAGCAACGGGTCGTCGGCCTGCGCGAGCACCGACGTCGCATCCACCATGACGATCACGCCGTCGAGCGCCAGTGCCGGGTCCGACAGCCCGACCTGCGCGATGCGCCAGGGGTCGGACACACCGCTCGCTTCGATGACGATGGCATCGGGTGGCGGTGTGCTGCTGATGACGCGGATCAGTGCGTCGGTCAGGTCGCCGCCGATCTGGCAGCACACGCAGCCGTTCCGCAGGCTGATGGTGTCGGCGCCACGCGAGACGACCAGCGCGGCGTCGACATTGATGGCGCCGAAGTCGTTGACCAGCACGGCGAGCCGGCGACCGTCGTTGTGCTTGAGCAGATGGTTGAGCAGCGTGGTCTTGCCACTGCCCAGAAAGCCGCCAATGACGGTGAGCGGAATGCGGCCGGCCTGGGTGCGAGTCGTTTCGTTGCTCATGCGGCCTTGGAGGTATCGATCTTCGGCAAGCCCAGCACGCGCCCACCGATCACGGTGCCGAGCACCGGCACGTCTTTCAGCGCCTGGGTCGAGCCGATGACGAGCGTGCCGCCCTTCTTCCTGTCTTCGGCCTGCGCCAGCGACAGCACGCCGAAAGTCATAGCGAGCGAAGCGGCAGACAGGAGCACGCAGAGGGTGAGTTTCGGGGGGTCATGACAGTTCCTCTGAAGTCTGAAAGCGGCTGCGCAAGTTGCGTTCCATCGTAAGGGGCACGATGGAGCCAGTGGCAGTGAATCGTTGGGGCCAGTGGCCGGGCGGGGCGGTCGGCTAGAGCACTTCGTCGTGCAGGTAGTACCAGCGGTACAACATGCTTTGCCCAAAGCGCCGGAAGCGTGCCGCCCACTCGCCCTGCGCCGGAAACTGCAGCGGGCTGTCGTAGATCGGCAGGTCGAACACCGGGTCGGGCTCACCCGCCATGCGCTGTGCCATGCGGCGACCGGCATGCGCCGAGAACGACACGCCGTTGCCGCCGTAGCCCAGTGCGTAGAACACGCTTTGCTTGGGGTCGGGCTGCACCACGCGCGGCATCATGTCGTGCGCCACGTCGACCCAGCCCCACCACGAATAGTCGATCTGGATGCCCTTGAGCGGCGGGAACTTGCGGGCCAGCCCGTCGATCAGCAACGCGTAATGTTCGGGCGCGCTGGCATCGGCACCGGTGATGGCACTGCGGCTGCCGATCTGCACGCGGTTGTCGGGCAGCAGCCGGTAATAAAAGCGCAGCGTGCGCGTGTCGGTGATGGCTTCGCGCGTGAGGAAGTTGGTCTCCGCCAGCTCCGACGGTGTCAGCGGGCGCGTCACCAGCGAGTTCGACAGCACCGGAAAGTAGCGATTGGTGAGCGTCGGGTGCAGGCCGGGCGCGGTGTACGCACCGGTCGCGATACCGACCGCGCGTGCACGCACCGTGCCGCCCGGCGTCTTCAGATGATGCACGCCGTCGATGGTTTGCCAGCCGATGACCGGGCTCGACGGATGCACTTTGGCGCCGACGGCGCGCGCTCGCTTCATGTAGCTGTAGGCCAGCTTGAGCGGGTGCACGCAGATGCCTTCGGATTCATGCATAGCGCCGTGCGCTTCGTGATCGTTGCAATACTCGGCGCGCACTTCGCTGGCGGTCAGCAAGCGCGTGTCGTAGCCGAACTTGTCGCGCATGACGCGCGCCTCGTTCTTCAAAAACGCCATCTTCTTGTCGCGGTGCGCTATGTAGAGATGGCCGCCCGGTTGCGGCTCGCAATCGGCGTTGGCGACCAGGTCCTTGAAGGTCTCGAAGCCGTAGCGGATCTCGGCGTCGAGCCGGCGTGCCGTCTCCAGTCCCCAGCGCTCGATCCATTGCGAGCGGTACAGGCGACCGCTCGCGTTCTGGCCCTGGCCGCCGTTGCGGCTGGTGCAGCCCCAGGCCACGCGATTGGCTTCGAGCACCACTGCCTTGATGCCGTGCTCCTTGGCGAGGAACAGCGCGGTCGCCAGGCCGGTAAAGCCCGAACCGATGATGACCACATCGGCATCGATGTCGCCGGACACCGGGCCGTCGTCGTCGGGTGCCGGGCCTGCGGTGGCGGCCCAGTAGGTCGGAGCGTAATCGCGGTTGTGGCCGGGGCCGTCGGACACCAGCGGGTCGTACGCCGGGTCGTAGGGCGCGAAGATTTCCTTTGGCGTGGCGATGCTCATGACAAGGCGGGCAGCATGGGACGGGCCTTGCGGAAGACGTTCTTGACGAGGATCTTGCCGTTCTTGAATGTGAACACATCGACGCCGCCGGACTCACTGCGCGTGCCGTCCGCGGCGGTGCCGGTAAAGGTCCACTCCGACATGCCGCGGTCGCCCATGACGACGTGTTTGCCGTCGCGCCATTGCGCGTCGGGGAAGTTCTTCCAGGCCGACTCGAAGGCCGCCGCGACTGCTGCGTGACCCTGATGACGCGCGCCCCAGGCTTCGCTGCCGGCGGCGGTTTCGAACACGCAATCGGCGTGCATGAAAGACATCAGAACCGGCAGGTCGTGACGGTTCCACGCGTCGGAAAACTGTTCGAGCATGGCCGCCGTCACGGGTTGTGCGGTGGCGGGCAGGGGGGGTGAAGCGAATGCGGTCAAGGCGGCGTCCTGGCAAGGTGTCGGGGCAGCGAAAGGCCCCTTCAATGCAGGGCTTTCGCTAGGTATCACGAGGTTAAGCTCGGGCTCTACTACCCCATAGAGCCAGGCCCTCGCAATCGTGAAAGCCAGACGCGACGCGCATGCACCATCCAGGAGCGTGCGATGACTCCCATCAAGCCCCCGTCGACAGCCCCGCTGTGGGCACAGCTGTTCGCGCTCGACGGTCATGCAGGCTTGCCGTTGCAGTCGCGGCTTCGCTTGCGTGTGGTGCAGGTGATCCTCGACGGGAGCCTGGCCGAAGGCGCGGCGTTGCCCTCTTCGCGTGACCTCGCACTGGCACTCGGCTTGAGTCGCAACACCGTGACCGCCGTGTACCAGCAGATGGTGGACGAGGGTTATCTCGAATCGCGGCCGCGCTCCGGCGTGTTCGTGAAGGCCGGCGCAAAGCCGGCTTCGATCGGCGCCGCGACCGACCGCATCGTCGACCCCTTCAGCGCGAGCGGTGCATCGGCCGGCCCGCCGCCCGCATGGTCGCAGCGCGTGCTGCGCTCGTTGCGCGACATGCCCACGCTGTCGAAGCCGGCGCACTGGCGGGACTTCGCTTACCCCTTCGTCTACGGCACGCACGATGCGCAGCTGTTTCCCACAGAAGACTTCCGCGAGTGTTGCGTGCGCAGTCTGGCGCGCTCTCAGTTGCCCAACTGGACGCCCGACTTCGAGACCGACGACATGCCCGACCTGGTCGAGCAGATCCGCACGCGGCTGTTGCCCAAGCGCGGCGTGTTCGCGCGGCCTGAAGAAATTTTGGTGACAGTCGGCGCGCAGCACGCCTTCTATTTGATCGCCGAAGCGCTGTTCGACCAGCGCACCCGCGTCGGCTTCGAAGAGCCCGGCTACCCGCATGCGCGCAACACCTTCTCTTTGCGCACCTCGCAGCTCATCGGCATTCCGGTCGACGAACAAGGGTTGGTCGTCGATGCGTTGCCTGATCTCGACTACGTGTTCGTCACGCCGTCGCACCAGAGCCCGACCACGGCAACGCTGAGCCTGGAGCGCCGCCAGTGGCTGTTGCGCAAGGCGGCGCTGCAGGACTTCGTCGTCATCGAGGACGACTACGAAGCCGAGAACCTGTATGTCGGCGACCCCACGCCGGCGCTGAAGAGCCTCGACAAGACCGGCCGCGTGATCTACATCGGGTCACTGTCCAAGAGCCTGTCGCCCGCATTGCGGCTCGGCTACATCGTCGCGCAGAAGGAGCTGGTGAGCGAGCTGCGCGTGTTGCGGCATGCGATGGTGCGTCACCCCAGCGCTTTCTTGCAGCACGCCTACGCGCTCTTCTTGTCGCTAGGCCATCACGACTCGCATGCGCGCCGCGTGAACCAGGTGCTGCAGCAACGCATGCAGGTGGCGGCCCGGGCGCTCGCCGCGCACCTCCCGGAATTCACCTGCACGCCAGCGCAGGGCGGTGCGTCGATATGGGTCAAGACGCCCGACGGCATGGATGGCGGCGCACTGCCGCTGCGGGCCCGCGACTACGGCGTGCTGATCGAACCCGGCGATGTGTTCTTCGCGCAGCCGCCACGGCCTTGTCCGTACTTCAGGCTCCGGCTGTCATCGATCGATGTCGGGCAGATCGAGCCGGGTATCCTCGCGCTGCAGGCGGCAGTGCGGTCGCTCGGTCGCGATCGGCACTGAAAGGCCGGTTCGCGTCAGGCCAGTGCAGGGCGTCGATCCGGTGCCACCATGCGCGTGCACAGGAATGCCGCCATCGCGTCTTCGAGCGTCGACGTGCTGTCGCCCATGACGGGCATGGCCGTGGCGGTGCGTGGATAGAAGTGTGTGCCGTCTGCGACGACATAGCTCTCGTGATCGACCCCGACGGATTGCATGTGCAGGTGCAATTCGTGGCTGATCGGGCCGATGCCCGGCAGATCGTTCTCGCCACGGAACAGGAGCGCGGGCGGTGCGTCTGCGCTGCGGATATAGCGATGCATTTCGGCCAGGCCCATCGCACCCGAAAGCGCCACCACGGCGGCGGCCGGACTCTGCTGGCCATAGGTGGCGGCCAGCGCCATCATCGCGCCCGCCGAGAAGCCTCCAGCGGCGATCTGCTGCGGGTTCACGCCCAGCGTACCGGCCTGCGCGTGCACCCAGTCGATCGCGGTGCCCATGTCGTCGATCGCCGCTTCCATCGCGTTGGCGATCATGACCGGCGTCGACGGCGGCAGTCCCATGATGCCGCGCACGAAATCGATGCGGTCGCGATTGACGTTCATCGGGTTGAGCAGCAACGGCGTGTTGCCTGGGTGCGGGTCTTCGGGCGTGAGCCGGTAGTCGATGGAGAAGCAGACATAGCCGCGCCGCGCGAACTCGTGGCAATAGGCCGACACCGGCGTGTTCTCGTGCCCGTCCTCGATCACCGTGTCGCTCTGGCGCGAGCCACGGTGGAAGGCCCCGCCAAATGCGAGCACGAGCGCCGGCCGGGCCATGACCGGCGCCGCCTGCGGGCGGTAGATGTCGAGCAGCAGCGGCCGCATGCGGGGCGTGGTGCCGTGGTCGACCATGGCCTCGCCGTAACGGACGTCGCGTTCGACCAGCACCTCGTAACGTTTGGCGATGAAGTCTTCGGTGTCGATGGAGTTCATGACGTGCCTGTTCCAGTGGTGCGCGCAGCAGGGCCGGTGCTGCCGCGGATGATGAGTTCGGTTTCGAGTTCGCAACGTGCCATCACGGGTTCGCCGGCCAGCTTGTGTGCCAGCCATTCGGCCGCCATGTGGCCCAGCTTTTCGGCCGGGGTGCGGATGGTGGTGATGCCCGGCTCCATGGCGGAGGCGAGTTCGAGGTCGCTGTAGCCGGTGATCGACAGGCGCTCGGGGACGGCGATGCCGCGGGAGCGACATTCCATGATGGCGCCTGCGGCCAGCAGATCGTTGGCGCAGAGCACGGCGGTCGTGTCCGGGTGCTGTTGCAGCACAGCGCGCAATGCGTTGCGTCCGTCCTGCAGGCCGCTGCCGCCGGCAAACAGGATGCGGTCACCCGGCAACGGCACGCCCCGGGCGGCCAACGCGCCCGCTATCCCGGCCAGTCGGTCGCGTTCGCGATCGCTCACGCGCAAAAAAGCCATGATCACGGCAAAGCGCTCGTGCCCGAGGTCGAGCAGGTGGCGCGTGACACGCTCCATCGCTTTCTGGTGATCGAAGCCGATGCACGGCACGTCCTGGCTGTACGACCAGGTGACGATGTACGGAATGCCGCCCTGCTCCAGCAAGGCCTCCAACTCAGGGTCGCGTTGCAGGCCCACCAGCACCAGACCGTCGACGCCCTGGCGGATCATCGCGTGCACGGCATCCAGCTCCTGCTTCTCGTCGTAGTCCGAGGTGGCGATCAGCAGCGAGTAGCCGGCCTTGCGGCAACCCGCCTGCAGGCCTTCGACCGTGCTGCCGAAGTAGCCGTGGCGAAACGACGGAATCACCGCGCCGATGGCCATGCTGCGGTTGCGGCGCAGCGAACGCGCCACGCCGTTGGGCTGGTAGCGCAGCGCCTGTGCCACCTCGGTCACCCGCTTGAGCGTGTCCGGATTCAACTGGTGCGGCGAGTTGAATGCGCGCGACACCGTGGCCGGCGATACGCCCGCGCGGCGGGCGACCTCCTGCACCGAAGCCACGGCAGCGGGCCGCCGGCTTGCGTTTCGCGGCACCGACGCGGGCGCGGTCTGTTTCATTCCGGGTTCATTTCCAGGGTCTGGTTCTGCACGATTTTCCAGTACGAATCTTTCTTCGTGACCCGCGCTTCGGCGTCGAAGGAATAGAAGTCGCAGCCGTTCGCGACGATGCGCTCGCCGCCCGACGTGGTGCCGGAAACCGTCCAGCGCGAGATGCCGAGCTGGCCGATCACGCGGTGCGACACGTTGCTGTAGTGCACGTCCGGCAGGCCGGCGAAGCGCGATGCGACGCCGCTGCGCACCGCCACTCTGCCCTCGAAACGCCGACCGCACGGCTCTGGCCCCTGCGGCAGTTCCATCGAACAGTCCTCGGCAAAGAACGACAGCACGGCGTCGACATCGTGGCGGTTGAAGGCGGCAGCGAGGCCCTCCAGCTTTTTCAGAATCAGGTCTTCGGTCGGCAAAGGGAATGGCTCCAGGGCAAAAAGGTTCATGCGTGTTGCGGCCCGACGCCGTGGTCGTCGACCCGATGGCAGGCCACCAGCCGGTCGCCCGGCATGGCGCGCAACTGCGGTTCCGACACATGGCAAAGCGGCTCGGCGAAGGGGCAGCGGCCGGCGAAGCGGCAGCCCGGTGGCAACCGCGTCGGGCTCGGCGGATCACCGCGCAGCACCGCGGGCGCGCGGCCACCGGTCAGATGCGCGTTGCCCGGGATGGCCGACACCAGCGACCATGTGTAGGGGTGCAGTGGCGCGTCGAAGATGGCCTCTGCGCGCGTCTGCTCGACGATCCGTCCGAGGTACATCACGGCGATGTCGTCGCACAGGTAGCGCACCACATGCAGGTCGTGCGAGATGAAGAGGTAGGTCAGCTGCAACTCGTCCTGCAGCCGGGCCAGCAGGTTCAGGATCTGCGCCTGGATCGCCACGTCGAGGGCCGACACCGGTTCGTCGCACACCACCAGCTTGGGGTTCGAGGCCAGTGCGCGCGCGATGCTGATGCGCTGGCGCTGCCCACCCGAAAACTGGTGCGGAAAGAGCTGGTGCTGGTCGGCGCGCAGGCCTACGGCATTCAGTATTTCGGCCACGCGTTCTGTTCGTTCGGCCGGCACACCGATGCCCATCAGGTCAAGCGGCTCGCGCACCAGCTGGTCCACGCGCAGGCGCGGATTGAGCGAGGAGAACGGGTCCTGGAAGATCATCTGGTAGCCGCGCCGGTGCCGACGCTGCTCGGCCGGCGAGAGGCGTTCGCGCACTGCGCCATCGAACACCACGGTGCCGCGGGTCTTGCGAACCAGCCCCATGACGGCCTGTGCGGTGGTGGTCTTGCCGGACCCGCTTTCGCCGACGATGCCGAAGGTGCGGCCGCGTCGAATGCGAAAGCTCACGCCATCGACTGCGCGCACTGTGTCGACCGGGGCGAAGGGCCGTGCACGCGGCAGCGCAAAGTGGACGGCGAGGTCATCGACCTCGAGCAAGGTGTCGTCGCTCTGCGTCGTCATGGCAAAGCGCCTTCGAGTTGCCGCAAGCAGGCGGTGGCGTGGTCGGGCCGCAGCTGCACAAGCGGCGGAATGCTGCGCGTGCAGGCCGGCTCGGCGTAGGCGCAACGCGGTGCGAAGGCGCAGCCCGGCGGCAGCGAAGTGGTCGAAGGTACGACGCCGGGTATCTCGGGCAACGGCACACGGCGTCCTGCGACAGGGGCTTGCTGTTGCCTCGGCATGCACGACACCAGCGCCCGCGTGTAGGGGTGGGCGCGCGATGAGAGCACGTCGCGCAGGGGGCCGTCTTCGACCTTGCGGCCGGCATACATCACGTTGACCCGGTCGGCCACGTCGGCCACCACGCCCATGTCGTGTGTGATCAGGATCATGGCGGTGCCGAGGCGCCGCTGCAGGTCTTTCAGCAAGTCGAGCACCTGGGCTTGCACGGTCACGTCGAGTGCGGTGGTCGGCTCGTCGGCGATCAGCAGTTGCGGCTCTCCGGCGAGTGCAATGGCGATCATCGCGCGCTGGCGCATGCCGCCGGAAAGCTGGTGCGGGTAGGCATCGAGGCGCCGCGCCGGATCCGCGATGCCGACCGAATGCAGCAGTGCCTCGGCACGCTCGCGCTCCTCTTTGCGCGGTACCACGCAGTGCTGGCGCAGTGATTCAGTGATCTGCAGCCCGATGGTGAGCAGCGGGTTCAGTGCGGTCATCGGCTCCTGGAAGATCATCGCCATGCGGCGGCCGCGCAGCGCGCGCATGCGATGACCGTCGAAGCCGGCGATCTCCTCGCCGCCGAAGCGGATGCTTTGTGCGGTGGTGCGTGCGCCGCGCGGCGCGAGCCCGAGCAGCGCCAAAGCAGTCATGCTCTTTCCGCTGCCGGATTCCCCGACCAGGCACAGCGTTTCGCCGGCGGCGACATCGAGATCGAGGTCGTACAGGATTTGCTTGGTGCCGCTGGGTGTGTGGAGCACGAGGTTCAGGCCCCGCACGGACAACAGGGGTTCGCTCGGGTTCATCGTTCGCGCAATCTCGGGTTGAGCACTTCGTTGAGGCCGTCTCCCACCAGGCTGATCGCCAGCACCGAAGTGAAGATGGCCGCACCGGGCATCGTGGTGGCCCACCACGCGTCGAGCATGTAGGGTCGGTTGCCGCCGATCATCAGGCCCCAGCTCATCACGTTCTGGTTCGACAGGCCGAGAAAGCTCAGGCCGCTTTCGAACAGGATGGCGGCGCCGATGGTCAGCGTGGCCGAGATCACCAGCGGCGGCATGGCCGCCGGCAGGATCACGCGCCAGATCAGGTAACTGTCGCTGGCCCCCATGGTGCGTGCTGCGGCCACGTAGTCGAGATGGCGGATGCGCATGAACTCGCCGCGCGTGAGCCGTGCCGCGCTGGTCCAGCTGGCCGCGCCGATCGCTGCGGCCTGCACCAGCAGTGTCGGCTGCAGCAGCACGATCAGCACCATCGCCAGCAGCACCGGCGGCATCACCTGGAAGAATTCGGTCAGCCGCATCAGCATTCGGTCGACGCGGCCGCCGTAGTAGCCGGCCAGTGCGCCCACGACAACGCCCAGCAGCATGGCGAGCAGGGTGGCCAGTACGCCGACCAGCAGGGTGGCGCGGGCCCCGTGGATCAGGCCGGCCAGCAGGTCGCGCCCGAGGTAGTCGGTGCCGAGCAGCGGTGCACCGTCTTCGCCCGGTGCGAGCAGCGGGGCCGCGACGGTTTCGAACGGCTCGACGTGGTAGATCGACGGGCCGATGATCGCCGCAGCAACGATGAGTACGCACAGCACCAGTCCCACCAGCGCGGGGATATTGCGGCAGAAAATCTGCGCGGCCTCGCGGAACTTCCCGCGGCTGGTCGTCGCGGATCGGCCTGCAGGCATCGCGGGCGCAGCCGCCTCGTCGGCCAGGGTCGTGCTGGCGTTCATCCGGCTGCTCCCTGCATGCCCGATCCGATGCGCGGGTCGATCAGGCGGTAGAGCCCGTCGATCACCATGTTGGTCAGCACCACGATCACGGCCGAGAACAGCAGGATGCCCATGAGAACGGGCGTGTCGCGCCGCAGGATGGCCTCGAATGCCAGCGTGCCGAGGCCGGGCCAGTTGAAGACGGCCTCGACCAGCACCGCGCCGGCGAACAACTGGCCGACCTGCAATCCAAGCACGGTGAGCACGGGCAGGATCGCGTTGCGCAGCGCGTGCCTGAACACGACGAGGCGTTCCGGCAAGCCTTTGGACCGGGCGGTGCGGACGTAGTCGGCGTTCAGCACCTCAAGCATGGTGGCGCGCGACAGTCGGCTGTATTGCGCCAGATAGAACAATGACAGCGACACGGTCGGCAGCACCAGGTGATGCAGCACGTCGATCGCGCCGGCGATCGCGCCACCAGGCCGCTGGGTCACGTCGCGCATGCCGTTGACCGGGAACACCGGCCAATGCGATGCGAAAAGCTGCACCAGCACGATGCCGGTCCAGAACACCGGCGCGGCGAAGCCGACAACCGATAGCACTGTGATGCCTGCGTTGGTGATGCCGCGTGGCCGGCAAGCTGCGGCTACGCCAAGCGTGGTGCCGAGCAGTACCGCGATGGTGATCGCCGAACCGACCAGCAACAAAGTGGCTGGCATGCGCTCCATTACCAGCTGCGCGACGGGTGCGTTGAAGAAGTACGACTGACCGAGATCGCCGTGCGCGATGCGCCAGAGGTGCGTCGACAGTTGCTTCAGAAGCGGCTGGTCGAACCCGTACAAGCTGCGGACCTGCGCCAGCGTGGCGGCATCGGCCGAGTCGCCTGCGATCACCAGCGCCGGATCGCCCGGCGCCAGGTGCAACAGGAAAAAGCTGAACACCAGCACCGCGAAGATGAGACCCAACGCATTGGCCAGCCGCCCTGTGACGAAGGTGATGGCGTTCATGTCCTGGTTGCGATCAGTTGGCCGCTTCGGGCGCCCAGTGGGTGTCGTTGAACGGCGCGGCCGTGCCCCAAAAACCGGCAGGCAGATCGACCAAACCTTTTCGCATCACGGTCTGGTACCGCAGGACCGTCAGCGGGAGGATGGGCACGTCGTCCATCGCAATCTTTTGGAACTGCGCGTAGATGCGTTCGCGCTTCTGCGGATCGATCTCGACCGAGCCGGCGTCCAGCAGGTCGTCCACGATCGGGTTGCGATAGTTCGCGTTGTTGGCGTACGGGAGCGGCTGGATGTTGGCGGACGAGTACTGCGGCGCGACGCCGAACGCCGGGTCGCCGAAATTGAACAGCGACACCATGGTCATGTCGAAATCGCCGCTGCCCGTGGCCTTGAGCCAGCTGACGAAGTCGGAGGCCCGCACGTCGACGTCGATGCCCACCTTGCGCAGCTGCGAGCGGATGTATTCGGCGCCGTTCTTGTGATAGTCCACATTGCCCGGCGGGTAGTGCATGGTGAGCTTGATGCGGATGCCGTCCGCGCCCGGCTTGAGGCCGGCTTCGTCCAGCAGCGCGGCTGCTTTCTTGAGATCGGTGGCGTAGGTCTCGACCTGGTCGGTATAGAACGGCGTGGTCGGCGCCAGCGGGCTGTAGGCCACCGTCGTGACGCCGCCGAGCAATGCCTTCGCGATGAAGGGTCGATCGATTGCATAGGCGATGGCCTTGCGCACCCGCACGTCGTCGAGCGGCTTGTGGCGCAGGTTGAACATCAGGTTGTTGAGCGGACCGATACCGCCGTAACCCTCCGATGTCATCGTGAAGCGCTTGTCGGTCGACAGGCGCTTGATGAGGCGCCAGTCGTACATGTAGGGAATCATGTCGATCTCGCCCCGCTCCAGACCGAGCACCAGCGTCTGCAGGTCGGAACCGGCCTTGAACACGATGCGCTCCAGCTTGGGCTGGCCGAGGAAGAACTTGTCGAAGCGCTCCAGCGTCACGTACTGGCCGGCCTTGAACTCGGCCAACTTGTAGGGGCCGGAGCCCACGGCCCCCGTGGTGTTGGCTGGATTCATGCGGATGTTGCCCTGGCCATAGACGTGCTCCGGCAGGATCGGCAGGAACGGGCTCGACATCGCCAGCACGATCGATGGCGCCGGACGGTCGAGTTGCACCACCACTGTGTAGGCGTCGGGCGTGCGCACCTCGGTGATCGCATTGAACTTGGAGACGCGGCCGGCCAGGCCCTTGACCGTCAGGATCGAGAACTTCACATCCTTCGAAGTGATCGGCTTGCCGTCGTGGAAAAGACCGTTCTCGACCAGCTTGAGCGTGAGCGTGCGCTGGTCGGCCGACCAAGCCCACGACTTGGCGAGATAGGGCTGCGGCTTGCCTTGCGCGTCGAAGCGCAGCAGGCTCGCGAACACCTGCGAGCCGGTCACCGTGCTGGTGTAGTCGGGGTTCAGCGCCTGGTTGAGCGACAGCGTCGGACGGTACATGCCGACCACCAGCGTGGTGGGATCGGCAGCCAGGGCGGCGGACGCAGCCAGCGCGGCGAGCAACAAGACCGCACGTTGCGCGACGAATGAAATCAATTTCATAAATGCTCCAGAAAAAGGCGCTGAGAGCGCCAGTCGATTCAGTCACGCAAGATGCGTTCCAGGCGAAAGTCCAGGATTTCGGGATTGCGCCGAAAAATGAAATCAATCCCAATTTTGCAGGTTTTCAAGGTTTTGTCCATCAGATCCTGCCCTTCCACGGCACGACCCTGCGCTCGACCCAGCGCATCAACAGATCGAACAAATAAGCCACCACCCCGATCACGATGATCCCCATGATCACGATGTCGGTGCGCAAAAAGTTCGACGCGTTCAACACCATCTGCCCGAGCCCGAGGTTGGCGGCGACCATCTCTGCCGCGACCAACGTGGTCCAGCCGAAGCCGATGGCGATGCGCATGCCGATCAGGATGTCGGGCATGGCCGACGGCAGGATCACGTGGCGGATCACCTGCAGGTAGCTGGCGCCCATCGAGTACGCGGCGTTGATCTGTTCTTGCGACGCACTTCGCATGCCGGCGCGTGCGGCCAGTGCCAGCGGTGCGAAGCAGCTCAGGAAGATCAGCAGGACCTTCGGCACTTCGTCGATGCCGAACCAGATGATGATGAGCGGCAGATAAGCCAGCGGCGGCAGCGGCCGGTAAAACTCGAGCGGCGGGTCGAAGATGCCGCGCATCACGCGCGACATGCCCATCGCGATGCCGATCGGGATGGCCGTCACGCACGCGAGGATGAAGGCCGCGAACACGCGGAACATGCTCGCCAGGAAGTGCTGCCACAACGGCTTGTCGTTGGCCGTGCCCATCAGGTATTCGTAGAACTGCTGGAACACCGCTTGCGGTGTGGGCAGAAAGAGCGGCTTGACCCACCCGAGGTTGGTGATGGCGAACCAGATCGCGATCAACACCACCACGGTGACCACGCTGATGCCGGCGCTGTTGCCTTCGCCCGGCACCTTGAAGCGCGTGGTCTTCGGTGCGATGACCAGATCAGACATGTGTAGCCTCCCGGTGATGAATGATGGCGAGCACTTCTTCGCGCATGCGGATGAACTCCGGCTCCGACTTGACCTTGCGCGCGTCGCCGTGCGCGAGGAACTGCCGCGAAAACGGCACGTCGTCGTAGACATGCGAGATGCGGCCGGGGCTTGGGCTCATCACGATCAGCCGCGTGCCCAGAAACAGCGCCTCTTCGACCGAGTGCGTGATGAAGAAGACCATCTTGTTCGACGCTTGCCAGGCGTGCAAAAGAATCTCTTGCACCGTCTCGCGCGTGAAGGCATCGAGCGCACCCATCGGCTCGTCCATCAGCAGCAAGGCCGGGTCGCTCGCGAGTGCACGCGCAATGCCGACGCGCTGCTGCATGCCGCCCGAGAGTTCATAGACCGCGCGGTCGCCGTACTTCTCCAGGCCGACCAGCGCCAGCTTGGCATCGGCAATGGCATCGCGCTTCGACGTGTCCATGCCGCCGAAGCGCAGGCCCAGCGCGACGTTGTCGCGCACGTTGAGCCAGGGCATCAGCGCATGCTTCTGGAACACCACGCCGCGGTCGGCGCCGGGGCTGACGATGGGTTTATCGTCGAGCAAAATCTCGCCGCTCGATGGCGGCAAGAAGCCCGCGATGCAGTTGAGCAGCGTGCTCTTGCCGCAGCCCGATGCACCCAGCGCGACCACGAAGTCGCCGTCGTGCATCGTCAGGTTGACGGGCGCCAGCGCCTGCAACGAGCCGCCCTTGATGGCGTAGTGGACCTCGAGGTCGCGGATGTCGAGCGTGGGCATCGCGTGCTCCTTCGGTGATGTGGCGACCTGGTGTGGCGACGCGTTACTTGGCCATCGCCTTCTGCACGTACGCAGTGGTCACGAATGCGCCGTAGTCGGGCTTCACTTCCTGCACGCGGCCTTGCTCTTTCAGGAATGCGGCGGTGCCGGCCATGGCCTTGGCAGCGCCACCGCCGAGCCATGTCGGCGAGACCTGTTCGGCCATCGTCGGGAAGGTGTAGAGCGCCATGGCAGGACCGACATCGGCTGGGTTCGCCTTGGTCCACTTGGCCATCGCCTTGGTCTGTGAAGACTCTGCCGTCCAGCTCTTGCCGGACGCTTTGTATTCTTCGTTGGCGCGGTTCAGCGCCTTGACGAAAGCGATCATGAACGGCTCGTTGGCCTCGGCCCACTTGGCGTTGACGATGATGCCTTCGAAGGTCGGTGCGCCCTTCTTGCCGATGGTGCCGGAGGTCGCGATGACCTTGCCGTTGCTCTTGATCTTCGACAGCACCGGGTCCCAGATGAAGGTCGCGTCGATGTCGCCGCGTTCCCATGCGGCCGCGATCTCGGGTGGCCGCATGTTCATCACGTTGACCGCTTTGCCGTCGACGCCGTCCATCTTCATGCCGGCCATCAGCTGGTAATGCGCGGTCGAGACGAATGGCGTCGCCACCTTCTTGCCGACCAGGTCCTTCATGCTCGTGATGTTGGAGCCGTTGCGCGCCACCAGCGCTTCGGCATCGGCGATGTCGGCGGAGATCCAGAACAGCTTGATGTCCTGCCCCTGGCTGGCCGCCGCGGTCAGTGGGCTGGAGCCGGCTTCGCCCATCTGCACGTCGCCGGAGGCCATGGCGCGGATCACATCGCCACCACCGGCGAACATGCGCCAGTTGATCTTGTAGCCCGTGGCCTTCTCGACCTCGCCCGACTCCATGACCAGGCGCAACGGCACCAGCATGTCCTGGTGCGCGAAGGTCACTTCCTTGGTCTGTGCAAGGGCGGCGCCACTGGCGGCGAGCGACAGAACGGCGAGCGAAAAGAACCGGTTCAGCTTCATGAAAAAACTCCTGTGAGTCGACATCCGAATGCGCTCACGACGACCGTGAGACGCTCCGATGCGGACTGTGCAGGCAAGGGCCGCGCCCGTGAAGGTCCAGCACCAAAGCGTGTTTGGAGCCAGCTTGAAACAGCGCACCGTCTTGTTGGTGCGCGGGTCGCGCGGCTGCACTCGCGCGGTGCGCGAATATGTCAAGCCGATAGCTTGCGTCTGCTCACTTCACCGGATCGAGTGATCGAAAAAAGCGCAGGCGGTTGGTTCACGTTTGCTTGCCGAACGATCTCGGGATACGCGGCACAAACTATGCGCCCCGTTTCTTCAGCGGTGAGACCGCCCTGGCTCAACACGAACATCATCAGCTTCGCCTCCACAAGGGCCCGGTGCTCGTTGATCCGATAGCGAATGCGTTGATCGCGGGTGAGGATCAACCAGCCGTTGTCTTTGACGGCCGTGAGCCAGACTTCGTCAGGAGTGTCGTGCTTGAAATGGCGGTTGTGCGGTACATACGGGATACCTGCTGCGTCAAGCGCGGCGCCCAACTTGCCGCTCCATGCGCAACGGTCAATGAAGAGGACTGATTGGTCTGCGACCAAGACGTGTCAGGCGGCCAGCCTTTGAGCGAAACGGAGAGCCTCGTCGATGTCGGTCTCGGCAACGCCATAGTCCTGCGCCATCTCCGCGACGGAGTCGCCCGCCATGAAACGGTCGCTGATTACGGCAGTCATGACGCCCGCATTCAACAGAATGGGCCGCCCGAACGAAATCTGCGGATCGATCGCAACCGCTTTGGGTTGCTGCGACACGTCCGGAGAAATTCGGCTGTACGGAAACAGTCGAACCGGCCCACCTTGCGCGCTTCGGTCGATCCGTGCCAACGCCTGCTGAAACTCGCCGCGCAAAGCAGTCTGCCCGTCGCGCGAAACGTTGATGAGCTGCGAAGCCTTCTCGATGAAAAGATCGACGCCGTTCGTCATGAACTCTTGAGCAATCAGCGGGCGGTCTTGTTGGAGTTGCTTGCGCACATAGTCGAGACTGCTCCGCACAGTTGCCATGTTGATGAGGTGGTGTCTGCGAATGACAGCCAGCACATGCAGTTCGCACAGGTTGGTAAAGGACAAAAACCGGCCGGTCTCGTCGGCCGGGCTCACCAATGGCTTGAAGCTGCGGCCCGCACCACTTCCCTGACCGAAGCACCACGCCCCGATCGTCGTCTTCGGAACGCCCAGCACGGCGGCGACTTCGGAGGCTTTGTATGCCGGCTGCTCGGCCGGAGGGATGCGGTGGTTGAAGGTGCGCTCCATGGGGTTAGGTTTTGTCGCCAGATGCCGATTGGGCCTACGAAAGGCAAATTGTGCAACGGCTCTCGAAGGCTACAGCAGCCGCTTCAAATACCGCCCCGTATGACTCGCCTCGTTCGCAGCGATGTCCTCCGGCGTGCCTTCACCCACCACCTCGCCGCCGCCGGCGCCGCCCTCCGGCCCCATGTCGATCAGCCAGTCGGCGGTCTTGATGACGTCCAGGTTGTGCTCGATCACCACGATGGTGTTGCCGGCGTCGCGCAGCTGGTGCAGCACCTTCAGCAGCAGCTCGATGTCGGCGAAGTGCAGACCGGTGGTCGGCTCGTCCAGGATGTAGAGCGTGCGGCCGGTGTCGCGCTTGCTGAGCTCCAGGGCAAGCTTCACGCGCTGCGCCTCGCCGCCAGACAGCGTGGTCGCCGACTGGCCTAGCTTGATATAGCTCAGGCCCACGTCGAGCAGCGTGTGCAGCTTGCGCGAAATGGTCGGCACGGCTTTCAGAAACTCGTGCGCCACCTCGACCGTCATGTCGAGAATCTGCGCGATGTTCTTGCCCTTGTATTGCACCTCGAGCGTTTCGCGGTTGTAGCGCTGGCCGTGGCAGACCTCGCACGGCACGTACACGTCCGGCAGAAAGTGCATCTCTACCTTGACCACGCCGTCGCCCTGGCAGGCCTCGCAACGTCCGCCCGCCACGTTGAAGCTGAAGCGCCCTGGGCCGTAGCCGCGCTCGCGCGCGGTGTTGGTCTCGGCCATGAGTTCGCGAATCGGCGTGAAGAGGCCGGTGTAGGTGGCCGGATTGCTGCGCGGCGTGCGCCCGATGGGCGACTGGTCGACGTTGATGACCTTGTCGAAGTACTCGATGCCTTCGATCGCCTCGTGCGCTGCCGGCTCGTCGTGCGCGCGGTACAGCGTGCGGGCGACCGCGCTGTAGAGCGTGTCGTTGACGAGCGTCGACTTGCCCGAGCCCGACACGCCCGTCACGCAGGTGAGCAGGCCGACCGGGAAAGCGACGCTGACATTCTTCAGGTTGTTGCCGGTCGCGCCGATGACGCGGATTTCCTGCAGCTCGCTTTGCGAAGCCAGGTGCGCCGCCTCCCGCGCGGCGCGGCGTTCGGCTGCCGGGCTCGGCGCAAAGCGCGACTTCTTGCCGTCGTTGAAAGCCGCCTTGGCGACCACCGGAAGCCATGCCGTGCGGTGTTTCGGCACCGCGATTTCTCTGACGCCCGACAGGTACTGGCCCGTGAGCGACTCGGGGTTGGCCGCCACTTCCGCATACGTGCCTTGCGCCATCACGCGGCCACCGTGCACGCCGGCGCCCGGACCCATGTCGATCACGTGGTCGGCGGCGCGGATCATGTCTTCGTCGTGCTCGACCACGATCACGCTGTTGCCGATGTTGCGCAGGTGCTTGAGCGTGCCGATGAGCCGGTCGTTGTCGCGCTGGTGCAGGCCGATGCTCGGCTCGTCCAGCACGTACATCACGCCGGTAAGGCCCGAGCCGATTTGCGATGCCAGCCGGATGCGTTGTGATTCGCCACCCGACAGCGTCTCGGCACTGCGGTCGAGGCTCAGGTAGTTGAGTCCGACGTCGTTGAGAAACTTCAGCCGCAGTCCGATTTCCCGCACGATCTTGTCGGCGATCTCGGCCTTGGAGCCGCGCAGTTGCAGCGTCTGAAAGTACGCGAGGCATTCGCGCAGCGTGACGTGGCTGATCTCGAAGATGGGCGTACGCGTCGGCTCGCTGCCGTCGGCCGGCGGTGCGCTGACCAGGAACACATTGCGCGCCTCGCGCCGCAGCCGCGTGCCGCCGCAGTCGGGGCACGGCTGCATGTTGCGAAAGCGCGTGAGTTCGTCCCGTACCAGCACCGAATCGGTCTCCCGAAAGCGCCGCGCCATGTTGGGGATGATGCCTTCGAAGGGATGCTTGCGCGACAGCTTCTTGCCGGCCTGCTGGCCGCTTTCCATCGCGTAGCTGAACTTGATTTCTTCTTCGCCGGAACCTTGCAGCACGGCGTTCTGGACGGCGGCGTCGAGCGATTCGAAAGGTGCGTCGATATCGAACTTGTAGTGCTTGGCCACGCTCTCCAGCATGCTGAAGTAATAGCCGTTGCGGCGGTCCCAGCCTTTGATGGCGCCACTCGCCAGCGACAGCGACGGGAACGCGACCACGCGCGCCGGGTCGAAGAACTCGCGATGGCCGAGGCCGTCGCAAGTCGGGCAGGCGCCGACTGGTGAGTTGAAAGAGAAGAGGCGCGGTTCGAGTTCGGCCAGCGAGTAGTGGCAGACCGGGCAGGCGAACTTGGCGTTGAAGAGGTGCTCTTTGGGCGCGGCGGCGTTGCTCGCCGGCGTGATGTTCGTCGCGCTGTCTTCGCCCTCGGGCGTTTCCATTTCGAGTGCGATGGCACGGCCGTCGGCCAGTCTCAGCGCGGCCTCGAAGCTCTCCGCCAGCCGCTGCTGCATGTCGGGCCGCGCGCGCAGCCTGTCGATCACCACGTCGATGTCGTGCTTCTCGGTCTTCTTGAGCTTGGGCAGGTCGTTGTATTCGTAGGTTGCACCATCGACCCGGAAACGCACGTAGCCGGCAGCCTGCATCTCTGCGAACAGGTCGAGGAACTCGCCCTTTTTCTCGCGCGCGACCGGCGCCAGGATCATCAGCCGCGGCTCGCCGGGCAGGGCGATGGTCGCGTCGACCATTTGCGATACCGTCTGCGCTTGCAGCGGCAAGTGGTGATCGGGGCAATAGGGAGTGCCGGCGCGTGCGTACAGCAGGCGCAGGTAGTCATGGATCTCGGTGACGGTGCCCACGGTGGAGCGCGGGTTGTGGCTGGTCGCCTTTTGCTCGATGCTGATCGCGGGGCTCAGGCCTTCGATGACATCGACGTCGGGCTTGTCCATCAGCTGCAAAAACTGACGCGCGTACGCCGATAGGCTTTCGACGTAACGCCGCTGGCCTTCGGCATAGAGCGTGTCGAACGCCAGGCTCGACTTGCCCGAGCCGGACAGGCCGGTGATGACCACCAACTTGTTGCGCGGGATGTCGAGATCGACGTTTTTCAGGTTGTGCGTGCGGGCGCCGCGAATGCTGATGCGCTGTTGTGCGAGCACGGCGCCGAGGTAGGCATCGTCAATGGGGGAGTTCACGGGCAGTCCGTTTTGGGCAACCGAGCATGATAAGTCGCTCAGGCTGTCAGTGCGATGGCGGGGCTTCGGTCGGTTCCGGTGCCAGCAAAGGGGGCACGGAAAGCGGTGCTTCGGCAGCGTCGTCCGTCTCGTCCGGCGCGACCGGCAAGTTCGTGCCGATCGCAGTCGCCACCATGTGATCGGCCAAGGTGTCGTACAGCGGCCGGCTGATCATTCGCGAGACCAGGCTGGCTAGCATGGCCGCCGCCATCAGGCTCAGCACCATCGCATGGCCGTCGACCATTTCCATGACGATGATGAATGACGTCAGCGGCGCCTGCGTGACCGCCGCCAGGAATGCTGCCATGCCCATGGCGATCAGCGCAGGGCCCATGTCGGCCTGTGCGATTTGCGCGACGGCACTGCCGATGCCGGCACCGATCGACAGCGACGGCGCGAAGATGCCGCCTGGCACGCCGCACCAGGCCGTGAGCCAGGTGGCGATGAACTTGAGCAAGGTGTAGAGCGGCGTGAGCGCGTCGTGGCCTTCGAGCATGCGTTTGACAGCCTCCGAGCCGGCGCCGAAGGTCACGCCGCCAGTGACCAGTCCGATGACGGCGATGACCAGTCCACCGACCGCCGCGAAGCGAATCGGATAGCGCGCCCGCAAAAGGTTGAGCCGTTCCGGCACACCGGTCAGCGAAGCGATAAGCAGCCGCGAAAAGAGCCCGCCCGCCACGCCGCTGATCAGCACGATCAGCAGGCCGGGCCCAAGCGAATCCCAGCCCAGCCGCGGCACCTTGATGATGCCGAAATAGCTCAGGTTGCCAAAGGCCGACACGGCCACCAGGCCGGCCAGCACGATGGCCGTCATGATCAGTCCGCTGGCGCGCGATTCGAGCCGACCCGACAGTTCTTCGATGGCGAACACCACACCGGCCAGGGGCGCGTTGAAGGCGGCGGCGATACCGGCGGCGCCACCGGCGATGAGCAATGCGCGCGTGTCGATGGCGCTGTGAGGCGACAGCCAGCGTCGTGCGTGCTGCATGACGCCGGCTGCGACCTGCACCGAAGGGCCTTCGCGCCCGAGCGACAGACCCGCAGCAAAACCCGTCATCGTGAGGGCGAGCTTGGCTGCGCTGAGCCGCAGCGAGACGAAGATGCGGCGCCGGTCTGGCGGCAATGCCGAATGCAATGCCGCCTTGACCTGCGGGATGCCGGACCCGCTGGCGCCAGCAAAGAAACTGCGTGTGGCCCACACGATGAACGCCGTCAGCAGCGGCGTGACGACGAGAACAGCCCAGGGCCACGCGGTGAAAAAGCGATGAAAGCCCTTGAAGGCCCAGTCGCTGGCGATCGTGATGCCGACGACCGAGAGGCCCGCCGCGATCGCGTAGCTGAGCACGACGGCCCGATCGAGCCAGCGACGGCCGCCGGAAAGCTCGGCGCGCAGGTGCTGGAAAAAGTTGGGCTCGGCGTTCATCGACAACCGCAATTGTCACCCGTCAGTCACCACGACTTTGCGCGGCCCGGCGGCAGACGCATGGGGCACAATTCCTCTTTTCCTTCTCCTTCAATCCTTCATCAGGGGCAGTGCACATGGCATCGGTCAATAAAGTCATCCTCGTCGGCAATCTCGGGCGCGATCCCGAAAGCCGCACCTTTCCCAGTGGCGATCAGGTCTGCAACGTGGCCATCGCGACCACCGACAAGTGGAAAGACAAGTCCAGTGGCGAGATGAAGGAGGCGACCGAGTGGCACCGCCTCGTTTTCAACGGCAGGCTGGCTGAAATTGCCGCGCAGTACCTGCGCAAGGGCTCGCAGATCTACGTCGAAGGACAGATTCGGACCCGCAAGTTCACCGACAAGGAAGGCGTCGAAAAGTTCGCGACCGAGATCCGTGTCGACCAGATGCAAATGCTCGGTAGCCGGCAGGGTATGGGCAGCCCGCAAGGTGGTGGCGACGACGACGGCGGCTATTCGCAAGGTGGCGGCGGCGGTGGTGGTGGCGGCGGCGGCGGCTACGCACCGCGCGCTCCGGCGGCTGCGCCTCGCGCACCCGCTGCGGCGCCGCGCCAGGCGCCTGCCAAGTCGTCGTCCGGCTTCGACGACATGGACGACGATATTCCGTTCTAGATCGGACCTTTTAAAGCCGAGTGCTGCTTTTTTGACGTCGCTGCGTCTCAGGACGCCGGTGCGTCGACCGTTCGACCTTCGGCAATGAGCTCGGCGATGCGCGTCATGACCAGCGCCCCGCCCGGAGAGTAGGGATCGAAGTCCGGCCAGATGATTTTTGTCTGCGGATCCACGTCGGACAGGTTCACATGCGCCATGGACCACTCACCGTAGTGGCGCTTGGTAATGCTTTCGCAATGGATCAGCTCCAGGTCGGTGTGGCGTGGGTCCGCAAAGATGCGTGAATACAGGCGCGTTACCAGGCCACGCTCGCCTTCGAGCACCTGCAGGAACACCCCTTGGCCCTCGCAGAGCACGCCGGTAATACCGTTCTGCGTGTTCCAGGCGTGGGCCGTGCGCAAGATCGCGTCGGTCAGTGTGGTTGATTGCAGATCGACCACTTTGCTTACATAGATCAAACGTATGAGCACGATTTTTGACGTCTTTGTAGTGGGTGAACCGGGACGAAAAAGACAGCGCCAAGCCTCGAAGCATGGGTTTTTGCGCCACGAAGCAGACTAGCGGTTGGCGCGATCCCGTGTTCGACCGGGGGCATCGGCTCGGCGGGCACCTACTAATGCCTGGGGGAAAAATTCTCGCACCCGTTGGAAATCGCCGGTTCGGACCAAAATACAAGCCATGGCTTCGACATCCACCCCCCTTTCGATCCTCGATCTCTCCCCCATCACTGAAGGCAGCGACGCCGGGCAGTCGTTCCGTAATTCGCTGTCGCTTGCGCAGCTCGGTGAAAAGCTGGGCTACCGGCGCTACTGGCTGGCCGAACACCACGGCATGCCGGGGATCGCCAGCGCGGCGACGGCGGTGCTGTTGGCATACATCGGCGCGGGCACCTCTACCATCCGCATCGGCGCCGGTGGCGTCATGTTGCCGAACCATTCGCCGTTGGTGATCGCTGAGCAGTTCGGCACGCTCGAATCGCTCTATCCGGGCCGCGTCGATCTTGGCCTGGGCCGCGCGCCGGGCTCCGACCAGCGCACCGCGCAGGCGCTGCGGCGCAATCTGGAATCGGACTCGGACCAGTTTCCGCAAGACGTGGTCGAGTTGATGGATTTCATGTCGAAGGAGCCGCGGCAAGCCGTGCGCGCGGTGCCTGGTCAGGGGCTGGAAGTGCCGATCTGGATTCTGGGATCGAGCACCTTCGGCGCCCAGTTGGCGGCGCACCTCGGCCTGCCCTATGCCTTTGCGTCGCACTTTGCGCCGCAGCAAATGATGCAGGCGATCCGCATCTATCGCGAGACCTTCAAGCCATCGGCGCAGCTGCAAAAGCCGCATGTGATGCTCGGCTTCAATGTGTTCGTGGCCGACACCGATGCCGAGGCTGAATTCCGTGCCAGCTCATGGCAGCAAGCGTTCGTGAATCTGCGCAGCGGACGGCCGGGACGCCTGCCGCCGCCAGTCGAAGGCTATCGGCAACGCGTCGGCCCGTCGGAAAACGCGCTGCTCGATTCGGTGTTGTCGTGTTCGGCCGTCGGTTCGCCCGAGACGGTGCGCGCCGGCGTCGATGCCTTCATCGCGCGCACGGGCGCCGATGAATTGATGATTACCTCGCAGGTGTTCGACCATGCGGCGCGGCTGCGGTCTTACGAGTTGCTGGCGGGACTGCGCGAGACGGCGGCTGCCTGACTTGGCCGCGTGATCCGCTAGACGATCACGCCGCCGCCGAGGCACACGTCGCCGTCGTACACGACGGCTGACTGGCCGGGCGTCACCGCCCACTGCGGCGCGTCGAACGCCAGGCGAAACGCCTGGTCGGTGCCCTTGTCAAGCTCGCATGCCGAGTCGACCTGCCGATAGCGCGACTTCGCCGCATAGTCGCCTGTTGCGGGCGCAGCACCCGCCACCCAGCTCGCATCGTCGGCTTCCAGCAGATTCGACAGCAGCCATGGATGCTCGTGCCCCTGCACGACCCACAAGGTGTTGTGCTCGATGTCCTTGCGCGCCACGAACCACGGCGCGTGGTCGCCCGCACCGCGCTGCGCACCCTTGGCCTTGATGCCGCCGATGCCCAGGCCTTGCCGCTGGCCGAGCGTGTAGAAGCTCAGGCCCTGGTGCTCGCCGATAGTGCGGCCGCGCTCGTCCTTGACCGGACCTGGCGCCTTCGAGATGTAGCGATTGAGGAATTCGCGAAACGGCCGCTCGCCAATAAAGCAGATGCCGGTCGAGTCTTTCTTCTTCGCGTTGGGCAAACCGATCTCGTCGGCGATGCGGCGCACTTCGGTCTTGTGCAGCTCGCCGACCGGGAACAGCGTCTTCGACAGCTGCTGCTGGTTCAGGCGGTGCAAAAAGTAGCTCTGGTCTTTGGAGGCGTCGAGGCCTTTCAACAACTCGTGCTTTTGCGTCGCATCGTCGAAGCGGACGCGTGCGTAGTGTCCCGTCGCGATTTTCTCGGCACCGAGCCGCATCGCGTGATCAAGAAAGGCCTTGAACTTGATCTCGGCATTGCACAGCACGTCGGGGTTGGGCGTGCGGCCGGCCTGGTATTCGCGCAGGAATTCGGCGAAAACACGGTCTTTGTAGTCGGCCGCGAAGTTGACGTGTTCGATCTCGATGCCGAGCACGTCGGCCACGCTGGCGGCGTCGATGAAGTCGATGTTCGAGGAGCAGAACTCGCTGTCGTCATCGTCTTCCCAATTCTTCATGAAGATGCCGACGACCTCGTGGCCCTGCTGTTTCAGCAGGTGCGCCGTCACCGCGGAATCGACTCCGCCCGACAGGCCCACCACGATGCGCTGCTTTTTCAACATAGGGGAAGGATTGTCCCAGTGTTGCGGTGCACGGGGGCGCCGTGCGGATTTGTGATCAGGCCGTCGCGCGCTTGCGGGTTTCCTCTTCGACCAGGTCCTTCTTCGACAGCTTGCCGACGGCCGTCTTCGGCAGCTCTTTGCGCACTTCGAGGAATCCGATCATTTCGTGCTTGCCAAGGCGGTCTTTCAGGAAGGTCTTGAGCGCATCGAGTTCGAGCGGTTCCGCGTCAGCCTTGAGCACGACGAAGGCTTTGGGCGACTGTCCGCGGTACTCGTCGGGCACGCCGATCACGCAGACCTCCGCGACCGACGGATGCTCGTAGATGGCTTCTTCGAGCACGCGCGGGTACACGTTGAAGCCGCCGCACAGCAGCATGTCCTTGGTGCGGTCGACGATGTAGAGGAAGCCATCGGCATCGAACCTGGCGACGTCGCCACTGCGGAAGTAGCCGTCGGGCGTCATCGAGTCGGCCGTGGCGCCGGGGTTGTTCCAGTAGCCGAGCATCACGTTCGGCCCTTTCACGCACAGCTCGCCCGGCTCGCCGGTGGCGACCTCTTCGCCGGAGCCGTCGAGCGCCAGCAGCTTGATGAGGATGCCCGGCAGCGGCATGCCACACGAGCCCGCCTTGCGTGCACCGCGTGCCGGCGTGAAGGTGCCCGAGGGCGAGGTCTCGGTCATGCCCCAGCCTTCGTTCAGGTGGCAGCCGGTCATCTCGAAGAAGCGCTGCTCTACCTCGACCGGCAGCGGTGCGCCGCCGGAGCCGCAGAACTTGAGCGAGGTCATGTCGGTCTCTTTGGCCTTGGGGTGCGACAGCATCGCCGTGTACATCGTCGGCACGCCCGGAAATACGCTGATCCTGCCCACCGATATCTCGCGCAGCACCGCGTCGATGTCGAACTTGGTGTGCAGTACCAGCGCGGCGCCGAGCCGCATGCCGAGCAGCATCGCCGCGCTCAGCGCGTAGATGTGAAAGAGCGGGAGCACGATCAAAAAGCGCTCCACGCCTTCGTCCAGGATGGGTGGATTTCCTTTGGTCGATTCGAGGTACTGCGCGCTCGCCGCACCCAGGTTGGCGTGGGTCAGCATTGCGCCCTTGGGAAGGCCGGTGGTACCGCCCGTGTACTGCAGCACGACGACTTCTTTCTTTAGGTCGCCGAGCGGATGCCGCACGACACCCGCGCCGTCGTTCTCGAGCAACTGCGCAAACGACATGTGCTTTTCGTCGACCGGCACCGGCGCCAGCATCCCGGCGCCCTGCAGCATCGCGCTGACCTTGTCGGGTGCGCCGCTGTATTCGGCGAGGCTGCCGACCACCAGCTTCTTCAGGCGCGAACTCGCCAGAATGCGCGCCATCTGCGGGTACAGCACGGCCAGGTCGAGCGTGACGAGGATGTCGGTCTGGCTGTCCTCGACCTTGTGCGCCAGCACGCGCTCGACATCGAGCGGCGAATAGTTGACCACCACGCCGCCGGCCTTCAGCACACCGAAAAACGCGATCGGATAGTGCGGCGTGTTCGGCAGGAAGAGCCCCACATGCACGCCCGGCTTCACGCCGAGTGCCTGGAAGCCCTTGGCCGCACGATCGCTCAACTCGTCCATTTCGCGGTAGCTGATGACGCGGCCCATGAACTCGATGCAAGAGTTGTCGGGCCAGCGTGCTGCGGCGTCTTCGAGAAACTGCGCGACCGGCTTGAGGGCCAGCTCGGCGTCCCAGCGCATGCCGGGCGGATACGACGTCGTCCAGGGGGTTTTTCCGGGCGTGGCGGCTTCTGTCATGTCGTCTCCAAAGGTCACTTCTTGAAGACCCCATTGTGGAAGCGCGTCTGGGTCGACAAGCGCCGCTGGGCTCGGGGCTTTCCCGTATGCGCGGCCGATAAATCCCGAACGTCTACAGCTTTTTCAGCGACGCGACGGACGTGTCGACATGCACCAGGTCCAGCGGAAAGCGCCGGCCGGCCAGGTAGTCGTCGATGCACTGCATCAGCAGTGGGCTGCGGTGGCGCTCGACGTTGCCGCGGAGTTCTTCCGCCGTCATCCACAGCGTGCGCACGATGCCGTCGTCGAGCGTGCGGTCAGCTTCGAAAGCGCCCAGCGTGCCTGCAAATGCGAAGCGCAGGTAGGTTACGTCGTCACCGTTCGTCTTGCGCGTGGCGCGCGCCATGTAGATGCCGACCAAGGCAGTCGGCACGAAGTGGTGCGCCGTTTCTTCGAGCGTTTCGCGGACGCATCCTTCGGCGGGCGATTCGCCTGGGTCGAGGTGGCCGGCGGGCGTGTTGAGCTTCAGTCCGTCGCCGGTGTGTTCTTCGACGAGCAGGAACCGGCCGTCGCGTTCGATCACGGCCGCCACGGTGACGTTGGGTTTCCAGCGCTCGGCCATGGTCATCGGGTCACTCCTGCACGTCTTTTCTCAATTCTTCTAGTTCGGCAGCAGTCGGCCTGGGGAGCACCAGCGTCACGGTGCAGCCGGCATTGGCCGCGCTGTCGATCTCGATCGTTCCGCCATGACGATGCACGGCGGTGCGCACCAGCAGCAAGCCCAAACCGACACCGTGCACGTCGGGGTGACTGTCGCGGTGGAGCCTGTTGAACGGCTGGAACAACTGCGACTGTAGCTCCGGCGGGATGCCAGGCCCCTGGTCCTGAACGCCAATGCGCCATGTCGGGCCGGAGTCAGCTTCGGCTTCGACAAGGCTGCAGCGCAGATCGGCGCCCGGTGGCGAGTACTTGAGCGCATTGCTCAGCACGTTGGTCAGCGCCCGGGTGAGCAAACTCCGGTCGGCGGTGCAGGGTGCGTCTTCCAGCGCAGTGGTCAGAAGCACCCGCACTTTGCGCTGCCGCGCCGCGATCCATGCGTCATCGATGGCCATCTGCATCAGCGCCACGAGATCGAGTATTTCCGCGCGGAACGGCTGGGCTTCGGCACGGGCGAGGTTGACGAAGCCATCGGCCAGTTCGAGCCCGGTTCGCGCATGGCGCTCGATGCGCTGGAACAGCGCGTCACCTTCGAAAAGTTCGGGGCGTGTGCGCGCCAACTCGATGGTGGTCAGTATCGACGCGCTCGGTTCGCGAATGTCGTGCGAGATGAAGCGCAAGGCTTCGTCGCGCTGGCCCTGAGCGCGGCGCATCTTGCTGATGTCGACCAGCGCCACCATCCAGCCGGCATGCGCGTTGGTATCGTCAAAGAACGGCACGCAGCGCAACAGCAACGAATGGCCCTTTGGGTCTTCGCCTTCGCCCATGATCGGCTGCACACCGTTCAACAAGGCGCCGGTCGGCATCATCGGGGCGCCCGTCGTGCGCCAGCGCAGGTCCGCGAGCAACCGGTGCGCATCGCGGCCGAACAGGCCGGTGGCATCGGTTTGCCAATATCGCTGCGCAGCGATGTTGGAGATCATCACTCGGCCGCGGCCGTTCAGAATCATCGTCGCGTCGGGCAGATGGTCGATGCCATCGCGCACGAAGCGATGCAGGTCGCGCATGCGCTGTGCGGCGGCCGATGTGGCGGCCATTTGCCGATCCAGAAAGTCGCCACGTCCCGGCCTCGGCGGCGGCAACGGCACCGTACCGCCCTTGAAATCGAGCGCCAGCTGCTCGGTTTCCCAACGCAGGTAACTCAGCGCGGCATACAGGCGCAAAAAGCTCCACAGCGGATAGACCAACAGCAAGCCCGCGAAGCCCGCCGCCGGCGCAAACTGAACGCCCACCCAGGGCCACGTCGCGTTCAGCCCGAGGCGCAGCGCGAGCATGGCGCCGATCAACGCGATCACGCCGACGGGCCGCAGCCAGAGCAGTCCGAAGAGCGCCACGGCGAGCGGCAAGAGGTTGTAGGCAAGGTCTTGCCAGATCGACGCGTCGACCACGCGCCGCCCGCGCAGCACGCCCTCGAGCACGTCGGCAAAGATCTGCACGCCGGGGGTGAGGCCGGTCACGCTAGGCGCCGTCGTGGCATAGGCATCACCCATGCCGACCGCGGTGGCGCCGACGAGCACGTACTTGTCCCTGAAAACATCGGGCGCGACGCGACCTTGCAGCACATCGACGTACGACACCGTGACAAAGGGCTGCTCGCCGCGCGCGAACACGACCAGCTCATGCTGCTCGCGCAGCCATGGCAAATTGCTTTCAATGGCCGGCAACGGCGGACGCGGCGGCGGCGCCTGGCCTTTTTCGTACGCCAGCGCGGCGTCGTGCAGCGCGACGACGAAGTGCGGCCAGGGGCGGCCCTCGAAACCTTCGCGCATGTAGACGCTGCGGGTGATGCCATCCTGGTCGAGCGACAGATGCGCATGGCCGACGGCATTGGCCGCACGGGCCAGCAGGGGCGTCGGCAGTAGTTCTTTCTGCGTTTGCTGGCCGACCGATTGCAGCGCCATCGGCAGCACCACACAACCGCTGTCCTGCATGGCCTGCGCCAGCACGGCATCGTCGGCGGCGTAAGTCGAATCCTGTTCCGGCAGCAGCAAGTCAAAGCCGATACAGCGCGGGTTTTGCGCCGCAATGCGCCGCAGCGCTTCGGCATGCAGGGCGCGTCGCCAGGGCCAGCGGCCGATGGCCGCGAGCGACTTTTCGTCGATCGCGACGATGACCACGTTGCCGGATGGTTTCTGTTCGAGCGGCGCGCCGGTGTTTTCTTGTAGCAGACGATCGAAGCGCGGCAGCGGCTGGGTCAGCGTGAGCTCGGTCACGAGTGCGAGCAGGCCGACAGTGAGCACCAGCCAGGCGCCGCGGCGACGCCAGTAGCGTTGAAGCGCTTTGCGGAACGGCGTTTGCGGTGCGGGGTCCGAGTCGCCGGGCAGCAAGGGCGCAGGCGTTGTCGCCATGGTGGAAAACGGGCCCGCGGCTCAGGGCCGGGCGAGCGGTTCGCCGTCGCCGCTGACGACGCCGCCGCCGGTCGAGGTCCGCACCACGCCGCCGATGCGCAGCAAACGTGGCGGCGAATACGGCCCTTCGGCACCCGATGCGTCGCGTGCCCGGAGTCGCACGTAGTAGGCGCCACGCTCGACGCCGTTGATGGTCCAGCGCGGCGCCTTCAGATCAGCTTCGAGGACGATTTGTCGGAAGGCCTCGTCTTTGGCGATCTGGCCGTGAAAGCTGTGACCCGCCACAGCGCTCCAGTTGAGCGTCGGGGAGTCGCCGGCATCCGCCACGTCCAGCGTGCCGACCTTGGGTGTCGCGATGAGCGAGAAGCGCTGGGGCGTCGCGAACGGGCCGTGTCCCGGGCCGGGCGTCTGCACCGAGGCCACACGCCAGTAGTAGTCGCCGAGCGGCAGCGTTGCCAGGCCGAGTCGGCAACGGGACAGCCCCGGCTGATCGACCTCGGGCTGCGAAAAATCAGCGCGGCTCGAAACCTGCAGATGGACTTCGGTGCCGGCCACTTCAGAGCACACGAGTTGCGCGGCCTCGCTGGTCACGCGTGCGTCGGGCGCGGGGCTTTGATACAGCGGTGGCACCGGGTGCGCGTGGACGCGGATGCTGCGTCTGGCCTCCGCGCCGGCCAGTCCTTCGGTGTCGACCGAGCGAATCCCCAGCATGTAGTCGCCATCGTCGAGCGCGACGAACTTCACTGCGCGGCCGGCGAACATGCCATCGCGCAGCACTTCGCGAAAGGTGTTGTCGCGGGCGATGCGGACTTCGTGGCGTGTGGACGCCTCGCTTTCGCCCAGGTCAAAGACGAGCTGGTCGGCGTCCTGGTACTCGGCTGGCAAGGCGGTGAGGTCCGGTGCGGCCGGTAAGGCGCGGCGCTCTCCAAATTTGCCCTTGCCGTCGACGAGCACGCCCTGGCCTGCGGTGATGGTGGTCTTTCGGGAAGCACCGCGCGCGGGCTTGCGCGCCTGCACCGCCACCGTGCCTTCGCTGACCGTGGTGCCGGTGCGGCCATCGACCCCGACAGCGACATCGAAGTGCGTGCCGCGTACGCTGGCCACGGCGCCGGGCGCATGGATTTCGAAGACGCGGCCCTTGGGTTGTTTGGAGACTTCGGACTCGACCTTACCGCCGCGCACGTCGATGATCGATTCGAAGCTGTCGGAGGCCGCGCCGCGCCGGCGCAGACGTTTGAGTTCGACGTCGGAACCGGCCAAAATGCGCACGATCGAACCGTCTGCCAGTCGAAGCAGAAGGTAGCCGTCTTCAGGCACCTTTATTTGTGCGCCTTCGACGAGGGTGTTGCCGATCGCCAGCGGCTCGGCAATGGCGCTGGCAGGTGCCGGCACGCCAAGCGCGCCTTTGGCCGGTTTGCGGCGCGGCGCGGCCGTATCAGCTGCTGCCGCGCTGATCGCTGTGGTCGAGCCCCTGACGAATTCGACCCGTGCGTTGATGGCAGCGGGCTTCATCAGACGCGCCGGAATCTGCAGCATCGTGCCGACGGCGATCTTGTTCGGGTCTTGAATGCGGTTGAGCTTTTGCAGCAGCGGCCATTGCTTGGGCGACCGCAGGTAAATTGCTGCGATCGATGGCAGGGTCTGGCCCTCTTCGACCCGATGGGTCGTGAACCCGTCGGGCCCACGTGCCCAACTCGGGCTCGCGGCCAGGGCGACCAGCGCTGCGGCCAACAGCGGCGCGGCGCAGGCGCCGCGCCATTGCACTCGCCTCATGAAGGCGTGCCGAGGGCGGTGCGAACGTCTGAAAAGCTGTCGGCCTCCAGCGCTTCGAGCCGATAGCCAAGACCATAGATGGCCGACAGCAAAAAGCCGTTGGCCGGACGCAGGTCGAGCTTGCTGCGAAGGCGTGACACGTGAGTGTCGAGCGAGCGCGAAGCCGGTTCCGGCCCGAGTCCCCAAACGGCTTCACGCAAATGCTCGCGTGACAGCAGCCGGCCCATGTTCTGAAACAAGAAAAGCGCAAGTTCGTACTCGCGGTGCTTCAGTTCGACGGCCTTGTTGTTGACTTCGAGGCTGCGCGATTGTGGAAAGAAATGGTATGGCCCAAAGACCAGTTCCGACTCGAAATGCGCCGGATAGGCCCGGCGCAACAGCGCCTGCACGCGGGCCTTGAGCTCGCCGACGCGGATCGGTTTGACCATGAAGTCGTCGGCACCGGCGCCGAGGCCTTCGACCATGTCGGCCTCTTCGCGCCGGTTGGTCACGAACAGGATCGGTAGCCGGCTCGCGAGCTCTTCGCGAATCCAGCGCACGACTGTCGGGCCTTCGACGTCCGGCAGGCTCCAGTCGAGAACCAGCAAGTCGAAGGTCTGCGTCCGGAGGTCGCGTAACAGCGTCCTCGCGTCCGCATAGCCGTGGCATTCGTGGCCGATGCCATCCATCGTGTGTTGAATCAGCTCGAGCTGACCCGCTTCGTCGTCAAGCGCCGCAATTCTCATTTTTTGAGCTCCCTGCTAACCGATTTCTACTGACCTAATGCGGCCTTGAACCGCTGCGCGCATGTTAACGACGGGCCTCCTGGAACAACTGTTAACTACTCCACGGATAGATGACCGTGCGGATAACAAATGTCATCAGCCGAGAACTAGTGCGCTTTGGCTATCTTGGTTTCCCAACATAGCCAGGGCAGCCAGCGCAACGCCATGATGTGCGGCCCTGTCAGTCGCGCGTCCCGTGCAATCTGCCCGGGATAGACGTCCAGTTGCTATCATTTAAATAGCAATGGGAAGAGGCTGGCCGGGCGGTTTGGTGCTCTGGCGTCCGCGTAACCGCTTAGCCGCCGGGCCGGAGTCTTGCGGTAAGCTCTGCCCGCATTCCGCGACCCCTGCCCTGAGGAGACTTCTATGCTGATAGGCGTACCCGCCGAAACGACGGCGGGTGAAACCCGAGTGGCCGTCACCCCCGAGACGGTCAAGAAACTATCGGCACTGGGCCACAGCTTGCGCGTGCAGTCCGGCGCCGGCGTGGCAGCCAGCGTGACCGACGCGGCCTATGAGGCGGCTGGCGCCGAGATCGTCGATGCCGCGGGCGCCTACGCCGCGGAGATGGTTCTGAAGGTGCGCACGCCTTCCGACAGCGAAGCCGCCCTGATGAAGCCCGGCACGGTCCTCATCGGCATGCTCAACCCTTTCGACGCCACCGGCCTGCAGCGCATGGCCACGGCGGGCCTGACCGCCTTCGCGCTCGAAGCCGCCCCGCGCACCACGCGCGCCCAAAGCATGGACGTGCTGAGCTCGCAAGCCAACATCGCCGGCTACAAGGCAGTGATGATCGCCGCCGACAAATACCAGCGCTTCTTTCCGATGCTGATGACCGCCGCCGGCACCGTCAAGGCCGCCCGCGTGGTGATCCTCGGCGTCGGCGTAGCCGGCTTGCAGGCCATCGCGACGGCCAAGCGCCTGGGCGCGGTGATCGAGGCGTCAGATGTGCGCCCGAGCGTCAAGGAACAGATCGAGTCGCTCGGCGGCAAGTTCATCGAAGTCTCGTACGACACCGACGAAGAGAAGGAAGCGGCAGTAGGCGTCGGTGGCTACGCCAAGCCGATGCCTGCGAGCTGGCTGGCGCGCCAGCAGATCGAAGTGGCCAAGCGCGTGGCGCTGGCGGACATCGTGATCAGCACCGCGCTCATCCCCGGCCGCGCCGCACCGACGCTCATCACCGAGGACATGGTCAAGGCGATGAAGCCCGGCTCGGTGATCGTCGACATCGCCGCCGGCAAGGGACCGGACGGCGTGGGCGGCCTTACCGGAGGAAATTGTCCGATTTCCGAACCCGACAAGACGGTGGTCAAGCATGGTGTGACGATCGTCGGCGAAACCAACCTGGCGGCACTGTTGTCGGCCGATGCCTCGGCGCTCTATGCGCGCAACGTGCTCGACTTCGTGAAGCTGATCGTCACCAAGGACGGCGCGCTCAAGATCGACCTGGAAGACGACATCGTCGCCGCCTGCCGTGTGTCGCATGACGGCCTGGTCACCAAAAAATAACGAGGAGAAGCCATGGACCCCGTATCTCACACAGTCATCAACCTGATCATCTTCGTGCTGGCCATCTACGTGGGTTACCACGTGGTGTGGACCGTCACGCCGGCGCTGCACACGCCGCTGATGGCCGTGACCAATGCGATCTCGGCGATCGTCATCGTCGGCGCCATGCTGGCGGCTGCCCTCACCGTCACGCCGCTGGGCAAGACCATGGGCGTGCTGGCGGTGGCGCTGGCGGCGGTCAACGTCTTCGGCGGCTTCCTGGTGACCCGGCGGATGCTGGAGATGTTCAAGAAGAAAGAGAAGAAGACCGTGGCACCCGCAGGAGACAAGACATGAGCATGAATGTGGTCACGCTGCTGTACCTCGTCGCCAGCGTCTTCTTCATCCAGGCCCTGAAAGGCCTGAGTCACCCGACCACCTCGATCCGCGGCAACGTCTTCGGCATGAGCGGCATGGCGATCGCCGTGGTGACGACCATCGCGCTGGTGCACGGCCAGGCGCAGTCGCTCAACGTCGACTTCGGCCGCGGCCTGGCGTGGGTGCTGGGCGCGCTGGTGGTCGGCGGTGGTGTCGGCGCCTACATGGCGAACAAGGTCGAGATGACCAAGATGCCCGAGCTGGTCGCTTTCATGCATAGCATGATCGGCCTGGCAGCGGTGTTCATCGGTGTTGCTGCGGTCGCGGAACCGTGGGCCTTCGGCATCACGCCGCCGCCAGTGGCTGCCGTCGCGGCCGCCACGACGGCCGATGGCGCGGTGCTGGTCGACGGCTTCTTACGTTATGCGATTCCGTTCGGCAACCGGCTCGAGCTGTTCTTGGGCGCGGCCATCGGCGCGGTCACCTTCAGCGGCTCGGTCATCGCCTTCGGCAAGCTGTCGGGCAAGTACAAGTTCCGGTTGTTCCAGGGCGCGTCGGTCCAGTTCAAGGGCCAACACATGCTCAACCTGGTGCTCGGGTTGCTGATGCTGGTGCTCGGCCTGGTGTTCGTCGGCACCGAAAGCTGGATCGCCTTCTTCGCCATGCTGGCGCTGGCCTTCGTGATGGGCGTGCTCATCATCATCCCTATCGGCGGCGCCGACATGCCTGTGGTGGTGTCGATGCTCAACAGCTATTCGGGCTGGGCGGCGGCGGGCATCGGCTTCTCGCTGAACAACGCGATGCTGATCATCGCGGGCTCCCTGGTGGGCTCGTCGGGCGCGATCCTGAGCTACATCATGTGCAAGGCGATGAACCGCTCGTTCTTCAACGTGATCCTGGGCGGCTTCGGCGGCGAGGCCACGACCGCGGCCACCGGCGCCAAGGAGCAGCGCCCGGTCAAGAGCGGCAGCGCGGACGATGCGGCCTTCGTGCTGGGCAACGCCGAGACGGTGGTGATCGTGCCGGGCTACGGCCTGGCTGTCGCTCGCGCACAGCACGCGGTGAAGGAGCTTGCGCAGAAGCTGACTGACAAGGGCATCAAGGTCAAGTACGCGATCCACCCGGTGGCGGGCCGCATGCCGGGCCACATGAACGTGCTGCTGGCCGAAGCGGAAGTGCCATACGACCAGGTCTTCGAGATGGAAGACATCAACGGCGAGTTCGGCCAGGTCGACGTGGCGATCATCCTCGGTGCCAACGACGTGGTGAACCCCGCAGCGCACACCAAGGGCAGCCCGATCTACGGCATGCCCATCCTGGAGGCGTACAAAGCCAAGACAGTGATCGTGAACAAGCGAAGCATGGCGGCAGGCTATGCGGGCCTGGACAACGAACTGTTCTACATGGACAAGACCATGATGGTCTTCGGCGATGCGAAGAAAGTAGTCGAGGACATGGGCAAGGCGATCGAGTAGCCTGACGGCGAGCCACGAGCCCGAACGCGAGCACCGAACAAAGAGAGACACAGAGACATGACAGACCGCCCCTGGCTGAGCAGCTACCCGCAAGGCGTACCCGCCGACATCGACGCCTCGCGCTACGCGTCGCTTGTCGCGCTCATGGAAGAAAGTTTCACCAAGTACGCCGATCGCACGGCCTACAGCTTCATGGGCAAGGACGTCAGCTACGCCGAGACCGACAAGCAAAGCAAGGCGTTGGCGGCGTACCTGCAAGGCCTCGGCCTGGTCAAGGGCGACCGCGTCGCCGCGATGATGCCCAACTGCCCGCAGTACCCGATGGCCGTCGCTGCCATCCTGCGGGCGGGGCTGATTCTGGTGAATGTGAATCCGCTCTACACGCCGCGCGAGCTCGAGCACCAATTGAAGGACTCCGGTGCCAAGGCGATCGTGATCATGGAGAACTTCGGCGTCACGCTGCAGCACTGCATCGCGTCAACGCCGATCAAGCACATCGTGCTCGCGTCGATGGGCGACCGGCTCGGCTTTTTGAAGGGTGCGCTCGTCAACTATGTGGTGCGCAACGTCAAGAAGCTCGTGCCCGACTTCAATCTGCCGACTGCGGTGCGCTTCAACGATGCGCTCGACCAGGGCGCGGCCCGGACATTCCAGCCCGTGACCATCGGGCCGGACGATGTCGCGGTGCTTCAGTACACCGGCGGCACCACCGGCGTATCGAAGGGCGCGGTGCTGCTGCATCGCAACGTGATCGCCAACGTGCTCCAGTCAGAAGCCTGGAACGACCCTGTCATGCATCGCGTGCCCAATGGCGAGCAGCCGACCAGCGTGTGCGCGTTGCCGCTGTATCACATCTTCGCGTTCACGGTGAACATGATGCTGGGACTGCGCACCGGCGGCAAAGTGATCCTGATCCCCAATCCGCGCGACATGGCTGCCACGCTGAAGGAGTTGTCCAAGCACACCTTCCACAGCTTCCCTGCGGTCAACACGCTCTTCAACGGACTGGCCAATCATGCGGACTTCAATACCGTCAACTGGAAGAATCTGAAGGTGTCGGTCGGTGGCGGCATGGCCGTGCAGGGCGCTGTCGCCAAGCTCTGGCTCGAGAAAACCGGCTGCCCGATTTGCGAAGGTTACGGCCTGTCGGAAACCTCGCCGTCGGCCACTTGCAACCCGACCACCAGCACGTCCTACACCGGCACCATCGGCCTTCCGCTGCCCAGCACCTGGCTCAAGCTGCTCGACGACGACGGCATCGAAGTGCCGGCCGGCGAGCGGGGCGAAATCGCCATCAAGGGCCCGCAGGTGATGGCGGGCTACTGGCAGCGGCCCGATGAAACAGCCAAGGTCATGACGCCCGATGGCTATCTCAAGACCGGCGACATCGGCACCGTCGATGCGCAGGGCTTCTTCAAGATCGTCGACCGCAAGAAAGACATGGTGCTGGTGAGCGGCTTCAACGTCTACCCTAACGAGGTCGAAGACGTGGTGGCCACGCTGGCCGGCGTGCTCGAATGCGCGGTGGTCGGCGTGCCGGACGAGAAGACCGGCGAAGCGGTCAAGCTGGTGATCGTTCGCAAAGACCCGACGCTGACGGAAGACCAGGTCAAGGAGTTCTGCCGTGCCAACCTCACCGGCTACAAACAGCCGCGCGTGATCGAATTCCGTACCGACCTGCCAAAAACGCCGGTCGGCAAGATCCTGAGACGCGAACTGCGCGACGCCAAGAAGCCGGCTGCGGCCGTCTGACCGCCCTCCGGTAACAGGAACGGAAACGCGCGTCGGTCGGCCGGCACTGGTCTTGCATCAAGACGATCGATGTTCCGTTTCATTCTCACGCGCCTGAGCCTTTTGGTGCCGACCTTCATCGGCATGACGCTGCTCGCGTTCTTTTTGATTCGTCTGGTGCCCGGTGACCCGATCGAAACGCTGGCCGGTGAGCGCGGCATCGACCCGGCGCGCCATGCGGAACTGCTGAAGGCCTATGGCTTCGACAAGCCTCTGATCGCGCAATACGGCATCTACATCGCACGGGTGCTGCACGGCGACCTGGGCAAATCGGTCATCACGCAGGAGCCGGTCATGAGCGAGTTCTTGTCGCTTTTTCCTGCCACGGTAGAGCTTGCGCTGTGTGCCATCGTCTTTGCCCTGGTGCTCGGAATTCCAGCCGGGATCCTGGCGGCAGTACGACGAAATTCCATCTTCGACCACGGCGTGATGGCGGTGTCGCTCACTGGCTATTCGATGCCGATCTTCTGGTGGGGCCTGCTGCTCATCCTGTTCTTTTCGGTGCAACTGGGATGGACGCCGGTGTCGGGACGCATCGCCGTCCAGTATTTCATCGAGCCGAGCAGCGGCTTTCTGCTCATCGATTCGCTGCGGGCCGGCGACGTCGACGCTTTCTGGTCGGCACTGCATCACCTCATCCTGCCGACCATCGTGCTCGGCACGGTGCCGCTTGCGGTCATCGCGCGCATGACGCGTTCGGCCATGCTCGAAGTGCTGGGCGAGGACTACATCCGCACTGCGCGCGCCAAGGGCTTGTCGCGTTTTCGCGTGGTCGCGCTGCACGCGTTGCGCAACGCGCTGATTCCGGTAGTCACGGTCATCGGGCTTCAGGTCGGCGTGCTCTTCACGGGCGCCATCCTGACCGAGACGATCTTCTCGTGGCCCGGTGTCGGCAAGTGGTTGATCGAGGCGATCGGTAGGCGCGACTATCCGGTGTTGCAGGGCGGCATGCTGCTGCTGGGCGTCATCGTGATGATCGTTAATCTGCTGGTCGACGTGGCCTACGGCGTCATCAATCCGCGTATCAGGCAGTCGCGCTGACATGGCCTTGTCCACCTCTTCTTCGCCCATCCTCGTGATGACCGCACCGCCCGGGCCATGGCGCGAGTTCTGGGCCGCGTTCTCGGCGAACCGGGGCGCTGTGATGGGGCTCGTCGTCATCGTCGTACTGTTGTTCGTTGCCTTGGCGGCTCCGCTGATCGCACCGCACGCGCCCAACCTCACGAACAGCGCCGCATTCTTGCGGCCACCGTTCTGGCAGCAGGGTGGCTCCATCACGTACTTCCTCGGCACCGACGCCATCGGCCGCGACATCCTGTCGCGCCTCATGTTCGGCGCGCGCCTGTCGTTGTCGATCGGCATCGCGGTGGTGGCGATGTCGGTGATCGTGGGCGTCTCACTCGGCCTCATCGCGGGCTTCTTTCGTGGCGTCGTCGAGATCGCGATCATGCGGGCGATGGACATCGTGCTGACCTTGCCGAGCCTGCTGCTGGCCATCGTGGTGGTGGCGATTCTTGGGCCGGGGCTCGTCAACGCGATGCTCGCGGTGGCGATCGTCGTGCTGCCGCATTACGTGCGCATCACGCGGGCGGCGGTCATCACCGAAGTTTCGCGCGACTACGTGACGGCGGCACGCGTCAGCGGTGCCAGTACCTTGCGGCTCATGTTCAGCGAGGTGCTGCCCAACTGCGCGGCGCCGCTGATCGTGCAGGCGTCTCTCGGCGTCTCGACGGCCATCCTCGATGCGGCGGCGCTCGGCTTTCTCGGCCTCGGTGCGCAGCCGCCATCGCCCGAGTGGGGAACGATGCTGGCCGACGCGCGTGAGTTCGTGTTGCGCGCGTGGTGGGTCGTGACGTTTCCGGGGCTGGCGATCCTGATCGCTGTGCTCGCCTTCAACCTGCTGGGCGACGGGCTGCGCGATGCGCTCGACCCGAAGTTGAAACGATGAGCCTGCTCGACATCAAAGAGTTGCACGTCGACTTCCCCACGCAGGGCGGCGTGCTGCATGCCGTCGACGGCGTGAGCCTGACGGTCGACGAAGGCGAGGTACTCGGCATCGTCGGCGAATCGGGCTCGGGCAAGAGCGTCACGATGATGGCGCTGATGGGCCTCATCGCCTACCCCGGCCGCGTGCAGGCGGCGCACATGCGCTTTGCCGGCAACGACCTGCTCGGCATCTCCGACAAGGCGCGCCGCAACCTGGTCGGCAAGGATGTCGCGATGATCTTTCAGGACCCGACGACCAGCCTCAACCCCTGCTTCACTGTCGGCTTCCAGCTGATGGAAACCTTGCGGCTGCATCTGAAGCTCGACAAGCGTGCAGCCAAGACACGCGCCATCGAGCTGCTCGAACAGGTCGGCATTCCGGCGGCGGCGACGCGCATCGACAGCTACCCGCATCAGCTCTCGGGTGGCATGAACCAGCGCGTGATGATCGCGATGGCGATCGCCTGCAACCCTCGCTTGCTGATTGCCGACGAGCCGACCACCGCGCTCGACGTGACCATCCAGGCGCAGATCCTCGACCTGCTGCGCAACCTGCAAAAAGAGCGCGGCATGGCGCTGGTGCTCATCACGCACAACATGGGCGTGGTGGCCGACATGGCGCAGCGCGTGGCGGTCATGTATGCGGGCCAGGTGATGGAAGAGCAGCGCGTCGACCGACTCTTCAGCACCCCGCAACATCCGTACACCGAGGCATTGCTGGCGGCGTTGCCGGAACGCGCTGCGCCGGAAGGTCGGCTCGCCACGATCGCTGGCATGGTGCCCGGCGTGCACGACCGCCCTGCGGGCTGCCTTTTTTCGCCGCGCTGCGTCGACGCGACGGCCAACGCTTGCGCGGTGCGGCCGGCGTTGCAAGCGTTTCAGGACGCACAGGTGCGTTGCCACTTTCCGTTGGGCGACGCAGATCGGTCGATTGCCATCATGGATGACCGTTCGCGCGCAGTCGAGGCGCTGTCATGAGCGCCGCCGAGCCCGATTTGAAATCGATGACGACCGAACCCTCGTCGAGCGAAACCGTGGTCGAGGCGGTCGACCTGAAGCGCGTCTACGAGGTGCGGCGCGGGTTGTTCCGTGCGCCTGCGAAATTGCAGGCCGTCGGCGGCGTTTCGTTCAGGCTGGCGCGCGGCCGCACGCTCGCGGTGGTCGGTGAATCGGGGTGCGGCAAGTCGACGTTGGCACGCATGGTGTCGTTGATAGAAAAGCCGACATCGGGCCGCCTCACGTTGATCGGTGTCGACGCGGTCGACCCGCCGCTCGACCGCAAGCGTGAGCTGCGCCAGGCCGTGCAGTTGGTGTTCCAGAACCCATTCGGCTCGCTCAACCCACGCAAGAAGATCGCAGCCGTACTAGAAGACCCGCTCGCCATCAACACGGCGTTGAGCAAGGCCGACCGTGCCGCCAAGGCGCGCGACATGTTGGCGCGTGTCGGCCTGCGGCCCGAACATGCCAACCGATATCCGCACATGTTCTCCGGCGGCCAGCGGCAGCGCATCGCCATCGCGCGGGCACTCATGCTGGAGCCGCGGCTGCTGGTGGCAGACGAGCCGGTGTCGGCGCTCGACGTGTCGATCCAGGCGCAGGTGTTGAATCTGCTGGCGGACCTGCAGGCCGAGCTCGGGCTCGCATACCTTTTCATTTCGCACGACCTGGGCGTGGTGCGGCACATCGCGCACGATGTGCTGGTCATGTACCTCGGCCACGCTGTGGAGCAGGGGCCTAACGCGCGCATCTTTGCGCGTCCGCTGCATCCCTACACGCAAGCGCTGCTGGCATCCACGCCGGGGCTCGCGACCGCGCGCATCGTGCTGCAGGGTGAGTTGCCGTCGCCGCTCGATCCTCCGGCCGGTTGCGTGTTCAGCACGCGCTGTGGGCACGCTACCGAACGCTGCCACATCGAGCGCCCGCTGCTGCGCGCACTCGACGAGCGCATGGTGGCGTGCCACTATGCCGAGAAGTTCATCGATGGGCCGGTCGCGGTGCAGATCGCGCGCTCGCCGATGGCGTTCTGAATTCGCTGAGTCACCACGTCACTTCGTGACCCGTTTTGTCGTTCAGTTTTTTGAGAAGGAGATCCCATGAAGAATGTTCGTCTCGCATCGGTGCTGCTGCCGATGGCCTTTGCCCTCACTTGCGGCGCTGCGGCCGCCAAGACACTGGTCTTCTGTTCCGAAGGCAGCCCCGAGAATTTCTACTCGGCAGTCAACACGACCGGAACCTCGTTCGACGTGACCACACAGGTCTACAACAACGTGGTCGACTTCGAGCGCGGCGGCACCAAGGTGTTGCCCAGTCTGGCCGAGAGCTGGACCATCTCACCCGACGGCACCGAGTACACCTTCAAGCTGCGCAAGGGCGTGAAGTGGCACACGACGAGCAAGAACTTCAAGCCGACGCGCGACTTCAACGCCGACGACTTCATCTTCTCGATCGAGCGACAGTGGAAAGAGAACGACCCGTACTTCAAGGTCACGAGCCAGAACCACTCGTACTTCAACGACATGGGCATGCCCAAGCTTTTGAAGACGGTCGACCGCATCGATGACTACACGGTGAAGATCGTGCTGAACAAGGCCGAGGCGCCGTTCCTGGCCAACCTCGCGATGCCGTACGCCGGTGTGCAGTCGAAGGAATACGCGATCGCGATGCTGAAGGCCGGCACGCCTGAAAAGATCGACCAGGACCCAATCGGCACCGGCCCGTTCTACCTGGTTCAGTACCAGAAAGACGCCATCGTCCGCTTCAAGGCGTTCCCGCAATATTGGGGCGGCAAGGCAAAGATCGACGACCTGATCTTCTCGATCACGCCCGATGCGTCGGTGCGCTGGGCCAAGCTGCAAAAAGGGGAGTGCCATGTGATGCCGTATCCGAATCCGGCCGACCTCGATGCGATCCGCAAGGACCCGAACGTGCAGGTGCTGGAGCAGGCAGGCCTCAACGTCGGCTACCTTGCGTACAACACGACCAAGAAGCCGTTCGACGACGTGCGCGTGCGCAAGGCCATCAACATGGCGATCGACAAGAAGGCGATCATCGACGGCGTCTACCTGACGACCGGCGTCGCCGCCAAGAACCCGATTCCGCCGACCATGTGGTCTTACAACGATGCGGTCAAGGACGATCCCTACGATCCCGCTGCTGCCAAGAAGCTGCTGGCCGAAGCCGGTCTCGCCAACGGCTTCACGACCGACCTGTGGGCCATGCCGGTGCAGCGCCCCTACAACCCGAACGCCAAGCGCATCGCCGAACTGATGCAGGCCGACCTTGCCAAGATCGGCGTCAAGGCCGAGATCAAGACCTTCGAATGGGGTGAGTACAGGAAGCGCATGCAGGCCGGCGAGCACCAGATGGGCATGCTCGGCTGGACGGGCGACAACGGCGATCCGGACAACTTCATGTACACGCTGCTGGGTTGCGCATCGGCGCAGTCGAACGGTTCCAACGTCGCCAAGTTCTGCTATCAGCCCTACGAAGACCTGGTGGTCAAAGCCAAGAACGTGCCCAAGCAGGCCGATCGCGACGCGCTCTATAAAAAGGCACAGGTCATTTTCAAGGAACAAGCACCTTGGTTCACCATCGCCCACGCCGTGCAGTTGAAGCCGGTACGCAAGGAAGTCGTCGACTTCAAGCTGAGCCCCTTCGGCCGTCACACTTTCTATGGCGTCGACATGAAGTGATGGCGCAAGCCACGGCGGAAGCGACCGCGAACGTCGGGGTGCTCTGATGCCGACGGCCATCCTGAGTGCGCTGCCCGAAGAGCAGCACGGCCTGCGCGAGCAGCTCGAAGAAGCGATGCATGTCCGGCATGCGGGCCGCGATTTCCACACCGGCCGCTGGCACGGCAAGCCGGTGGTGCTGGCGCTGTCGCGCATCGGCAAGGTCGCCGCGGCAACCACGGCGACGGCGCTGATCGAACGCTTCGGTGTTCGACGTATCGTGTTCACCGGTGTGGCCGGCGGTTTGCACCCAGACGTGCGGGTCGGCGACACCGTCATCGGCACAGCGTTTCTGCAGCACGACATGGATGCATCGCCACTGTTCCCGCGCCACGAGGTGCCGCTCTACGGCCGTTCGCGCTTCGCCGCCGACGAAGAGTTGGTCGACCTGCTCGCGATGGCCGCAGGCGCCGTCTCGACCGGCGTGTTCGACGCCGCGACACGCGCCCGCTTCAGCCTCGGCGGCATGCGCATCCACAAAGGATTGCTGGTCAGCGGCGACCGCTTCGTTTCAGCCGCGCATGAAGCGCTGACCCTGCAGCGCGACCTCCCCGAAGCCCTCGCCGTAGACATGGAGGGCGCAGCGGTAGCCCAGGTCTGCCACGACTACGCCATCCCCTTCGCCGCAGTAAGAAACATCTCCGATCGCGCCGACGAAACGGCCCACGTCGACTTCCCCGCGTACCTCTCCCAAGTCGCCGGCAAGCAAGCCAGAGCCCTGATCGGCGCCCTGCTCCCCTTGCTCGACTAACGTCCCGGTATCAGTTCAGGAACACCGCAGCACCGGCTCGCCCGGCCGCTGGTGTTGCCCCCGGTCAGGGGGTGGGAGCGGCGACACGAAGTGCGCAGCGACCTGGGGGCGAGCTCAACTCAACCAGCCCTTGCGCCCGAAGTACCACATCGGTCCCAGGGCACTGGCGATCATGAAAGCCACGACATAGGGGTAGCTGAGCGTGGGGCCGAGCCATTCCAGTTCCGGGAACTTCATGTTCATGCCGTAGATGCTGGCCACCAGTGTCGGCGGCAGCAGCGCCACGCTCGCCACGGAAAAAATCTTGATGATCTTGTTCTGGTTGATGTTGATGAAACCGACGGTCGCATCCATCAGGAAGTTGATCTTGTCGAACAGGAACGCGGTGTGGTTGTCGAGCGACTCGATGTCGCGCAGGATCTGCCGCGCTTCTTCGAATTGCTCGGCGTTCAGCATCTTGCTGCGCATCATGAAGCTGACCGCGCGGCGCGTGTCCATCACGTTGCGCCGAATGCGGCTGTTCAGGTCTTCGTGGCGTGCGATCTCGCCAAGCACTTCGCTTGCCAGGTCGTCGGTCATCTTGCCGGCCAGCACCTGTTCGCTGACTTTCTTCAGTTCGTCGTAGATGTTTTCCAGTGTGTCGGCGGAGTATTCGGCGTCGGCGTCGAACAGTTTCAGCAGCACTTCCTTGGCGTCTTCGATCAGCCCCGGTGCGCGGCGCGCGCGCATGCGCAGCAAGCGGAACACCGGCACGTCTTCGTCGTGTATCGAGAACAGCACGCCGCGGCTGCGCAACTCGCTGTTGTGCTGGTTCAGGATGAAGGCGACGCGCACCGAGCGCGGGTCTTCGTCGTCATCGATCAAAAAGTCGCTGCGAATATGCAGTTCGCCGTTGTCTTCTTCGTAGAAGCGGGCCGACTCTTCAATGTCCTCGTCCATCGCGTCTTCGGGGATGGAGAGGCCGTAATACTGTTTGATCCAGCGCTTTTCGTCGACCGATGGCGACTCTAGGTCGACCCAGATCGGCTGGAATTTCGACAGCTCTTCGAGCGACTCGATTTCTTCCTGGACGAGGCGCCCGTTGGCGAGCGTAAAGATATTGAGCATGGGCTCACTCCCGTGGATGGACTGTGCGGTTGAACGAGGGCGGGGCGCTTCCGAATCCCTCGATCGACACGCGCGTCAAACGGGAACCGAAAGCTGCCAAGACGGGTAGGTTTCCAAGGCGGAGTCTCCGGTTACAGCAAGGCGCGAATTATGTCACCGGGCCCGTCATGTAACGGTCACGCATCTGGATGGGCATCCAGTAAAATTGCGCCAATGCAGACCGTGGCGCCGACCCTTCTCCCTCCGCATCTTTCAGCGCATGGCGCGGTACCGACCACGCAGGCAGAGCGGCTCGCTGCGGCGCTGACCGACCTGAACGATGAACAGCGGGCAGCGGTCGAGCACGGTGTCTATGCGGCATTTGGCGAACCTGCTTGCGACGACCGACCACTGCTGGTTATCGCCGGTGCCGGCTCGGGCAAGACCAGCACGCTCGCGCACCGCGTGGCGCGGCTCATCGCGCAAGGCACCGATCCGCAGCGCATCCTGCTGCTGACGTTTTCACGTCGTGCCGCGCAAGAGATGGAGCGCCGCGCCGGCCAGGTCGTGGCACGGGTGTTCGCACTCAAGTCGGAGGTGCCGCCGGCGTTGCCTTGGGCCGGCACCTTTCACGGCATCGGCGCGCGACTGTTGCGCGAATACGCGGCGCACATCGGACTGAACGACAACTTCACCATCCACGATCGCGGCGATGCGGAAGACCTGATGGGTTGGGTCCGGCATGAACTCGGGTTGTCGAGCAGCACCCGACGCTTTCCGCACAAGGGCACCTGCCTGTCGATCTACTCTCGCACCGTCAACACCTGTGCCTCGCTGGGCGACGTGCTGGAGCAGGCGTTTCCGTGGTGTGCCGAATGGGAGGTCGAACTCAAGCGCTTGTTCGGCGCTTATGTCGAGGCCAAGCAGCAGCAGAACGTGCTCGACTACGACGACCTGCTGTTGTACTGGGCCGGCATGGTCGCGGAGCCCACGTTGGCTGCGCAGGTCGGCGCGCGTTTCGACCACGTGCTGGTCGACGAGTACCAGGACACGAACCGCTTGCAGGCGTCGATTCTGATGGCGCTCAAGCCCGATGGCCGTGGCGTGACAGTGGTCGGCGACGACGCGCAATCGATCTATTCGTTTCGGGGCGCCACGGTGCGCAACATCCTCGACTTTCCGACGCAGTTCACGCGCCCGGCGCGCATCGTCACGCTGGAACGCAACTACCGCTCCACGCAGCCGATCCTCGACGTGTCGAACGCCGTCATCGCACAGGCGGCCGAGCGGCATGCCAAGACGCTGTGGACCGACAAGGCTTCGGCCGGCCGGCCTCAGCTGGTGCTGGTGCCCGACGAAGCGCAGCAAGCGCGCTGGGTGGCCGACCGCGTGCTCGCGCACCGTGAGGGCGGGCTCGCGCTCAAGTCGCAGGCGGTGCTCTTTCGCACCTCGACGCACAGTGCGGCGCTGGAGCTCGAACTGGCGCGGCGCAACATCCCGTTCGTCAAATACGGCGGCCTCAAGTTTCTCGAAGCCGCGCACGTCAAAGACCTCCTCGCGGTGCTGCGCTTTGCCGAGAACCCGCGCGGCCGGATGGCGGGCTTCCGCGTGACGCAGATGATTCCGGGCATCGGGCCGGCGACAGCAACACGCCTGCTCGATGCCATGGACGTGGCCGCCGACCCCGGCGCCGCGGTAAAGGCATTCATGCCGCCCGCTGCAGCGCAGGTCGAATGGCAACGCTTTGCCGAAACGTACGCCGCCTTGCGTGAGTCGTCGCTCAGCTGGCCAGCCGATATGGAACTCGCATTGCGCTGGTACATCCCGCACCTCGAACGGCTGCACGACGACACCTCGGGCGTGCGACGTGGCGACGTCGAACAGCTGGCTCGGCTCGCCTCCGGTTATGCCTCGCGCGAGCGATTTTTGACCGAGCTCACGCTCGATCCGCCCGAGGCCACGAGCGATCGCTCTGGGCCACCGCTGCTCGACGAGGACTATCTGATCCTGTCGACCATCCACTCGGCCAAAGGCCAGGAATGGAACTCGGTTCACGTGCTCAATGTGGTCGATGGCTGCATGCCGGCCGACGTCGCTCAGGGCGCGCAGGAGCTCGAGGAAGAGCGGCGGTTGCTTTACGTTGCCATGACGCGGGCGCGCGACCATTTGCACCTGCTCGTGCCGCAGCGCTTTTATGTCACGCAGCAGGCCGTAAGGGGAGATCGCCATCTTTACGCCGGGCGCACTCGCTTCATTACCGCGGCCGACACGGCACGGTTCGAGCAGGTGACATGGCCGGCACCGCCTGCGAGGGCGCCCGCGGTGCCGCCACCCGCCGCGACCATCGATTTGCTGAGCCGGATGCGGGCGAGCTGGCGCTGATCCCCTGCCGGCGGCATGGCGATGTAACGACGACCGGGCTTTGATTTGCGGCTGAATCGAATCGCCGACCAATGCGGGCGCACACGGACTGCTATGAATTAGATAGCGCACAAATGTGTCCCCAAAGTCACCCCAAATGTTGGGGAAAGAGAGGGATTGCAATGCCTCGGCAACGTGGGCATAGTGAATCGAACCCACCCTCTTTCTGCCTCGGGCTCCACCTCACTCCCCAGCAATCCTCCCGTTTCTGTACCGGTGCCATTCCGTTTCCGCCGGCCACTTTCCATCCCGGAATGCTGGCCATTTCTGCAACGTTTCCCAGGAGGTCATTCATGAATCTGACGATCAGCGGCCATCACCTCGACGTCACTCCCGCATTGCGAAGTTATGTCACGAGCAAGCTGGACAGGATCACCCGGCACTTCGACCAAGTGGTCGATGTGAAGGTGATCCTCACGGTGGAAAAGCAGAAGGAAAAGGAACGCCGGCAAAAGGCAGAGTGCAACATTCACGTCAAGGGCAGCGACATGTTCGCCGAGTGCAGTAACGCTGATCTGTACGCCGCTGTCGATGAATTGGTCGACAAGCTCGACCGCCAGGTGGTGCGCCACAAAGACCGTCTGCAAGATCATCATCATGAAGCGCCTAAACGTGTGATGTAGTTCTCCTTTGGGTAAATCCTCTTGCATGATCGAGGACCGCCAATCTAGCGGCCCTTTGCTTTTTTCGGGGCCAGTGCATAATCGCCCCCGCCCTGCCCCACAATGAATCGCCTCGCGTCCATCCTGCCACCCGCCCAAGTGCTCGTGAGCGTTGACGCCACCAGCAAAAAACGTGCTTTCGAAGAAGCCGGCTTGCTGTTCGAAAACCTCCACGGATTAGGCCGAGCCCTCATCACCGACAGCCTCTTTGCCCGCGAACGGCTTGGCTCAACCGGCTTGGGTCATGGGGTCGCGATTCCGCATGGCCGCATCAAGGGACTCAAGTCGCCGATGGCGGCGGTGTTCCAGCTGGCCAATGCGATCGGTTTCGACGCACCGGACGAACAGCCGGTCGTGCTTCTCATCTTTTTGCTGGTGCCCGAAGCGGCGACGCAGAAACACCTCGAGATCCTCTCTGAAATTGCCGAGCTGTTGAGCGATGCCGCTTTGCGCGAGAAGATCAAGTCGAGCACCGACGCATCCGTCTTGCACGCACTCATCGCAGGATGGCAGTCGGCGCAGGTGGCTTGAACGCATCGGCAGCAGGACGGTCGCGCGCATGAAGCCGACCGTCATCAGCGCCGATGCGATGTTCGAGGAGTTTCGCGGCTCGCTTCGCTGGGAGTGGCTGGCGGGACTGGGAGCCTCGGAGCGCCAGTTCGACATCGAGGTCATCAGCCGCGCGCAGTCAGCGGCAGACCTGGTCGGCTACCTCAACTACATCCATCCTTACCGTGTGCAGATCCTCGGCGCCCGCGAGGTCGCCTACCTGACGCGCGGAACGCCCGAAGACTGCGCCCGCCGGATCGGCCGCATCGTGACACTGGAGCCGCCGATGCTGGTGCTGGCCGATGCCCAGAGCGCGCCGGACGAACTCCTGTCGATCTGCGAGCGCGCCCAGTTGCCGCTCTTTGCCACGCGCGAATCCTCGGCCTTCGTCATCGATCTGCTGCGCGCCTACCTGTCCAAGCATTTTGCAGAGCGCACGTCGATGCACGGCGTTTTCATGGACATCCTGGGGCTCGGCGTGATGATCACCGGCGAGTCGGGCCTCGGCAAAAGCGAGCTGGGCCTGGAGTTGATTTCCCGTGGCAATGGTCTGGTGGCCGACGACGCCGTCGATCTCTACCGGATCAACCAGAACACGCTCGAAGGCCGCTGCCCCGACTTGCTGCAGAACCTGCTTGAAGTGCGCGGCATCGGCCTGTTGGACATTCGCGCGATCTTCGGTGAGACGGCTGTGCGCCGGAAGATGCGGCTCAAGCTCATCGTGCATCTGGTGCGCCGCGACAGCTTCGAGCGCGACTACGAGCGCATGCCCTCGGCTCCGCTGACGCAAGATGTGCTGGGCATCGCGGTGCGCAAGGTCATCATCCAGGTGGTGGCAGGGCGCAACATTGCAGTACTGGTCGAGGCGGCGGTGCGCAATTCAATTTTGCAGCTGCGCGGCATCGACACCTATGCCGAATTCGTGGAGCGGCACCACAGGGCGATGGAGTCGGGCCGTCAGGACTAGCGTCGGCTGGCGCAGTCGGCGCAAAGGCCGTACAGCGACATGGCGTGGTCTTGCAGAATCCAGCCTTTGTCGAGAGAGATCATTTGCTGGCGCCGCTCGATCTCGGCGTCGTAGAACTCCTCGACCTTTCCGCACGATGTGCAGATCAAATGGTCGTGGTGCTTGCCTTCATTAAGCTCATAGACGGCTTTGCCGCTTTCGAAGTGGCTGCGCTCCAGGATTCCGGCTTGTTCGAACTGGGTCAGCACGCGGTAAACCGTGGCCAGGCCGATGTCGGAGTGCTCGTTGAGCAAAATGCGAAAGACGTCTTCGGCCGTCATGTGCCGCAGGCCGCCGGTCTGGAAGATCTCGAGAATCTTCAGGCGCGGCAAGGTGGCCTTCAGGCCGGTGTTCTTGAGTTCGTCGATGTTGGCCATGGTCGTTCCTGCGTGGGCCGTACGGAACGGGGTCCGCCGGGGGCCAGCCGCTACAATGCGCCGATCATATCGCTACCCTTTTCCCCCATGCTTGCCAATTCAAAAAGCCGCGTCTGGCTTATCGCCAGCGTCGCCGCGAGCCTCTGTCTGGGCGCTTGCACCAACCTCGGCACGCGAACCCGCGATGCGTTGAGCGCTGTCACGCCCTACAAGGTCGATGTGGTCCAGGGCAACTTCGTCTCCAAAGAGCAGGTCGAGCAGCTGAAGCCTGGCATGTCGCGACAGCAAGTGCGCGAAGTACTCGGCACCTCGCTGCTGACCGACGTGTTCCATGTCGATCGTTGGGACTACGTCTTCACCATTCGTCGGCAAGGCGTCGACGCTCAGCAGCGCCACCTGACTGTTTACTTCAAGGGCGAGGTACTCGACCGCTTCGACGGCGACACCATGCCGAGCGAAGAAGAATTCGTGGCGGCTGTCGATGCCCGCAAGCGCAGCGGCAAGGTGCCCGTGCTCGAAGCCAGTGAAGACCAACTCAGCAAGTTCGTGCCGGACAAGAGCATCAAGCCTGACGCATCTGCCGCTTCGCTGGCTCCGCTGCCGCCGAGCTACCCGCCGCTCGAATCCACCACCACCCGCTGACATGCGGCGTATCGCGATAGCTGGCGCCTCTGGTCGCATGGGCCGCATGCTCATCGAGGGCGTGCGCAACGCGCCTGACCTCGAACTGGCCGGCGCGCTGGATGTGCCGGGCTCCGAAGCCCTCGGCACCGACGCCGGCGCGTTTCTCGGTTTTGCGAGCGGCGTGCCGATCGTCTCTGATCTGCGCAATGGGCTCAAAGATGCCCAGGTGCTGATCGACTTCACGCGGCCTGAAGGCACCTTGGCGCACCTCGCGGTCTGCCGCGAACTCGGTGTGCAAGCGGTCATCGGCACGACAGGTTTCACCGACGCGCAAAAAGCGGAGATCGCCAAGATCGCCGAGGACATCGCGATCGTCATGGCGCCCAACATGAGCGTCGGCGTCAACGTCACCTTGAAGCTGCTCGAAATGGCGGCGAAGGCACTTTCGACCGGCTACGACATCGAGATCATCGAGGCACACCATCGCCACAAGGTCGATGCGCCGTCCGGCACCGCGCTGAAGATGGGCGAAGTGATCGCCGACGCGCTGGGTCGCGACTTGAAGGAATGCGCCGTCTACAGCCGCGAAGGCCTGACCGGTGAGCGCGACCCGTCCACCATCGGATTTGCCAGTATCCGCGGCGGCGACATCGTCGGCGACCACACCGTGCTCTTCGCCGGCACTGGCGAGCGCATCGAGATCACCCACAAGTCGGCCAGCCGCGCCACTTACGCGCAAGGCAGCTTCCGCGCTGTGCAGTTCCTTGCGCAGCAAAAGGCTGGATTGTTCGACATGTTCGACGTGCTCGGCCTGCGCTAGAAGGCATCGGGTGAGCGTTCTCGAGCTGCTGACCCAGGGCGATGGCGTCAGCCGCGCGGTGGCGGCGCTGTTGCTCGCGATGTCGGTGTCGAGCTGGGTCGTTATCCTGCTGAAAGCCTGGTTGTTGCGCAGCGGCACCCGCAGCGTGCTGCGTAGCATCGCCGCGTTCTGGCAGGCCACCACGCTGGCCGAGGCAGAGCAGAACCTCAAGTCGCTCGATCGTACGGCGCTGGTGTTGCCTGCGGTAACGGCTGTCAAAAACCTGGCTGTTGCGACTGCAACGAGCAGCACTACGCTCGGCGCGGCTGGTGATCGGTCGCAGCGGCTCACACGCGTGCTGCGCGACGCACTGCATGGTTCGCTTCGCCGACTGCAGTCGGGCCAGATCCTGCTGGCGACCGTCGGCGCCACGGCGCCCTTCGTCGGCCTGCTCGGCACCGTCTGGGGCATCTACCGGGCGCTGTCCGGTATTGCTGGGCAGACCGGTGGCTTCACGATCGACAAGGTGGCGGGTCCGGTCGGCGAGGCGCTGGTGATGACGGCTTTCGGCCTCGCGGTGGCGATCCCGGCCGTGCTGGCCTACAACGTGTTCGGTCGTGTGATCGGCCGCATCGAGGCCGAGCTCGAAGGCTTTGCGCACGACCTGCTCGGCACCTTTGGCGGCGTGGTAGCCCGGCGCGACGAAACGTTGCCGCCGGCGCGGCCGATGCCTGTCGCCTGACCCGCGGAATACGCAAATGGCCTTTGGTCGCATTTCGCTCGGAAGCAGCCACGGTGGCACCGGCGGGCAACGTCCGCTCTCCGACATCAACGTGACGCCGCTGGTCGATGTCATGCTCGTGCTGTTGGTGATCTTCATCATCACCGCGCCGCTGATGGCCAGTTCGATCAAGCTCGATCTGCCGCAAACCGATGCCGGCCAACCGAACGACACGCCCAAGTTCGTGAGTCTGTCGGTCGACGCGGCCGGCAAGGTGTTCTTGAACGACCAGGCGGTGAGCGATGACGAACTCGCGAGTCGCTTGCAAAAAGCCGCCGCCAACAGCCGCGACACCGAGGTGCAACTGCGTGCCGACCATACGGTTCCGTACGGCAAGATCGTCGAGCTCATGGGCATCGCGAACAAGGCGGGCTTGAGCCGCATCGGCTTCGTGACCGAAGCGCCAACGCAGCCCGCGCGCTGACGCGAAGCCATCGGCCTCAAGGGCCGATGGCACGCGGAGGCTCAGACGTTCAAAGCACCACCGGCTTCGTATGCCAGATGTCGTGCGCGTATTCGGCAATGGTCCGGTCCGACGAAAACGCGCCCATGCCCGCCACGTTAAGGATCGCCATCCGCGTCCACGCATCCGCATCGCGGTACAGCGCATCGACCTTGCCTTGCGCCTCGATGTAGCTGGCGTAGTCGGCCAAGAGCAGATAGTGGTCGCCCCAGTTCACCAATGAGTCGTAGATGCCTTGGTAGCGCGAAGGCTCGCCGGGAGAGAACGCGCCGTCGCGCACCGCGTCCAGCACGCGCTGTAACTCGGGGTTGGCGCCGTAGATGTCGCGCGGCTGGTAGCCATGCAAGCGGATGTCCGCAACCTCCGGCGTGGTGTTGCCGAAGATGAAAATGTTCTCTGCGCCGACGTTGTCGCGCATCTCGACATTGGCGCCGTCGAGCGTGCCGATGGTCAGTGCGCCGTTGAGCGCGAACTTCATGTTGCCGGTGCCCGAAGCCTCGGTGCCGGCGGTTGAAATCTGCTCTGACAAATCGGCCGCCGGCATGATGATCTCGGCCAGGCTCACGCTGTAGTTTGGCAAGAAAACGACCTTCAGCAACTTGCCGACGCGTGGGTCGTTGTTGATGACTGCTGCCACGTCGTTGATGAGCCGAATCACCATCTTGGCAACTACATAGGCCGACGCCGCCTTGCCCGCGAACACCACCACGCGCGGCACGATGTCGATCGGTCCGCCCGCCGCGTGCGCGTCGAGGATGCGCTGGTAGCGCGTGATGACGTGCAGCACGTTAAGCAACTGGCGCTTGTATTCGTGGATGCGTTTGACCTGTACGTCGAACATTGCGTCGGTGTCGATCACCACGCCCATGTGCTGCTCGATCCAGTTGGCCAGGCGCAACTTGTTCTCGCGCTTTGCATGCCGGAACGCACGTGCGAAGGCGGGTTGTGCCGCCATCGGCTTCAACGCTTCGAGCTGCATCAGGTCGCGGCGCCAGCCCTTGCCGATGCGCTGGTCGAGCAGTGCGGCGAGCGACGGATTCGCCTGCGCCAGCCAGCGCCGCGGCGTCACGCCGTTGGTCTTGTTGTTGAAGCGCTCCGGAAAGATGCGGTTGAAGTCGGCAAAAATCGATTGCTTCATCAGCTCCGAATGCAGGCCCGACACGCCGTTGATCGAGTGGCTCGCCAGCACCGCGACGTACGCCATGCGCACGCGCCGCTCGCCCGACTCGTCGACCAGCGACAAGCGGCGAAGCAGCTCGACATCGTTGCCGACCTTCTGCGTCACGGTCGCGAGAAACTTCGCGTTCATGTCATAGATGATCTGAAGATGTCGCGGCAGGATGCGACCCATCATCTCGACCGGCCAGGTCTCCAGCGCCTCGTGCATCAGCGTGTGGTTGGTGTAGCTGAAGACCTTTTGCGTGGCAGCCCATGCCGTGTCCCAGTCGAGGTTGTGCTCGTCGAGCAGCAACCGCATCATCTCGGGCACCGCGAGCACTGGGTGCGTGTCGTTCAGGTGGATGCTGACTTTGTCGCCCAGCTGGTCGAAGGTGGTGTGGTTGCGCAGATAGCGGCGCAGCAAGTCCTGCACGCTGGCGCTGCAGAAAAAGTACTCCTGATGCAGCCGCAGCTCGCGGCCCGACGTTGTCGAGTCATCGGGGTACAGCACGCGAGAAACGTTCTCCGACTGGTTCTTGCTCTCGACCGCGACCATGTAGTTGCCCTTGTTGAAGGCAGACAGGTCGATCTCTTCGGTGGCACGGGCCGACCACAGGCGCAGCGTGTTTGTCGCTTGCGTGCCGTAGCCGGGAATGATGGTGTCGTAGGCCACGGCCAGCACGTCGTGCGTGTCGACCCAGTCGGCAGCGCCGTAGGGCGCGTTGTTGCCCTCACGCTTTTGCACATGGCCGCCGAAGCGCACGCGGTAGTTGACCTCGGGCCGCTGGAACTCCCACGGGTTGCCGCGTGTGAGCCAGTAGTCGGGCGTCTCCACTTGCTGGCCGTCGACGATGCGCTGGCGGAACATGCCGTATTCGTAGCGAATGCCGTAGCCCATGCCGGGAACGCCGAGCGTCGCCATCGAGTCGAGAAAACACGCGGCCAGGCGGCCGAGGCCACCGTTGCCGAGCGCCGCATCGGGCTCGCGTTCGGCCAGCGCCGACATGTCGACGCCGAAGTCGGCCAGCGCTTCGCGCACGGTGTCGTAGAGGTCGACCGCCAGCAGCGCGTTCGTGAACGTGCGCCCGATCAAAAACTCCATCGAGAGGTAGTACACGCGCTTCACGTCTTGCTGGTACTGCGCACGGGTCGTGGTCATCCAGCGTTCGACCAGTTGGTCTCGCACGGCCAACGCGGTAGCGTTGAGCCAGTCGTCCTGGCTGGCCGCGACTGGGTCTTTGCCGACCGCGTAGATCAGTTTGTTCGCAACAGCGCGTTTGAAAGCGGCGACGTCACGATCGGGATGGTCGTATTCGAAAGTTTTGATAGGTGTCGCTGCGGTCGTGGGCGTCGTTGTGGTCATAAAGTGTTCGCAGAGGTTGTGAGGGGGCTTGGAAGCCGTCAGGCGATGGCCTGTTGATAGACCGCGATGTATTGCGCGGCGGCGGTTGCCCAGTCGACAGGGCGGCGCATGGCGGTGGCGCGAACGCGTTTCCAATCCGTCGGACGCCGGTACAGGGCGAAGGCACGACGCATGGCGCGCGCGTAGTCGCCGGGCTCGAAGCGGTCGAAGACAAAGCCGGTGGCCTCGCCGTCCGCCATGTCCTCGAGTGTGGTGTCGACCACTGTATCGGCCAATCCGCCAACGCGGCGCACCAGCGGCAGGCAACCATACTTGAGTCCGTACATCTGCGTGAGGCCGCAGGGTTCGAAAAGCGAGGGCACCAGCGTCACGTCGCCGGCGCCGAAGAGCTGGTGTGCCAGCGACTCGTTGTACCCGATGGTCACGCTCACCGACTGCGGCATGGCGACAGCGCGATGGCGAAACGCATCTTCGAGCCAGGCGTCACCGCCACCGAGGAGCGCCAGCTGGCCGCCCTGTTCGAGCAGCGCATCGAGACCGCTCAGCACGAGGTGCAGTCCTTTCTGTTCTGTCAGTCGGCTGACCACGATGAAGAGCGGGGCATCGGGCAATTCGGAAAGGCCGAGCTGTCGCTGCAGTGCTGCTTTGCTGAGCGCCTTTCCGGCCATGCGCCGAGCTTCAAAGCGGTCGGCCAGCAGTGTGTCGTTGGCCGGGTTCCAGACCTGGTCGTCGACCGCGTTGAGGATGCCGGTGAGCACGCCGTTGCGCGCGCGCAGCAAGCCATCGAGGCCGAAGCCCTGCTCGGACGTCTGGATCTCGCGGGCGTAGGTCGGGCTGACGGTGGTGAGGCGGTCGGCGTAGTACAGCCCGCTTTTCATGAAAGACAACTGGCCGTGATACTCGAGCCCGTTCACCTGGAATGCCGGACCTGGCAGGCCGAGGTCGGCGAAATGCCACGGCGCGAAAACGCCCTGGTAGGCCAGGTTGTGCACGGTGAAGACACTGCCGACGCGCGGTCCGGCTGGCCGCTGGGCAAAGGCCAGGTACGCGGGTACGAGGCCGGCGTGCCAGTCATGGGCGTGCACCACCTGCGGCTGCCAGGCCGTATCGAGCCCTTGGGCCAATTGCGCGCCGGCCCAGCCGAGCAACGCGAAACGGCGGTGGTTGTCGTCGTAGGGCTGGCGATCGGCGTTTTCGTAAGGGTTGCCCGGCCGGTCGTACAACGCAGGCGCATCGATGACGTAGGCAGGAACATCGGGTGCGCCAGTTGTTTGAACGCGGCCGAACAGCAAGCGGCTGGTGTCGCCCCGCGGCGCCCGCAATTCGGCTACGGGCGCCAGGTCGACAACGCCTGCAAGGATGGCTGGAAAGCCAGGCAGCAACACGCGCACCTCCTGCCCGGCAGCTGCGAGCGCGATCGGCAACGCGCCGGCCACGTCGGCCAGGCCACCGGTCTTGAGGAGGGGAAAAAGTTCGGCGCTGACCTGGAGAATTCGCATCGGCGCTCAGATTTCGAGACGCTTGAGCATCTCGCGGGTGACCAGTGTCACGCCGGCCTCGGTGCGCTCGAAGCGTGCTGCGTCGGCGGCCGGGTCTTCGCCGATGACCATGTCGTCGGGGATCGTGCAGCCGCGGTCGATCACCACTTTTTTAAGGCGCGCCCCGCGTCCGATCTCTACGTCGGGCAGCAGCACGGCCTCGGTGATGTCGCAGAACGAATGAATACGTACGCCCGAGAACAGCACCGAATTGCTGACGGAGGAGCCCGAAACGATGCAACCGCCCGACACGATGGTGTTGAAGGTCATGCCGTTCTTGCCGTCGCGGTCAAGAACGAACTTGGCCGGCGGCAGTTGCCTCTGGTAGGTCCAGATGGGCCAGTCGGTGTCATAGATGTCGAGCTCGGGAGTGATGGAAGCCAGATCGAGGTTGGCCGCCCAAAATGCATCAATCGTGCCCACGTCACGCCAGTAAGCCTTGGCGCCGGGTCCGCGTGGCCCGCGCGTTACGCACGACATGCCGAACGGATGCGCGAGTGCGCGCCCTTCGGCCACCGCCCGGGGAATGATGTCCTTGCCGAAGTCGTGATCCGAATCCGGATCGAGGTTGTCTTCTTCGAGCAGTTGGTAGAGGTACTGCGAGTCGAACACGTAGATGCCCATGCTGGCCAGCGCGACATCCGGGTTGCCGGGCATCGCGGGCGGGTCCGCAGGCTTTTCGAGGAATGCGGTGATGGTGCGGTCTTCGTTGATCGCCATCACGCCGAAAGCCGTGGCCTCCATCCGCGGCACTTCGATGCAGCCGACGGTGCAGCCCAGGCCGCGCTCGGCATGGTCCTTGACCATGATCGAATAATCCATCTTGTAGATGTGATCACCGGCCAGGACCACCACGTAGTCGTGCTTCGTCGACCGGGTCTGGAGGATGTCGAGGTTCTGGAACACCGCGTCGGCCGTGCCGCGATACCAGTGCTCGTCACCCACGCGCTGCTGCGCAGGCAGCACATCGACCATCTCGTTGAGTTCGGCCCGCAAGAAGCTCCAGCCGCGTTGCAAGTGACGCATCAGTGAATGCGACTTGTATTGCGTGACCACCGCCATGCGCCGGATACCGGAGTTAAGGCAATTCGACAGCGCGAAATCGATGATTCGGAACTTGCCGCCGAAGTACACGGCCGGCTTGGCGCGCCGGTCGGTGAGCTGCTTCAGCCGCGAGCCGCGGCCGCCGGCAAGCACGAGGGCGATGGTGCGGCGCACGAGCTGGTGCGCCTCGAGAGTGACTGGCGTGGGTTGGTCCATGGTGTGTCTCCGTCTGTCTTTGTTGGTTCGTTCGTCTGCAGTTCTTGTCCAGATCCTTGCCTCGATTCCAGCCTAGCACCGGCACGCGCGCATGGCTCCTACGTTCTTGCAATCCACAGACTCGCAGGTGCCACACGGACGCTTGCCGGCAACGGCTGCGATGCGACGGATTCGTCTTGCGCCGGGTCGGTAGCGAGGCAGCCACGCCAGGTGCCCTCGGGCAACCGGAAGTCGACGGGCGCGGCGCCTGAATTCACCAGCACGAGCCGCATCCCTTCGCCGGCGGCGGCACCCGGGAGTGGATCGAACCGGATTGCAAGGGCCGTGCCTTGCCAGTCTGCAGCTGTCATTGGTTGGGCATCCGGGCGCAACCAATGGACACCCGCAGAAGCGGCATCGCCGGCAAGCCACCAATGCGCGTTGCGCAGCGCCGGCGACTCGCGGCGCAATGCCGTGAGCCGCGCGATGAAGGGCGCAAGCGACGCATCGGCTGCGGCCCAGTCGAGCCAGGTCAGCTCGCTGTCCTGGCAGTAGGCGTTGTTGTTGCCTTGTTGCGTGTGGCCGAGGTCGTCGCCAGCCAGCAGCATGGGCGTGCCTTGCGAGAGCAGCAGTGTTGCCAGCAATACCCGCTGCAGGCGCGTGCGTTCGGCCTGCACTGCCGGGTCGTCGCTCGGCCCTTCGACACCGCAGTTGCGGCTCATGTTGTGGCTCGTGCCGTCGCGGTTGCTCTCGCCATTGGCGAGGTTGTGGCGCTCGTCGTAGCTGACCACGTCGCGCAGCGTGAAGCCGTCGTGCGCCGTCACGAAGTTCACGCTCGCGGTCGGTGCCCGCGCGTCATGGCGAAACTGCTCGCTCGATGCGGTGAAACGGTGCGCGAAGTCACCGAGGCCCGCGCTGCCGTCGCGACCCTGTCGTACCCAAAAGCCGCGCTGGGTGTCGCGGTAACGGTCGTTCCATTCGAGCCAGCCGGAAGGAAAGGCGCCGAGCTGGTAGCCACCGGGTCCGATGTCCCAGGGCTCGGCGATCAGCAGCACACGCGACAAGACAGGGTCTTGCGCTACCGCGGCGAAAAAGGGCGCGCGCCGGTCGAAACCGGTCACCGCATCGCGGCCGAGCACCGGCGCCAGATCGAACCGAAAGCCATCGACGCCGAACTCGGTGACCCAGTAGCGCAGGCTGTCCATCACGAGCTGCACGACGCGGGGTTCGTCGAGCTTCAGGCAGTTGCCGCAGCCGGTCCAGTTCTCGTATAGCGCGCGATCGTCCGGGCGCAGGTGGTAGTACAGCGCGTTGTCGATGCCGCGCATCGACAGTGTCGGGCCGAGTTCATCGGTTTCGGCGCTGTGGTTGTAGACCACGTCGATCACCAGTTCCATGCCGCGCGCATGCACCGCGTCGGCCATCGCGCGGAACTCGCTCGCCGGCGTGGTGCCGACCTGGCCGCTCCAGTAGCGCAGCTCCGGGGCGAACCAGCCGATGGTGTTGTAGCCCCAGTAGTTGCTGAGCCCCATGCCGAGCAGCCGCTGCTCGTCGGCACGGTGCTGCACCGGCATCAGGCTCAGCGTGGTGACGCCGAGTCGCTGCAGGTGATCGAGCACCGCCGGCTGCGCCAGTCCCGCGTAGCTGCCGCGCAGTGCTTCGGGCACAGAGGGGTGCAGACGCGTATGGCCGCGCACGTGCGCTTCGTAAAGCACGCGTTCGCTGGCCGCGATGCGGGCGCGACCGGCTGGCGCGGTAGGCAGCGGCGCTGCCACGCACGCTTTGAGTGCCACCGATGCGTTGTCGCGGCGATCAGGCTGCGTCGCGTCTCTGGCATCGTGGCCAGCGAAGATTTCTTTACCACCGTAGCGACCGTTGATGGCGCGCGCGTAGGGGTCGAGCAACACCTTGGCCGGATTGAAGCGGTGCCCGTCTCTGGGCGACCACGGACCGTGCACCCGGTAGCCGTAGATCAAGCCCGCCCGGCCGCTCGGGAGCTGCCCGTGCCATACGCCATCGGTGCAGGCGGGCAGCGCGAGACGCTGTTGCTCGTGCTTGCCGGAGCTGTCGAACAGGCACAACTCGACCTTGGTCGCGTTAGGCGCGACGAGGGCGAAGTTGACGCCTTGCGGGGTTGGCGTGGCGCCCAGGGGGTAGGGGTGGCCTGTGTTCATCGTGCTGTCTTCATCTTGTCGTGTCGATTCAAACCAGCACCCACATCAACGTCCCCAGCGGCGGCACATCCACGGCGACCGAATGCTCCTTGCCATGCCACCGCACCAGCTCGCTCCAGACCGTGCCGTTGCCGACACCGCTGCCGCCGTACGCCGTGCTGTCGGTGTTCAGGATCTCGCGATAGGCGCCGGCGACGGGCACGCCGAGGCGATAGCCACGTCGCACCACCGGCGTGAAGTTGCACACCACGATGACGAAGGTGCCATCGCGGGCGCGGCGGATGAAGGCGAAGACCGACTGGTCGGCGTCGTCGTGCACGATCCATTCGAAGCCCGGCCCTTCGTTGTCGAGTTCGTGCAGTGCGGGAAAGTGCCGGTACACGTTGTTGAGATCGCGCACCAGGCGCTGCACCCCTTGATGCGGCGCGCGGTCGAGCAGGTGCCAGTCGAGGCTCTGGTCGGCGTTCCACTCGGCGATCTGTGCAAATTCGCCGCCCATGAAGAGCAGCTTCTTGCCGGGGTACGCCCAGAGGTAGCCGTAGAGGTTGCGCAGGCCAGCGAACTTCTGCCATTCGTCGCCCGGCATGCGGCCGATCATCGAGCCCTTGCCGTGCACCACTTCGTCGTGCGACAGCGGCAGCACGAAATTCTCGGAGTGCGCGTACATCAGGCCGAACGTGATCTTCTGATGGTGGTGCTTTCGGTGCAGCGAGTCGGTGCCGGCATAGGCCAGCGTGTCGTTCATCCAGCCCATGTTCCATTTGTAGTGGAAGCCGAGCCCGCCGCTGTGGCCGTCTTCGGAGGGCGGACGTGTCACACCGGGGAAGCTCGTCGACTCTTCGGCGATCGTCACTGCGCCCGGCCGCTCGACACCGAGTACGCGGTTCATGCGGCGCAGGAACTCGATGGCTTCGAGGTTCTCGCGACCGCCGTGAGCATTCGGCACCCACTGACCCGGCTCGCGGCTGTAGTCGCGATACAGCATCGACGCCACCGCATCGACGCGCAGACCATCGACACCGTAGCGTTCCAGCCAATACAACGCGTTGCCGACCAGGTAGTTGCGAACCTCGGGGCGCGCGTAATTGAAGATCAGCGTCTTCCAGTCGTTGTGGAAGCCCTCTCGCGGGTCGGCGTACTCGTACAGGGGCGTGCCGTCGAAATTGCCAAGGCCGTGCGCGTCCGTCGGAAAGTGCGCTGGCACCCAGTCGAGGATGACGCCGAGCCCCGCTTCGTGCGCGGCTGCCACCAGAAAGCGAAAGTCCTCCGGCGTGCCGAAGCGCGACGTCGGCGCATACAGGCCGACCGGCTGATAGCCCCACGAGCCATCGAACGGATGCTCGCTGACGGGCAGCAATTCGAGGTGCGTGAAACCCAGGTCGCGTGTATACGGCACCAGCGTTTCGGCCAGTTCGCGGTAGTTGAGCCACTCACCGTGGTTGCGACGCCATGAGCCCAGGTGCACTTCATAAATGCTGATGGGCGCATCGCGCTGGTTGGCTTCGGCGCGGCCTTTGGGCATCGACACAGCAGCAGGCAGCGGCCGCACCACGCAGGCCGTATGCGGGCGCAACTGCGCAGAGAACGCAAACGGATCGGCCTTGCGCTGCACCGTGCCATCGGCGAAGAGCAGCTCGAACTGGTAGCTGTCGCCCGCCATCAGGTGCGGCGCGAACATTTCCCAGACACCGCACTCGCGTCTGAGCCGCATCATGTGACGGCGTGCATCCCACTGGTTAAAGTCGCCCACCACCGATACGCGGCGCGCGTGCGGCGCCCACACCGCAAAGGCGACGCCGCGCACGCCGTCGACCTCCCGCAAGTGCGCACCGAGCTGCTCGTAAGGCCGCAGATGCGTGCCTTCGGCCAGCAGCCAGACATCGGTCTCGCCCAGCACGGGGCCAAAACGGTAGGGGTCGTCGAGCTCCGATGTGTGACCACCCCAGTCGACCTGAAAGAGGTAGCCGAGTCGGGCCGGCGCAGCGGGCACCAGCGCCGAAAAAAGATCGGTATCGCCATGCCGGGCCAGCACCGCGAGCGGGTCGCCCGAGCGCGCGTGCACGGCCGTCACCGAGCGGGCGCCGGGCAGCAGTGCCCGGATCGTGAGGCCGGCGCTGGTTTCGTGCGGGCCGAGCACCGCGAACGGGTCGCCGTGTTCGGCGCGCATCAGCGCGTTGATTTCTGAATCGGGCAGCAGGGCCATCGGTCAGCGGGCTTCCCAAAAGACACCGGACAACGCGCGGGTCGCGTTTTGCGCGGGGTCGAAATCATTGTGGCACGCGAAAACGGGGCTGGCCGCATGGCGGAGGCGCCAACGTGCTGCCACCCGCGATAATCCGCCTTCCCCCGGCCGCCCGGTGCCGGGCTCCTGCCGAATTGCCATGAACCCCAGCTACAAACCCAGCGACGTCGAGTCGGCCGCCCAGGCCCAGTGGACCGCTGTCGACGCCTACCGCGTCATCGAAGACGCGAAGCGTAAGAAATATTACGCCTGCTCGATGCTGCCCTACCCGAGCGGCAAGCTGCACATGGGCCATGTGCGCAACTACACGATCAACGACATGCTGGTGCGCTACCTGCGCATGTGCGGCTACAACGTGTTGATGCCGATGGGCTGGGACGCTTTCGGCCTGCCCGCGGAAAACGCCGCCATCAAGAACGGTGTGCCGCCAGCTAGGTGGACCCACGAAAACATCGACTACATGCGCAGCCAGCTGCAGGCGATGGGACTGGCGATCGACTGGAGCCGCGAGATCGCCACCTGCGACCCGAGCTATTACAAGTGGAACCAGTGGCTCTTCCTGAAGATGCTCGAAAAAGGCATCGCTTATCGCAAGACCCAGGTCGTCAACTGGGACCCGGTCGACCAGACCGTGCTGGCCAATGAACAGGTGATCGACGGCAAGGGCTGGCGCACTGGTGCAACCGTCGAAAAGCGTGAAATCCCCGGCTACTACCTGAAGATCAGCGCTTACGCGCCTGAGCTGCTCGAGCACACCCAACACAAGCTGCCGGGCTGGCCCGAGCGCGTGAAGACGATGCAGGAGAACTGGATCGGCAAGAGCGAAGGCGTGCGCTTCGCCTTCCCTCACGGTATCGAGGATGGCAGCGGCCAATTGATCCAGGACGGCCGCATGTACGTCTTCACGACGCGCGCCGACACCATCATGGGCGTGACCTTCTGCGCCGTCGCGCCGGAGCATCCGCTGGCGCTGCACGCCGCGAAGACGAATCCGAAAGTCGCGGCCTTCATCGAGGAAGTCAAGGGCGGTGGCACCACCGAGGCCGAACTCGCGACGCAGGAGAAGAAGGGCGTCGACACCGGCATGGTCGTGATGCACCCGATCACCGACGAGCCGATCCCGGTGTGGGTCGGCAACTACGTGCTGATCGGTTACGGCGATGGCGCGGTGATGGGCGTGCCGGCACATGACGAGCGCGATTTCGCCTTTGCCAACAAATACGGCATCGAGATCATCCAGGTGGTGCTGGTCGACGACGAGCCGCACTTCGACTATCACAAGTGGCAGGATTGGTACGCCGACAAGCAGCGCGGCGTGACCATCAATTCCGACAACTTCAGCGGCATGCCGTTCAAGGAGGCGGTGGCTGCGGTGGCTCATGCGCTGCAGCACAAAGGCCTGGGTGAACTGCAGACGACATGGCGGCTGCGTGACTGGGGCGTGAGCCGCCAGCGCTATTGGGGCACGCCGATCCCCATCATCCACTGCGACGAGCACGGCGCGGTGCCGGTGCCCGAGAAGGATCTGCCCGTCATCTTGCCGACCGACTGCGTGCCCGACGGCTCCGGCAACCCTCTGATCAAGCACGAAGGTTTCCACGCCGGCGTCGTCTGCCCCGTGTGCGGCAAGCCTGCTCGGCGCGAGACCGACACGATGGACACCTTCGTGGATTCATCCTGGTACTTCATGCGCTACTGCGACCCCAAGAACGACCAGGCTATGGTCGGCGAAGGCGCGGCGTACTGGATGCCGATGGACCAGTACATCGGCGGCATCGAACACGCCATCCTGCATTTGCTCTACGCCCGCTTCTGGACCAAGGTCATGCGCGACCTTGGCCTGGTGACCATCGACGAGCCCTTCGCCAAGCTGCTGACGCAGGGCATGGTGCTCAACCACATCTACTACCACCGCGACGACAAGGGCGGCAAGCACTACCACCCGCCGCTCGAGGTGACGCCGACGCTCGATGCCGCGGGCCGCATCGTCGGCGGCACGGTGGCCGGTGGTCGCAAGGTCGAATACGGCGGTGTCGGCAAGATGGGCAAAAGCGAGCGCAACGGCGTCGACCCGCAAGACCTGATCGAGAAGTACGGCGCCGACACGGCTCGCCTGTACACGATGTTCACCGCGCCGCCCGAGGCGACGCTGGAGTGGAACGACGCGGCGGTCGAAGGCAGTTCGCGCTTCTTGCGGCGCGTGTGGAATTTCGGCGTCGCGCTGGCTGCATCGGCTGCAGGCAAGGGCGCTGCCCCCGCCTTCGGCAAGAGCGCGCAGTTGCTGCGTCGCGAGGTGCACAGCGTATTGCGTCAGGTCGACTACGACTACCAGCGCATGCAGTACAACACGGTGGTGTCGGGCGCGATGAAGCTCCTGAACGCACTGGACGCCTTCAAGCCCGACGGCAGCGCCGGTGACTCCGCGGCGGTGCGCGAAGGCTTCGGCATCCTGCTGCGCTGCCTGTATCCGGCAACGCCGCACATCACGCACCAGCTCTGGCTGGCGCTCGGTTACGACCAGCAATTCGGCGACTTGCTCGATGCGCCCTGGCCGGCCGTCGACGTGGCGGCACTGGCGCAAGACGAGGTCGAATTGATGTTGCAGATCAACGGCAAGCTGCGTGGCGCGGTGAGCGTACCCACGGGTGCGTCGAAGCAGGAGATCGAGAAGATCGTGCTGGCCAGCGAAGCCTTCGCAACCCACGCGCAGGGCGCGGTGCCGAAGCGCGTCATCGTGGTGCCGGGTCGGCTGGTCAACGTCGTGCTCTGACGTGGTGGAATGAAACGCATGAAATCCTCTTTTTCAACGTCGCGCCGTCGCGTGCTTGCCATGTCGGCGATGACGCTCGGCGGCACCATCGCAATCTCCGGGCTGGCCGGTTGCGGCTTCGAGCTGCGCAAGCCGCCGGTGTTCGCTTTCAAGACCATAGCGGTGCGAGGCACTTCCGCAACCGTGAATCTGCTGCGCCGTAACTTGCGCGCGACCGGCACGCTCACTGTGGTCGAGATCGGCAAGGCCGGTGAGCCGGTGGTGGCCGATGCCATCCTCGAAGTGGTCAGCGAAGACCGCACACGTGTCGTGCTGTCGACCAATGCCGCCGGTGAAGTGCGCGAACTCGATCTGGTACTTAACTTCAAGTTCAAGCTCTCCACGCCGGCTGGCAAGGAACTGTTGCCGACCACCACTATCGAGCAACGGCGCGACCTGACCTACAACGAGACGAATGCCATCGCCAAGGAGAGCGAGGCCGACTTGCTGTACCGCGACATGCAGAACGACATCGCCCAGCAGACCGTGCGCCGGCTCGGCGCGGTCAAGCAGCTCTGATAGAGCAGATCTGAAAGTCACGTCCCCATGCAGCTCTCCGCGGCACAACTCGCCGGGCACCTGAAGCAGGCGCTGCGGCCGCTTTACACAGTGCACGGCGACGAGCCGTTGCTCGCACAGGAGGCCGCCGATGCCATCCGCGCCACCGCCCGTGAGCAGGGCTACACCGAGCGTAGCTCGTACACCGCCTCCGGCGCGCACTTCGACTGGAGTGCCGTGCTCGCGGCAGGCGGTTCGTTAAGCCTGTTCGCCGACAAGCAGATCGTCGAAATCCGCGTGCCGTCGGGCAAGCCGGGCAAAGACGGCAGCGCCGCGCTGCAGCAGATCGCCGAGGCGGCGCGTGGCAACGACAGCACGCTGACGCTGGTGCTGCTGCCCAAGCTCGACAAGGCGACGCGCACCGGTGCCTGGTTCTCGGCGCTGGAAAACCATGGCGTGAGTTTGCAGGTCGATCCGGTCGAGCGCGGGGCACTGCCGCAGTGGATCGCGCAGCGTCTGGCGACACAGAGTCAGCGCGTGAAGGCAGGCGAAGAAGGCCAGCGCACGCTGCAGTTTTTTGCCGATCGGGTCGAGGGCAACCTGCTCGCCGCCCACCAGGAAATCCAGAAATTGGCGTTGCTGTACCCGGCCGGCGAGCTGAGTTGGGAGCAGGTCGAAGGCGCAGTCAACAACGTTGCGCGCTACGACGTGTTCAAGTTGTCCGAGGCGGTGTTGGCGGGCCATCCGCAACGCGTGGCGCGCATGCTCGACGGCCTCAGGGCCGAAGGCGAGGCCGAGGTGCTGGTGCACTACGCGCTGGCCGAAGACATCCGCGCGCTAAAGCGCGTCAAGGACGCGATGGCCGCGGGTCGGCCGCTACCGATGGCGCTGCGCGAAAACCGCATCTGGGGCGCACGCGAGCGGGCGTTCGAGCGCGTGCTGCCGCGCATCGACGATCGCGCGCTGGCCCGCATGCTGCGCGCTGCGCACATCGTCGACGGTATCGTCAAAGGGCTGAAGCAGCCGGATTGGCCGGCCAGTGGCTGGCAGGCTTTGCAGCGGCTGGCGTTCATGCTGTGCCGCAGCTGCGCGGCATGATTCGCGGGCTGGGTCGCGGCCTTCTGATCTGACCGATCAAATCAGATCGGTCCAGCGTCGCAAGGCGTCACACAGCGTGGGCAAGCGACTGGGTTCCGAGGCGCGGCAAAATAGAGCGATGAACGCGTTCAATGTCCACGAGCACATGCAAGCCCTCGGTTTGCAGGCAAAAACAGCGTCGGCCGTCATGGCTCGCGCCGATGCCGCCACCAAGATAAAAGCGTTGAAGGCGCTGGCCCGGCGCTTGCGCGAGGCCGGTCCGGCGCTGGAGATCGCTAATCGGCAAGACCTGGAGCGCGCCACGGTTGCCGGTCTGTCAGAACCGATGATCGACCGGCTCAAGCTCACGCCCAAGGTGATCGCCACCGTCGCCGAGGGCTGTGAGCAACTTGCCGCGATGCCCGATGTCATCGGCGAAATCATCGGCATGAAGCAGCAACCCAGCGGCATCCGCGTTGGTCAGATGCGCGTGCCGCTCGGCGTGTTCGGCATGATCTACGAGAGTCGGCCCAACGTGACGATCGAGGCGGCCAGCCTCGCCATCAAGAGCGGCAATGCGGCGATCCTGCGTGGTGGCTCCGAGGCGATCGAATCGAACAAGGCGCTGGCACAACTGGTGAGCGACGCGCTGGCCGAGGCCGGCTTGCCGCGCGAAGCGGTGCAGCTGGTGCAAACCACCGACCGTGAAGCTGTCGGCCATTTGATCGCGATGCCCCAGTTTGTCGATGTGATCATTCCGCGTGGCGGCAAGGGGCTGATCGAGCGCATCAGCCGCGACGCCAAGGTGCCCGTCATCAAACACCTCGACGGCAATTGTCATGTGTACATCGACAGCACCGCCGAACTGACGATGGCGCTGGCCATCGTCGACAACGCCAAGACGCAGAAGTACAGCCCGTGTAACGCGGCGGAGGGGCTGCTGGTGGCCGAGAGCGTGGCAGCGACCTTCTTGCCGATGATCGGGGCCGTGTTCGCGGCCAAGGGTGTCGAGATGCGCTGCGATCCCAAGGCTGCGCGCGTCCTGCGGGGCGAGGGCGCGGTCGAAGCAGGTTCGCTGGTGGTCGATGCCGTCGAGTCCGACTGGTCCGAGGAATATCTGGCAGCCGTCATCAGCATCAAGGTGGTGAGCGATGTCGACGAAGCGATCGCGCACATCAACCACTATTCGAGCCACCATACCGATGCCATCGTCACGCGCGACCACGTCAATGCGCAGCGATTTTTGCGCGAGGTCGATTCGGCCAGCGTGATCGTCAATGCCAGCACGCGCTTTGCAGATGGCTTCGAGTTCGGCCTCGGTGCCGAAATCGGCATCAGCACCGACAAGTTTCACGCACGCGGCCCGGTGGGGATCGAGGGTCTGACTTCGTTGAAATACGTTGTGCTGGGCCAGGGCGAGACCAGAAGCTGATCGGCATGCGAGCGAGGGCGGTCGACGGCAACTTCGGGCGTGCCGATTTGCGCACTGCGGGTTGTCATCCAGCGGTCAGGCCCCAAATCCTACAATCCCGATCCTGCTTTCTTGCACAAAGCGCCAACAACAACAAGGCCGCCGCATGGTCCCGCATCTCGTCACCGCCCTGAACGGCCCGATCAACGAACTTGAGCAACGCGTGCTCGACTCGATGTCTGCCATCGAGCGCTGGTTCCGGCTCGAATGGATGGAGCACACGCCGCCGTTCTATACCTCGGTCGATGTTCGCAACGCCGGCTTCAAGCTGGCGCCGGTCGACACCAACCTGTTTCCGGGGGGCTGGAACAACCTCACCAAAGAGATGCTGCCGCTGGCAGTGCAGGCCGCACAGGCAGCCATCGAAAAGATCTGTCCCGAAGCACGCAACCTGCTGGTCATTCCGGAAAATCATTCGCGCAACACGTTCTACCTGGCCAACGTGCTCCAGCTTGTGCACATCTTCAAGATGGCCGGGCTTAATGTGCGGGTCGGCTCGATCGATCCGGCGATCAAGTCGCCCAAGAAGATCGAACTGCCCAATGGCGAGAGCATTTGCCTGGAGCCGGTGGTGCGCACCAAGCGCCGGCTGGGTCTCAAAAACTTCGATCCCTGCACCATCCTGCTGAACAACGACCTTGCTGCAGGAACGCCTGGCATCCTGGAAGACCTGCATGAGCAATACCTGTTGCCGCCATTGCATGCCGGTTGGTCGGTGCGCCGCAAGAGCAACCATGCGCACAGCTACGAAGAGCTCACCAAGCGCTTCGGCAAACTGCTCGGCATCGACCCCTGGCTGATCAATCCGATGACCTCCAAGGCCGATGGCGTCAATTTCGCGGAGGGTATGGGGACCGATGTGCTCACGAGCCACGTCGACGCCATGCTCACCAAGGTGCGCCGCAAGTACAAGGAATACGGCATTAACGAGAAGCCGTTCGTCATCGTCAAGGCCGACAACGGCAACCACGGCATGGGCGTGATGACGGTGCGCGATGTGAAGGAGCTCGAAGCCCTCGACAAGAAGACTCGAGGCAAGATGAGCAGCACCCGCAGCGGGCTGGAGGTCAACGAAGTGATCGTGCAGGAGGGCGTGCTGACCAACGAGCGGGTACACAACGGCGTGGCCGAGCCGGTCGTCTACATGATGGACCGCTACGTGGTCGGCGGCTTCTATCGGGTGCACGCCGAACGCAGTTCCGACGAAAGCCTCAACTCGCCGGGTTCGAGCTTTGTGCCACTGGCGTTCTCGGAGAGCGCCCACATGCCCCAGCCGGGCGCCAAGCCGGGTGCCAGCGCGCCCAACCGCTTCTACATGTACGGCGTGATCGGTCGATTGGCGATGGTGGCGGCCAGCTACGAACTGGAAGCAACCAACCCTGACGCCGAAGTCTACGAATAAGGGCGGGCGGGGGAGCACAATCCGTCTCCTACCAATTGAGCGACGACCGTCCGGGAGGGCGGCCACGTTGCAGTGACGCATGCGCAGCAATGTCAAGTCTTCGGTTGCCGCGCTCACGCTCGGCGCCATCGGTGTCGTCTACGGCGACATCGGCACCTCTGTCCTGTATGCATTCAAGGAGGTTTTTGCGCACGGCCATGTTCCGCTGACGCGTGACAACGTTCTGGGCGTGCTGTCGATGTTTTTCTGGACATTGATGGTGGTGGTGTCCATCAAGTACGTCGCGCTCATCATGCGTGCCGACAACCACGGCGAGGGCGGGCTGATGGCGTTGCTCGCGCTGGCTTCGCAATCGGTGAAAGACAGGGAACGGCTGCGTGGGGCGTTGCTCTTGATCGGGGTGTTCGGTGTCGCGCTTTTTTTCGGCGATGGCGTGATCACTCCGGCGATCTCGGTGCTGTCGGCGGTCGAAGGGCTGGAGATCATCACACCCGCAGCTAAACCGTACGTCGTCCCCATCTCTCTCGTGGTGCTCACGGTGCTGTTCATGGCACAGAGACATGGAACCAGCGACCTCGGGCGCTTTTTCGGACCCATTACGATCTTGTGGTTTCTCGCTATTGCGGCCACCGGCGCAGCGCAAATCATTCGTGAGCCGGCGGTGCTCGCAGCGATCTGGCCCGGTCATGGTGTCCGCTTCGCCTTGGCAAATCACTCTATGGCGTTCATCACGCTCGGCGCAGTATTTTTGTGCGTCACCGGGGCCGAGGCGCTCTATGCCGACATGGGTCACTTCGGAAAATTCCCGATCCGGCTGGCGTGGTTCGCGCTCGTGATGCCGGCATTGGTGATCAACTATTTCGGGCAAGGCGCGCTCGTGATGCTGGACCCCAAGGCGGCCGAGAATCCGTTTTTCCTGATGACGCCTGAGTGGGCGCTGGTTCCCATGGTCGTCTTGGCGACTGCGGCCACGGTCATCGCTTCGCAGGCACTGATATCGGGCGCTTTTTCCGCCACCAAGCAGACGATCCAGCTCGGCTTCCTGCCCCGACTCACCATCCTGCACACGTCGGTGCGAGAAACCGGCCAGATTTATATCCCGGCCGTCAACTGGGCGCTGTATGCCGGCGTGGTGCTGGCTGTGAGCCTGTTCGGCTCGTCGTCTGCGCTCGCTGCGGCTTACGGTATTTCAGTCAGCCTCGTGATGGTGATCACGACTGCACTGACCTTCTTCGTGATCCGATACGGCTGGGGCTACCCACTGTGGTTGTGCGTCCTGACCACAGGCTTCTTCTTCGCGGTCGACCTCGTCTTCGTTGCCTCGAATTCGCTCAAGATCATGCAAGGCGGCTGGTTTCCACTGGTGATGGCGGCCGTCCTGTGCGTCGTACTGACCACGTGGAAAGAAGGCCGGCGCCTCATGGGCGTAGCACAGCGCAAAGATGCCCTCGAGCTCAAATCCTTTCTGGCTTCGGTGTTTTTGAACCGGCCGACGCGGGTCGAGGGGACCGCGGTGTTTCTCACAGCAGACCCGGGAGTCGTACCCAACGCGCTCCTGCACAACCTGAAGCACAACAAGGTGTTGCACGAGCAGAACCTGTTCGTCACGGTTCGCAACCACGAGGTGCCGTGGATACCGATGGACAAGCGCATCGAGATGGAGGCACTAGGGCATCACTGCTGGCAAGTCATCGTGCACTACGGCTTCAAGAACGACGTCGACCTGCCGCGTGCGCTCCAGCAGGCGCGCATGCGCGGTTGCCAGCTGGAGCCGATGGCGACGAGTTACTTTCTGTCGCGCGACGTGGTCATTCCCACCCTCGGCGGCGGCATGTCGCCGTGGCGCGAAAAGCTGTTTGCGCAGATGCACCACAACGCGAGTGGGGCAGCCGATTTTCTGGGTCTGCCGAACAATGCGGTGGTGGAGCTCGGGTCGAAGATCGAGATTTGAAGGCGTGTAGAAACCTTGTACGCAGTGGGTGTAGCACTTTGTAAGTATTGTGTAAATGTGCACTAAAGTCCATTTGCCGACTTCTTAGTTTTCGTTCCAGCGTCGGCTCACAGGTGAGGCGACTTTTGGCAACCAGTACGTCGGCTTTTGGGGTTCTGCGGCTAAGCCGCGGCGCGTTGGCTTTGGCTTTCGTCACCCTCGTCACGGCTTGCGGAGGTGGAAGCAGCAGCACAGGTGCCTCGGCTCCGAGCACTGTTTCCGTTGCCGGGTCCGGCACCGCCGTCGGCACAGCGACCAGCACGGGCGCCGGCATCAGCGTCGCGCCCGCCTCGTTCAGTTTGCAGGCTGCCTCGAAACCGGCGCCCGCCACGACGACCTCAGACGGTCCCATCGTCGCGCTTACACGCACTGCCGACATGCCGCAAGACGCTTCACCTGTGCGCAAGCGCACGCCTGGCGTCTCCGGGTCGCTCGCGTACGTGAACCTCGACGGCTTGAACGCCGAGAAAAGAGGTGTCGTCGCGCGAAAGACCCGAGTCGTTGCGAACGAATCCGCAGCCATACCCACGCAAGTCGGCCTGGGTCGCAACATCGATGCCACCGCTACAGAGGCCGCCACCGCGCAGGTCCTGGTGTGGAACGACTCTCCGGGAAAAGGGCGTATCGCCGCCATCCACTTCGCGACGCCTGACGCCAAGGGCGTGCGGCTCGGCGTGCGAATCACCAGTCTGCCGCTGGGCACGATGTTGCGGTTCTATGTCGCCGGCGGTAAGACAATGATCGAGGTCTCGGCGCAGCAGCTGCTCGCATCGATTCAGCGCAGCCTCGATGCCGGCGAAACAGGTGAGGCTGCACACACGTATTGGTCACCCGACCTGGGTGGCGAAGAAATTACACTGGAGATCGAGGTGCCCCCCGGCACTGACACGGCGCTGGTGCAGATCGCCATCCCGCGCTTGACCCACATGTTCGTCCAGGCCGATGCCCTGAGTGCCACCGGCACGCTCGGCAATGCGGCGGCTTGCACGCTCGACGTCAGTTGCACCCATGCCTACGACACCGAGAGCAAGTCGGTAGCTCGCATGACCTTCGTGAAAGACGGCGACGGCTACGCCTGCACCGGCACCCTGCTTAACGACAAGGCTTCGTCCGGCACGCCGTATTTTCTGAGTGCGTACCACTGCATCTCGACGCAAGCAGAAGCGTCGAGTCTCGTGACTGACTGGTTCTTTCATTCGTCGCAGTGCGGCAATGGCGTGCTGAGCGATGCCGCGCGAACTGTTTACGGTGGCGCCACGCTGTTGCTCGCCAACGCCGACACCGACACGTCTTTCATGGCGCTTGCCAGCACGCCACCGCCAGGCGCGGTGTACGCCGCATGGATTGCGACGCCGCCGCCGATCGGCAACGACGCCTTTGGGCTTCACCATCCACTAGCCGATCTGCAGAAGTACAGCACCGGCAAGGTGATCGACTACTTCTCGTGCATCGCACACACCACCGACGGCAACTGCACCTTTGCCACCGCTGCGCCTTCAACGGCGCGCTTCATCGAAGTGATGCTGGGCCAAGGCCCGGTGCAGCCAGGCAGCAGCGGATCGCCACTGTTCACGACATCGAACGGCACGAGCGTGCTGGTGGGTCAGTTGTTCGGCGGGGCGGCTTCGTGCACCAATGCGATCGCGGTGTACGGGCGCTTCGATGTCGCCTACAACGCGGGCATGTCGCAGTGGCTCAATGCGCCGGCGCACCCGCGCATCCCGATCTATCGGTTCTATAACACCGACACCTCTACGCATTTCTACACAGCCAGCGCGACCGAGCGCGACACCGTGCGCAACACCATGCCGAAGTACAACTACGAAGGCATTGCTTTCTACGCGTACCCCGATGGCGCCACCGGAGCGACGGCGCTGGAGCGCTTCTACAACACCAAGACCGGCGCACACTTCTACACGATCAGCGCAGACGAAGCGCAGAGCGTAAAGGCCAACAATCCGGCCTTCAACTACGAGGGCAAAGGCTGGTATGCCAACGTGGGCGCCACCACGGGTGCGACTGCCATGTACCGCTTCTACAACACGCGCACCGGTACGCACTTCTATACGACCAGTGCGGCAGAACGCGACTCCGTGCTGCAGAACTCTCCTTCCTACAACTACGACGGAATCGCCTACTACGCCTGGACTGCGCTCTAGGCTTTAGCTTTCCAGCGAATCCATATGCGCGACGATGGCCCCCGGCGTCGTGAACCAGATCTCTCCCCGATCGCGCGCGGCAGCCAGCGCTTCCAGCACCCGCCGCAAATGCCGCAGCCGATACGGCTGCCCGACGATGTAAGGGTGCAGCGCCACACCCATCACCAACGGCTGCGTGCGCGCCTGTTCGCGCATCTCGTCGAAGTTGTCGATCACCATCGTCGCGAAGTCTTTCGCGTCCATCTGGCGCGCGATGATCATCGGGATGTCGTTGAGTTCTTGCGGGTACGGCACGGCCCACAACGACTTGCCGCTGCGCGTGCGCATGCGTGTCGGCTGGTCGTCGTGGCACCAGTTGAGCGTGTAGGTGTAGCCGGTCTCGACGAGCAAGTCCGGCGTCACCGCGCTCTCCGATATCCAGGGCGACAGCCAGCCCGCGGGCGTGATGCCGCTCTCGCCGGCGATGCGGTCGCGACAGCGTTCGAGCAATGCGCGCTCACCGGCTTCGCTGTAATCGCCTTGTCGCTCCGCGTTGCTGTGGCCGTGGCCGATGAGCTCGTCGCCGCGCAGCTGCACCGCGCGCAGGAGTTCAGGGCAATGGTCGTACAGCGCAGTGTTGATCAGGGCCCCTGTCTGCAAGCCAAGCGAGTCGAACAGTTCGAGGCATCGCCACGCGCCGACGCGGTTGCCGTATTCGCGCCAGCCATGGTTCAGCACATCGGGCTCCGGTGACGGCGGTCCGATGCGGGCGCCCAGGCCATCACCAAAAGCGAAGTGCTCGAGGTTGAAGCCGAGGTAAACGGCGAGCCCGGCGCCGTTCGGCCAGCGGTAGTCGGGCCGCCGGGTGATCGGCGAATAGTCGAAGCGGTCGTGCGAGGGAAGCCTGTCGGGCCAGCGTGCGGTCATGCGGCGAGTTTGCAAGAGGCGGGCCACCTCCGCAAGGCAGGCCATGAACGCCGGGCACAATTCGCCGATGCGTTTTTTCAAGGACTTGAGCCTGTCGGCTTTCACGGCCGGCTTCGTCGCGGTGCTGGTCGGCTTCACCAGTTCCGTGGCCATCGTGTTCCAGGCCGCACAGGCCTTCGGCGCCACGCCCGCGATGATCACCTCGTGGATGTGGGCGTTGGGGCTCGGCATGGGTCTGTGCTCCGCGGTGCCTTCGTTGTATTGGCGCAAGCCGGTCATGATCGCTTGGAGTACGCCCGGCGCGGCGGTGCTGGCGGTGGCCGGCGTGGGCTACGGCATGAACGAGGCGGTCGGTGCCTTTATCGTCTGCGCGGTGCTCATCACGCTGGCCGGCGCGACCGGCTGGTTCGAGCGCGTGATGAACAAGATCCCGATGGCGATCGCCTCCGCGCTGCTTGCGGGTGTGCTGGCGCGCTTCGGCTTGCAGGCCTTCCTTGCGGCGCAGACCGCGCTGCCGCTCGTCTTGCTGATGCTGGCCGCCTACCTGCTGGCCAAGCGCTTTATGCCGCGCTATTCCGTGCCGCTGACGCTGCTCGTCGGCGTCGTCTATGCGGCGTCGCGCGGCCAGTTGGCCTGGTCGGCGGTGCACTTCGATATGGCCCTGCCGATCTTCACGATGCCGGTGTTTACCTGGCGCGCCGCGGTGAGCCTTGCGCTGCCCTTGTTCGTCGTCACGATGGCCTCGCAGAACCTGCCCGGCGTCGCGGCGATTCGTGCGGCCGGCTACGAACTGCCGATCAGCAAGCTCATCACGATCAGCGGAGTCGCCACGCTGGTGCTCGCGCCGTTCGGCGGCTATGCGCTCAACCTTAGCGCCATCACCGCGGCCATCTGCATGGGACCCGAGGCCCACGACGATCCGAAGCGGCGCTATACGGCGGCAGTGAGTTGCGGTGCGATTTACGTGGTGATCGGGCTCTTCGGTGCGGCGGTGGTCGGCGTGCTGACCGCGTTTCCGAAAGAGCTGGTCGCTGCCATCGCCGGGCTCGCATTGCTCGGCACCATCGGCGGTGGACTTGCCGCGGCGGTGCGCGACGAGTCGCATCGCGAGGCAGCGCTCATCACCTTTCTCGTCACGTTGTCGGGCGTCTCCGTGGCCGGCATCGGCTCGGCTTTCTGGGGTGTAGTGGCCGGCGCCATTGCGCTGGCCGCGCAGCAACTCGGTCGACGCAATCGTTACGACTCCGCTCAAAGCACCCTCAGCGCCGATACGACAAAAACCTCCGTTGGCAAGGCCATCGCACCCGGCGGCAAGATCGTGCCCAATGAACAGCAGGCGACCCGCAACGCGGCCGCCGGAAAGACCTTCTGATGCACAACATTCTCTTCGTCGCCGATCCGCTCGATGAATTTAAGATCTACAAGGACACCACTTTTTCGATGATGCGCGAGGCGCAACGGCGCGGACATCGCATCGCGGCGTGCCTGCCGCAAGACCTGCAATGGAAATCAGGTGGCGTGGTTACCGCCAACGTTCAGCAGATCACCCTCACCGGCGACGCCAAGGACTGGTATCGCGAAGACATCATCGAGACCAAGGCGCTCAAGGATTTCGACATCGTGGTGATGCGCAAAGATCCACCGTTCGATGCCGAGTACATCTACGCGACGCACCTGCTCGAGCAGGCCGAGCGTGAAGGCGCGCATGTGGTCAACACGCCGCGCGCGTTGCGCGACCACCCCGAAAAGCTCGCGATCATGGAGTTCCCGCAGTTCGTGACGCCGACGTTGGTCACGCGCAGTGCCGAGTCGGTGCGCGACTTTCATGCGGAGCACGGCGACATCATCCTGAAGCCGCTCGACGGCATGGGCGGCATGGGCATCTTCCGCGTGCGGCAAGACGCGATGAACCTCGGCTCCATCGTCGAGACGCTGAACAAGGGCGGCGCGGAAACCATCATGGTCCAGCGCTTCGTGCCGGAGATCACGCAGGGCGACAAGCGCATCCTGATCATCGCGGGCAAGCCGGCGCCCTTCGTGCTGGCGCGGATTCCGCAGGGCACAGAAGTGCGCGGCAATCTGGCGGCCGGTGGCAAGGGCGTGGCGCAACCGCTGACCGCGCGCAATCGAGAGATCGCAGAAGTCGTCGGCCGCACGCTCGCACCACGCGGTCTGCTGTTGATCGGCCTCGACGTGATCGGCGATTCAGTCACCGAGATCAACGTCACCAGCCCCACCTGCTTTCAGGAAATCACCGAACAAACCGGCTTCGACGTGCCGGCGATGTTCACCGATGCGCTGGAAGAATCAGTCAGCATCAAACGCAACTAGGCGCTGCTGGGAGCCACTGAGCCTCGGGGTGCGGTCTGTCGCGCACGCCGCTTGCGCGCCCAGATCACGATGCCGGTGATCGACAGCATGGCGACACCGAGGCCCATCGCCGACATCATGATGCGGCCCGGCAAGCCGAGGATGCGGCCGGAGTGCATCGGGAACTGCAGCTGCACGAACACGTCTGCGGCGGTGCCTTTCCATGGCACGTTCTGGCTCAACAGGCGACCGTCCATACCGTCGATGTAGAGGTTGCTCAGACCCATGCCGCCTTGTCCGTTTTCAGCGCCGGGCTTGAAGAACGACACGTTGTAGAAGCCGTAGCGTGCCTCGTAGTAGATGCCTCCCGGAGGCGTCGTCCAGCCTTGTCGCCGTGCCTCGGCCTCGGCGATGTCCACGACCTGTGCGAAACCCAGTGACGGCGTGATGGTGGTACCGAGCGGTGCCATGGTTCGCGTCTCGTAGGGACCGGGTGTCGTCTTCGACACCAGCGACAGCACGGGATAGAAGACTTCGCGGTACAGGTTGAGTGAAAACGAGGTGAAGGCGATCACGATGATGAACACCCAGGCCCAAAGCCCGCCCGCGCGGTGCAGATCGAAGTTGAGCCTGTAGCCACCGGCGCGCCACCGGATGGCCCATGCCGGTTGCCAGCGGCCCAGCCAGGTCGTCGGCTTGCGATGACGCGCCGCGTGCTTCGGCGCGTCGCGCGGCAGCTTCAGGCGACGCGGCGTGGTGATGTAGAGCGCCACGCAGCTGTCGATCAGCCACACCAGCGCCACCGTCCCCATGATCCAGTAGCCAATGCGATCGGTGCCCCAGATCGCGGGGATGTGCAGGCTGTAGTGCACCGTGCGCAGAAAGGGCATGAGGCTTTCGCGCGAGAGCGAGACGGCGGTCGAGTCGCGCTGGCCGACGACGTGTCCAGTGACCGGGTCGACGAAGACCTGGTTGTAGCCGAGCGAATAGGGCTGTCGCGTGGCAGCGTCGGTGCGTGGCTCGACGAAGAAGGCAGCGTTATGGCCTGCTTCGAGTCCGAGCGAAACGTAGCTGACTTTGGCGCGCGGATCGGCTGCTTCCACCGCCGCGGCCATTGCCATCGGGTCCTTGAAGGGTCCGCGGCTATCGGTGTCGTAGAGCGCGCTGTTGAGCCACTCGTCGAGTTCGTGATCCCATGATGTCACCGCGCCTGTGAGGCCGGAGACGATCAGAAAGAGCGCGACCGTGAGGCCCAGCCAGCGGTGAGTGACGGTAAAAAACGCGCGCACGGATCAGGCGTGTCCTTAGAAGTTGACCGTGCCGGTCAGGACGAACGTGCGTGGCTGGCCCAAGACGAGGTAGTTCGCGCCGGGATAGCCACCAGCCGATGCCCAATATGACTTGTTGAGCACGTTGTCCACACGTCCCCGGATCGTGAGCAATCGCCCGTTGCCGATGTCCATGAGATAGCGCGCACCGAGGTCCAGACGAGTCCATGACGGCAGCACTTGCGTGTTGGCAGCATCGGCGTACTGCTTGCCGGTCTGCAGCACGCGTGCATTCACCGAAAAGCCGTTGATGCCCGGCACGTCCCACTCGGCGCCCAAATTGATCTGGTGCTTCGGCACGCCGATCACGTCGTTGCCGTTGTTCGACGCGATTGCGCTGCGGCGCTGCTCTGCGTCGAGAAATGTGACGCCGCCCAGCAGGCGCAGGCCCTTCGTCGGTTCGCCGAACACCGACAGTTCGACGCCGCGATTGCGCTGCTCGCCATACGAGCCATAGGTCCCGTTCTGCAGGTAAGCGCTCGGCTTGCTCGTGCTGAAAAGTGCGACGCTGGCACCGATGTTGCCGCCGTCGTACTTGGCGCCAATTTCCTTTTGCTTCGACACATACGGTGCAAAGACCTGCCCCGCGTTGGTGACGCGCTGCCCGGTCGACGTGGTGGTCGGGGCGACGTCGCCCTTGATCAGGCCTTCGATGTAGTTGGCGTAGAGCGAAAGGCTTTTCATCGGCTTGAAGACGAAGCCGACCACGGGAGTCGTCTTGCTCTGGTCGTAGCCGTCGAGTCGCGAGCCTTTGTTGTAGTCGTACGTCGTGTCCTTGATCTTCTGGCGACGCGCACCGACGGTGAGCAGGACCGTGTCTTGCGCAAAAGACATGGTGTCGGCAACGGCGAAGCTCGACGTGTAGATCGATTCAGTCAGCCCCGGGTTGCTCAGCACGCCGCCGGTGAAGAAGGTCGCCGCCGGCGCGAACACCGCGGTCGGCCGGTAGATGTTGCTGTCGATTCCACTGAAGCCTGACAGCGCATAGGCATTGCGCGAGTCGGAACTCAAGGCCGCCGCCGAAGCCACCACCGTATGGCCGATGCTCCCGGTCTGGAACTTGCCGCGGATACCGATTTCGCCGGTGTTGACCTTGTCCTTGCGTGCGTTGTCGAAACGGTAGCCGGACGTATCGCCGAGCGCATCGATGATGCTCATTGGCGTGAGCGAATTGTCTTCGGTGCTGTGGCGCGTGCCGACCGCGGCCCAGGCCGTGACGTGCGAAGAAAGATCGACCTCGCCGCGCACCGTGCCGAATACGTCCCGGCTGTTCGAATAGGTCCAGGGCTGCGCGAAGTTGTTCTTCGCATCCGGTGCTTCGGGGATCGGCAGGTTAAAGACCGGCGTCACGCTCGGGCGAGGCGACTTCAGCTTGTCGTTCTGGTAGCCGACATCGGCCGACAGGCGCACGTTGCTGCTGTGCCAGTCGAGGCCGAGGCTGAGTGCGCTCAGCTGATGCTTTTCACCGTCGACGCCGTCGTCACCGCCATCGCGACGGGCAGCGTTCAGGCGAATGCCAGTTGCCTGGTCAGGCCCGAAGCGCCGGGCGATGTCTGCCGCCACGTAACCCTGCCCGCCGCTTTGCACGCCGACGGAAACCTCGCTCAGCGGCTCGTTCGGCGCCCGCTTGGGGAGTACGTTGATCAGCCCGCCGATGCCACCGCCGCCGACCGAACCCGCGCCTGCGCCGCTCAGAAACGCGTTGGCGCCGCGAAATACCTCGACGCGCTCGACGAATTCGGCTGCCATGTACTGACGCGGCACCAAGCCAAAGAGGCCGTTGTACGACACGTCGTCGGAGAACACCGGAAAGCCGCGAATGAAGTACGCCTGCTGGAAGTTGCCGAAGCCCCGCGCGGAGCGCACGGAGGCGTCGTTCAACAACACGTCGCCGATACTTTGCGCTTGCTGATTCGCGATCAGTTGCTGGGTGTAGGTCGTCGTGTTGAATGGCGTGTCCATCATGTCTTGCGCGCCCAGCACGCCGATCCGGCTGCCGCGTGCGACTTCGCCCCCAGCGAAGGGCTTGCTCAAGCCTTCGGCCGATGCGTCGGCACTGGCCTCGACCTTGATCGTCTCCAGCGTTTGCGGGGCGGCCGGCTGAGCCTGCGCAGCGGCGCTCAGGGCATGGATTGCCAGGGCACTGGCGATTGCGACAGCGCGCAGGGGGAAACGGGCGGGAGCCATGTGAGGTTCTGTTGTTGCAAATGAGAACCGTTATTGTTCATGAAAAATGTCCCTCTCGCGGTACTTTCATGCAGATTTGCTGTGAACGCCACACCGCCGGGTGCAACTCCGGATCGCTGCACGCCGGTCACTCGCCGATAACTCGCAGTCGACTATCCGCTTTGCGCCTGCCCGTCGACGAACACCTTGAGTTCCCCCGGCGCGAAAGCGGTCCACGCTTCGTTGGTCGTCAGTGGCGCCGTGACGACGATCGCCACCCGATCGGTCGGCGTGGTGTGCGCCGCGAAGTCGATCGCCAGATCGTCGTCCGACAACTGCGCCGAAACGAACGGATGCCGACGTTCGACGTACCAAAGGTTGGTCGACGCGTGCGCCCACAACGCCTGCCCGTTCGACAGCATGAAGTTGAAGGTGCCGTGCTTCGCCAATTGCGGCGCCAGCTCACGCAGCGTGAGCGTGAGCTCGTCGACGCTCGGCACACCGGCGTGCGACTTGGCCAGCTCCTGCATCAGCCAGCAGAACGCGTGCTCGCTGTCGGTGCTGCCCACCGGATGAAAGGCGCCGTGCAGCCGTGGCCTGAAATCCTTCAGGTCGCCGTTGTGCGCGAAGACCCAGTAGCGGCCCCACAACTCGCGCACGAAGGGGTGGCAATTCTGCAGATTGATGGCGCCCTGCGTCGCCTTGCGAATGTGCGAGACGACGTTCTGGCTCTTGATCGGATAGCGGCGAATCAGCTCGGCTACCGGTGAATCGCAGGCCGGTTGATGGTCGACGAAATGACGCAGACCACGGTCTTCGAAGAAGGCGATGCCCCAGCCGTCGGCGTGATGGTCGGTGCGGCCGCCGCGCTGCGCGAACCCCGCGAAGCTGAACGTCACGTCCGTGGGGGTGTTGCAGTTCATCCCGAGCAATTGGCACATGGCTGCATTAAACCGTTGTCGGCAGCGGCTTCTTCTGGCGCAACTGCAGCGCCGCCAGGATGGCCAGTGCGCACAGCCCTGCCAACATGGCAAAGGCCTCGTCGAAAGCCGCTATCCGCGCCACGCTGGTGGTCGGGTTGATGAGCGAGTCGCCATGCACCGCCAGACGCCACTCGAGCACGATGGCGCACAGGCTCACGCCGGTCGCGCCGCCCAGCATCCGCAAAAAGCTGATGGCGCTCGCGCCCTGCGGAATCAGCGGCTTGGCCAGCGGCCGCATCGATCCGATGTTGAGGGACGGCAGGATGAAGCCGAGGCCGATGCGCCCGATGGTCGCGAAGATCACCAGCAGCCAGATGCCGCTGTCGAGCCTGAGCACAATCATCAGCGCGAACGAAAGCGCCAGCAACGCCAGCCCGATGCTCACCAGCATCCACGTCGGCTGGCGATCGGCCAGGCGCCCGACCAGCGCGATGGTGATGGCCAGCACGATGCCGGCCGGCAGCATGATCGTGCCCACATGGGAGGCCGACAGCTGCAGTCCGAGCTGCATATACACCGGCAGCAGGTAGGTCGAGCCGAACAGCGCCGTGCCGTAGATGAAGGCCACCACGCTGCCCATCGCGAACTGTCGGTACTTGAATAGCGCCAGGTTCATCAGCGGCTCGCGACCCGAGGCCGACATCCGCCTTTGCCACCAGAGGAACGCTACAAACGCAAGACCGGCGCCGGCCAGCAGCAGCGTCGCGTGCAACGGCGAATCACCGCGCAGCGCGACCAGCCCGTTCAGCAGGCACAGCGTGCCGATCGTGCCCAGGCCGAGCCCACGCCAGTCGAGGTTGCCAGCGCGCGCAGCGACCACGCCGCCCGGTGCGGTGGTCGGCACGAATCGGTACGCCAGCGCGATCGACGCGATGCAGAACGGCACCACCATGAAGAAGATCGAGCGCCAGCCGAACAGGTCGACCAGCACGCCGCCGATGCTCGGACCGATCGCCGGCGCCAGCACCACGCCCATGCCGAAGAGGCCGCTCGCGCGCCCCTGTTCGTGTGGCTCGAAGGCGCGCAGGATGATGATGGCGGGGATCGGCTGCACCACGCCGGCGGCCAATCCTTCGACCACCCGCGCGACCAGCACCAGAGAGAAGTTGTTCGACAAACCGCCGGCCAGCCCGCCCAGCAAAAGCAGCACCATCGTGCCGACGTAGGTCGCGCGATAGCCATAGCGACCGAGCAGCCACGGCGTGGTCAGCATCGATACCGTCATCGCGACCATGAAGCCGGAACTCACCCACTGCGCTCGCTCCTGCCCGAGCGAAAAGTAATGGCTCATGCCCGGAATGGCCACGTTGACGATGGTCGACGACATGATCGACGCCATCGTGCCCACCATCACCGACAGCAGCAGATACCAACGGTAGCGATCGCCGTACCGGTCGCGCAAGCTGTGGATCGAAGGCGCCGCAGAAATCGGTGGCGAGTCGGCGGGCGGGCGGTCGGGGATCTGTGGAATCTTGGGGTCGGTCATTGGCGCGCGGATGGCCGCGGGGGTTCGGCCGTCCTACAAGGATATCGGCGTTTGAGCGCGTGTGCTCTCGCGCCCGGTGACTTCACAATGACGCCATGGAACAGACCTTCCAATCGCAATCCGTCGGCACCGCGCCAGAGCAGTCGGACCACTCGCTCGCCGCCGACCTCAAGGCGCCGACACTGAGCCGCGCCTACCAGTGTCAATGCGGCCGCCCGATTTTTCTCGGCAACAGCGAATGCCTGGCCTGCCACACGCCGCTTGGTTATGTCGTCGAGAGCCTGGGAGTCGTGCCGCTCGCACCCGCGACGTTCCAGGGCGCCGAGGCCGACACCTACACCGTGTTCGGCGATACGAACGGCAAGGCCTACCGGCGCTGTACCAACCTGATGACCGCATCCAGTTGCAACTGGATGGTGCCTTCACCGCGTGAGGGTGACGACGCCAGCTTCAACACGATCGGCCTCGCTCCCGGCTACTGTCTGTCGTGCAGTGTGACGCGGACGATTCCCGATCTCTCCGTCGAAACCAACGGCGTGCTGTGGCGCAAGTTGGAGCAATCGAAGCGCCGCCTCGTCTCGCAATTGCTCGCGCTCGGACTGCCCGTCGTGAGCCGGCACGCCGACCCGGTGCATGGGCTGGCCTTCGACTTCTTGAGCAACATGCCCGGCGGCCCGCACGTGCTGACGGGCCACGAAGACGGCGTGATCACGCTGAATGCCGAAGAAGCAGAAGACGCGGTGCGGGAGCGCATCCGTGCCGAAATGCGCGAGCCGTATCGCACGCTGCTCGGGCACTTTCGTCACGAGATCGGCCACTACTACTGGGACTTGCTCGTCTACCCGACGAACTGGCTCGAACAGTTTCGTGCGCTCTTCGGCGATGAACGCGTCGACTACGCTACCTCCCTGAAAACGCACTACGAGCAAGGGCCGGTGCCCGACTGGCGCAATCGCTACGTGACCAGCTACGCCAGCTCGCATGCGTGGGAAGACTGGGCCGAGACCTGGGCGCATTACCTGCACATGGCCGATACGGCCGACACCGCCATGAGCTTCGGAGTCGACGCGACACGCGCGGAACTTGCCAGCGATTTATTCGAGCCCGCCGACCTGTGGCAGCCCGACCATCCGGACGCGATGAAGTTTCTCGACTTCCTGAACGGCTGGGTGCGCCTGACCAACGTGCTCAACGAGTTGTCGCGCAGCATGGGCCAACCCGACTACTACCCGTTCGTGCTGCCACGCGCGGCGGTGGGCAAGCTGCAGTTCATCCACCAGGTCATCACCGACCAGCGCCATCGCATCGGCGCACCTTCTCCCGCGCCGGAAGCGATGAGCGATCCCGTCCCCGTGCCGCCGACGGTGGGTTCGACGACGTCGCTGCAAGGTTCGCAAGCTTTGCAGCAGCCGCCGACGCGATCGACACCGCTGCAGATGCGCCAGCCTGTGCAGCAGGCACAGGGCTACGCATACGACCACGGGTTTTTCTCGCGGCGTTGAGGCCGCGCGAGCATGGGTCTGCTTGTCAGCGGGGCGTGGCAGCTGCGCAGCGGGCACAGATACATGAAGCGCCGCGCGCCGCTTCGGGCACCTTGGAAAGCAATGCCGCGCTGAAGTCGGCCTGCATGCACCAGCACTCGCTTTGCAGTGTGCCGGTTTCGCGCGCCAACTCGACGGCACAGCGATTCGCTTCGCCGCAGATCGGACAGTGAGTGGCGTCGATCACGCCGATGATCTCGCCATCGTTCATGGCCGACCAGCCGCCGATATCGCCATGATCAAGCCACCTCGAAGGTGGGTAGCTTTTTCGGCACCGCCACATTGCTCAGCGTCACGTACACCGGCAAGCCATCGCGGTACGCCGGATAGTCTTCGCCCTGAATCAACGGCATCAGATACCGTCGGCAAGCTTCGGTGATGCCGAAGCCATCGGCCGTGATGAAGTCGCGCGGCATGAACTTCTCGGTGTTGGCCACCGCTGCGAGCGGTGCACTGCCGATGCGATATGTGTAGGGCAAATCGCTGGTGCGCTCGATCGTCGGCATCACTGCATTGCGACCTTCGATGGCGAGTTCGATGGCGCGTTGGCCGAGTTCGTATGCCTGTCTCACATCGGTCGCCGAAGCAATGTGTCGCGCCGAGCGTTGCAGGTAGTCGGCCACCGCCCAATGGAACTTGTGGCCGAGCGCTTCCTTGACCATGTTGGCAACGACCGGCGCCGCGCCGCCGAGCTGCGCATGACCGAATGCATCGCGCGTGCCCTGTTCCGCCAGGAAGCTGCCGTCGGCGCGATGACAGCCTTCGGACACGACCACGGTGCAGTAGCCATGCTGCTTCACCAGCGCATCGACGCGCTCCAGGAACGTCGCCTGGTCGAACTCGATCTCGGGGAACAGGATCACGACCGGGATGCCGTGGTCGGTCACCAGCCCGCCCGCCGCGGCAATCCATCCGGCGTGCCGTCCCATCACTTCGAGCACGAAGACCTTGGTCGATGTCGCGGCCATGGAGCGCACGTCGAGTGACGCTTCAAGGGTGGAGATCGCGACGTACTTGGCGACGGAGCCGAAGCCCGGACAGCAGTCGGTCAACGGCAGGTCGTTGTCGATGGTCTTCGGCACATGGATCGCCTGCAGGGGATAGCCGAGCGACTGCGACAACTGGCTCACCTTGAAGCAGGTGTCGGCCGAATCGCCGCCGCCGTTGTAGAAGAAATAACCGATGTCATGCGCCTTGAACACCTCGATCAGCCGCTCGTATTCGCGGCGGTTTTTCTCGAGCGACTTGAGCTTGTAGCGGCACGATCCGAAGGCGCCCGCCGGCGTGGTGCGCAACGCGGCGATGGCGTCGGCCGGCTCTGCGCTGGTGTCGATCAGGTCTTCGGTCAGTGCGCCGAGGATGCCGTTGCGCCCGGCATAGACGCGGCCTATTCGGTCCGGGTGGCGTCGCGCTGTTTCGATCACGCCGCAGGCCGATGCGTTGATGACCGAAGTGACGCCACCGGACTGCGCGTAGAAAGCATTGAGGACAGTCATGGTGCATTGTCCTGCAGCGGCCCCGAGAGGCCAAATCCGCGTTCAACGCCCCGGAAAAACCGGTGCCCGTTTCTGCAGGAACGCCGTCACGCCTTCGCTGAAGCTCGGCTTGTCGATCAGTTCGCGTTGCCGCTCGCTCTCGAAATGCAATTGCTCGCTGAGCGTGTGCTGCGCCGAGGCTTCGAACGCCTTGCGGGCTTCGAGCACCGCGTGCGCCGGCAGGCGCGCCAGGCGCTCCGCGATCTTCTGTGCTTCGAGCAACAGCAAATCGTCTTCACAGGCGGCCCAGATCAAACCCCATCGCTCCGCCTGGTCGGCGCTCACGCGCTCGTCGAGCAATGCCATGCCCATGGCACGTGCCGCCCCGATGCGGCGTGGCACGAACCAGGTGCAGCCGAGGTCCGGCACGATGCCGAGCTTGGGCAAGAACGGCAGATAGAAGTACGCGCTGCGTGCCGCGATGGTGATGTCGGCCGCAAGTGCCAGGCCCACGCCGGCGCCCGCCGCCGCACCGTTGACCGCTGCGACGATCGGCACCGGCAGCGCACGCATCGCCTCGATCAACGGATTGCTGAGCGACTGCATCCACTCGGCGGTCTGCGTGCCGAGCGAGTCTTTCGCCTTGCCATCTCCGCCGTCAGCACCGCCAAGAATCGCGCTCAGATCTGCACCCACGCAAAACGCCTTGCCGGCACCGGTGAGCACCACCGCGCGCACGCTGCGGTCGTCGGCCACGCGCGCCAGCGTGTCGCGCAGTTCGACCTGCAGGTCCATCGCGATCGGGTTCAACCTGGTCGGGATGTTGAGCGTCAGCGTCGCGACGCCGTTTTCCAATTCATACAGGACATGCGACATCAGAGTCTTTCGATGATGGTGACGTTGGCCATGCCACCGCCTTCGCACATCGTCTGCAGGCCATAGCGCTTGCCGCGCTGAGCCAGCGCATGGATCAGCGTGGTCATCAGCTTGGTGCCCGACGCGCCGAGCGGATGACCGAGCGCGATGGCGCCGCCGTTGACGTTGAGCCGCGCCGGGTCGGCGCCGAGCGTTTGCAGCCAGGCCAGCGGCACCGGTGCGAAGGCCTCGTTCACTTCGTACAGGTCGATGTCGTCGATCGACATGCCGGCCTTGGCCAGTGCGCGCTGCGTCGCCGGCAACGGTGCTTCCAACATGATCACCGGGTCGTGCCCCATCACGCTCATGTGATGAATGCGCGCGAGCGGCTTCACGCCGAGCGCCTTCAGGCCGCGCTCGTTGACGACCAGCACGCCGCTTGCGCCATCGCAGATCTGGCTCGCGGTCGCGGCGGTGCAGCGGCCGCCTTCTGCGATCAGCTTGACGCCGGCAATGCCTTCGAGCGTCGCCTCGAAGCGGATGCCTTCGTCGACCGTGTGCATCTGCCCGCTGCCCGATCCATCTGCAAGGCGAATCTCGATAGGCACGATCTCGTCGCCGAACAGGCCTTCACGGCTGGCCGAGATGGCGCGCTTGTGGCTCTCGAATGCGTAGCGATCGAGCGCGTCTTTGTCGAGCCCGTAGTTCTTGGCGATCATCTCTGCGCCGGTGAACTGGCTGAACTCGACGCCGGGGTAGCGCCGCTGCATGCCGGGGCTCATGTAGGTACCGAGTCCGGCCTTGGCCGGCAACGCGTTGGGCGTGAACATCGGCACGCGCGTCATGCTCTCTACACCGCCAGCGATCACCGCGTCCATGCTGCCCGACATCACCGCCTGCGCCGCGAAGTGCAATGCCTGCTGCGACGAGCCGCACTGGCGGTCGACCGAGGTGCCGGGCACGGATTCAGGCAGCTTCGACGCCAGTACCGCGTTGCGCGCGATATTGCTCGCCTGTTCGCCGACCTGGCTGACACACCCGAGGATCACGTCTTCGACCGCCGCCGGATCGATGCCGCTGCGCTCGAGCAATGCATTGATCACTTCGGCCGTCAGGTCGGCCGGATGCCAGCCCGCGAGTTTGCCGCCGCGCTTGCCGCCTGCTGTGCGCACCGCAGCCACGATGTATGCCTCTGCCATCTTTGTTCCTTCAGTGAGCCTTCGATAGGGAAGGTCGATGGTTGAGCGTCATCGCCGCGAGGTCAAGCCGGGGACATCCCGTGCGCGACACCGGCCCGGCGTGACCGCGCCGCTTCAGCGCTCAAGGGCGTCCGCCCACATGAGCGCCTGGAGATGCGCCCAGTTGATCTGGTGGTTGGTCAACTGCAACTCGTTTGCCGCCTTGGAAAAGGCGACGTCGTCACCGCTCTCGCATGCCTTGGTGAGCGCAAGGAACGGTGCCAGCTGCCCTTCGTTGCGCAGCAGCGCGTCGAGCACAGGCTCCGGCAACGTGACCGAACCGAGCGCTTGCGCCATCGGCATGCCGACCAGCGTGTCGAGCAGCGAGAACACGCCGACGATGAAGGCGTTGTCGCAGTCTTCCTGCGGCATCAGTTCGGCAGCGAGCAGCTCCATCAGCCGGCCACGCACCACTGCTGTGGTGCCTGCTGCCGGCGCGGCGCCGCCGGGGCGCGACACCGTCATCAGCAACGTGGCCCAGCGGATCAGTTTGTTGAGCCCGAGGATCATCACCGCGTGGCGGAACGAGGTGATCTCCACGCTCAGCCCGAAGCCGCACGAGTTGATCATGCGCAGCAGCTTGAAAGACAGCGTCGGGTCTTTCTTGATCAGCTCTTCGATGTCGCCGAGGTCGGCTTCGCGCCGCACCAGGTTGATCAACTGGATGATCGTGGCTTGCGAGGTTTGCACCGCCTTGTCGGTGATGGCAGAAGGCTGCGCGAACCAGCGGCCCTGGAACAGCTTGACGCCAAAACGCTTCATCAGTTCGTACTGCTCGACCGTATCGACCTGCTCGGCCACCACATCGGCGCGGCTCGAAGTCTTTGCAAGCTTGATGAAGCGCTCGGCCTGGTCGTTCGGCATGCCGGCCAGGTTGAGCTTCAAGAATGCAGCCATCGGCCGCCACGATGCGTAGGCGGGTTCGAGGACGGCCGGGCCGAACGCCAAACGGAATCCGCTCTCGCGAATTTTCGTCAGCGCCAGACGACCGAACTCGATCTCTTCTTCGGTGCTGCCTTCTCGAGTCGACACCTCGAGCACGACCTTGTCGGGGTCGAGCAAGTCGAGCTGGAGGCCGCCGAGATTTTCGAAAGCGCAATGGATAAAGACGAGCTTTTCGCCCGCCACCGCGTTGGTGCCCGAGTCGGAAAGCGCATCGACCACCACGGTGGAATCGTTCGCGCGGTCGCGCGGTTGTTCGAACAGCGCGTAGCCGAACACGGCGCGCCGCTCGTCGACGATGGCCTGGCGCGACAGCGCAGCGCCCACGCCGACCGGCGCAGCACTTTCGACATCAGGGGCGAGGGCATGATCAGTAGACATCGAGACTCCGGGGAAAGAAAAACAGGGAAAATACAAAGATCGTTCAGGCGGCGCGCGTCGTCAGCAGTCCAGCCGGCTGCAGGCTGCTGCCCGCGAGCATTCGCAGCAGTGCGCGGTTCACGTCGTCGGATGCCAGGCCATAGGTTTCGCGCACGGCACGCAACGGGGCAGGGTCGTCAGATTCGAGGGCGAGGGCGGCTTTCAGGCTCGGTGCATACGGGCCGTTGTGGCTCACGATGGCCGAGACGATTCGCTCCGACAACGGGATCCGACTGAGGCTGAGCTTGAGAGGCTCGTCGAGCACGAGGTCGAGCTGCGCGAACAGGCCGCACAGGTACACCTCGCGCCGCAGATCGTCCTCGATGCCGGCGTCCATCAGGTGCTCCATAAGGTGGCCGCGCAGCACCATCGTCGCGTTCACTGGCCGCAGGCCCGCATCGTCGGTCGCGTGCGGCAGTTGCTCGGCCAGCCACGCACTCAGCGAACGAAAGCCCAGCATCATGAAGCCGTGCCGCAACGACGCGATGCCGCTGCGCAAGCCCAGACCGGCAGAGTTGAGATACAGCAAGAGGCGGTAGGCCAGCGTCGGTTCTTCGCCGAGCAATTGTTCGATGCGTTCGAGCGACGGCTCGTCGTCGAGCGCGTTCATGGTCTGCACGATGGCGCGACGGCTCGGCGGCAGCGGCTGCCCTGCGTAGCGGTGCACGGCATCTTCGACCGGCCAGCCTGCGATGGCCCAGGCGCCTTGCTGATCGAGTGCGTGTTCGGCCAGCGCGCGACTCGCCACGCCTTCGACCATGGAGTTGGGGAGCACCGGGCTGCCTTCGGCGCGGGCCGCAAGACGACCGACTGCAGCCGATTCGCGCGCGCGCTTGGCGGCATGCAACGCGGTGCCGGCATCGACCGCCGACAGCGCGGTCATGCGCCGCTCGAAGCAGCGCGCCACGTCTTCGGGTGGGTTCTGTGCCGCGTCGCCACGCGCCACCATGCGCACGCCGCGCGAGCGCGCGGAATGCACGCTGGCACGCAGCCGTGCGTCGTCGAGCCAGCGCACCGGCACTTCGATCATCGGGTCCGATGGCGTGGCGTGTTGCAGCAGGCTGGTCAGCAGTTCGCGCGACTGCAAAGACAGCAGCAGCGCCGGCGACTCGGCGGTGCGCAGCTCTGCCAGCATGCGAAGCAGGTGATGGCCGTCGACGCCTTCGCTGTCTTCGTGCACGAACAGCTGCACGCCGGACAGTGTGCGGCTCCGGCCCCACAAGGGTCGGTAGCCGAGGGTCAGGCTGCCTAGTACGGTTTGCGCCATGAGGCCTCCCGTGGCATGAGGGTGTGTTTCATCGCGCTAGCTGATGAAGTTGAAGAGCGACTGTTTCTGGATCTGCGCGTAAGAACCGAGCGCCGCGGAATACGCGGTCTGCTGCGTCTGGAAATCCGAGACCCCTTTCACCATGTCGATGTCTTCCGCCCGCGATCGATCCGCCTCCAGCTGGATGCTGCGGTCTGCTTGTCGCCCCGAGATGTCGTCGACCCGGTTCAGCAGGTCGCCGGCCGTACCGCGTGACGACTGCAGGCGCGACAGGCCCGAGTCGATCTGCACCAGTGCCTGCGACACGTTCTGCGCCACTGCGCCCGTGCTGGTGGCGTCACGGATCCCGGCAATCGCCGCGTCGAGCACGCCGAACAGACTGGCGTGGGTGCTCGGCTTCACTTGCAGAGTCGCGCCGTTGGCAGGCGTGCCCGATGGCGTCAACGAAATGCCGTCGAAAGCGATCGCCTGACCTCCCAGGTAAGGCTGCCCGCTCTGCACCGTCGTTCCCGCGGTGGTGTTGAGCACGTCGTAAGTCGTCACACCGCCGCTCACGTTGAACACGATGTTGTAGTTGGCGCCGGTCACCGCGCTCGGGTCGGTGACCTTGCCTGCGTCGGTGTACACGGTGCTGGTGCCGCTCGCCTGCGTGATGGCGAACACGCCGTTCCCGGTGGGCACGTTCATCCAGGTCGCGGCGCCATCGAGCGTGGCGGGCACCGACACCGCGCCGCCTGCGGTCTGGCCTGCGATGCCGTTGAACGTCACGCCGCCGCTGGTGTCGGAGAACGGTGCGGCCGTGCTGCCGAGCCCACCGAAGAGCGGCTGCCCGTTGCTGTCCTTTTCATTGGCGTAGCCGAGGATCTGGTCGCGCAGCGTGGTCATCTGCTGCGCGATGCTGGCGCGGTCGGTGGCGGTGAGCGAGGTGTTGCCGGCCTGCACCGCGAGGGCGCGAAAGTCCTGCACCGCAGTCACCGCATCGCCCAGTGTCGACTCGGCCGTGGCGACCGCGTTGCGTTGCACTTCGAGGGCGCGCTGGTCGGTGGTGACGCGCGCCATGCGCGTGATGGCGCGCTCGGCCTGGGCTGCGCCGCTCGGGTCGTCGCTCGGGCGCAGCACCTTCTTGCCGGCCGTGAGTTGCTCTTGCAGATTCGACATTTGCGACTGCCGTGCGGTGAGTTGGCGCACCGCGTTGTCGTAGGTGTTCGCGCTGCCGAGGCGGGTGGTGTTGCCAGACATGGGTTACTCCGTTGAATTCAGTGCATGCCTTGCAGCAACGTGTCGAAGATGCTTTGCGCAATCTGGATCATCTTGGCCGACGCCTGGTAGGCCTGCTGGTACTTCAGCAGGTTGGCGGCCTCTTCGTCGAGGTTGACGCCCGCCACGCTGGTGCGGCTGGTCTCCAGGTTCGTCGCGATGGAGTTGGAGATACCGGCGGCGTACTGCGCGCTCTGGGAACGCACGCCGACCGTCGCCATCAGCGAGGCGTAGCCATCGGACAGCGGTGCGCCGTCGAACACCGTGGCGTCGCGCAGCCCGAGCATGGCGGTCGCGTTGCCGGCATTCAGGTTGCTGTATCCCGGTGTCGCTGCCTGCACGGTGATGGTGTCGCCGGGTTTCGGTGTGCCTTTCAACGTAAGGTTCCAGCCGTTGAAGCTGATCGGCTGGCCGGCCGTGTAGGCCACGCCGGTCGGGTTGCCGGTACCGGTGCCGGCTACATCGAAGGTGCCGGCCGCGTTGAAAGTCAGCGTGACGGTGCCCGTCATGTTGGCATCGGCCTTGGCCGGCGCAAGTGCCGACACGGTCACGTTGCCGGTGTTGGTGGTGCCGGCGCGCGCCTCGATCGGACTGGCCGCGGCAAGTGCGCGCGGCGAGGTGATCGCGGTCGCGACCTGGCCCGCAGCGGCGGCATACGGCTTGAGGGTGAAGCTGTCGCCGGCGTTGGCGGTGCCGGTACCCACGGCGATCGTCAAGCCATCCACCTGCACCGGCAGCGGTCCGGTGAAGTTGCTGATCTTGCCGTCCGACAGCCGCGTCACCTGCAGGCTGCCTCCCGCGCCGAAGTTGAGCTGGTAGGACGATGCAGCCAGCGCCGATGGGTCGGTCACCGTGGCGCCGACTGTCGCGTTGCCGGTGTTGGCTGTCGCCGGCACCGCGTCGGGCACCGCGATCGGCTGGAAGAAATTGCCGCCCGCATTGCCGTCCAGATCGACACCGAGCTTGTGCTGCGCATTGACCGCGCTGGTGATGGTGGTCGCCATGCGACCCAACAAGTTACGGGCTTCGGCGAGGTCGGTGTTTTGGAAACGCAGCAGTCCGGCCACCGCACCACCGCCCAGCGTTTCGCCCTGGATCGTCGAGCTGGCGTTGGCGCGCGTGAGCGTCAGGGCTTGCGTTCCGTCGGCGCCGGTCGTGAGCGACAGCGGTGCGGCAGAACTGCCGAGCACCAGCGGCTGGCTGCCGATGAAGACGCTCATGGTGCCGTCGTCGGCCGCCACGGTGGTGGTTTGCACCTGATGGTTGAGATCGCGCATTGCCTGATCGCGCTGGTCGAGCAGGTCGTTGGGGGCTTGGCCGCTGCCCTGCGAGCGTGCGATCTGCTGGTTGAGCGCGGCCACCCGCGTGGCCAGGCTGTTGATGGTCGTCACCGCATTGCCCAGTTGCGATTTCACGCCTTGCTGCAAATCGTCGAGCCGGCTTTGCGCATCCCGAAAGCGCGCAGCCATCTCGTCGGCGCGGGTCAACACCACGTTGCGCGCGGTGATGTCGGTCGGCGTGCTCGCCACGTCCGACAGCGAGTTGAGCATGTCGGTCACCGACGCGCCGAGGCCGCTGGCGCCGCCGGTGAAGATGTCTTCGAGTGACGAAAGCTGGTTGGCGCGCGTGCTGTCCATCGACGACACGGAAGCGGCCTGCGCCGCCTGCGTGGTCAGAAAATCGCTGTGGGCACGCTCGATGGTCGAGACCTCGACACCCTTGCCGATATAGCCGCTGCCGGTGTATTGCCCCGGCACCTGTGACATCACCGCGGTCTGGCGCGAATAGCCGACCGTGTTGGCGTTGGCAATGTTGTTGCCGGTGGTCTGCAGCGCAATCTGATTGGCGAGCAGGGCCCGCGCGCCGACGTTGAGCAGACTCATGCTTGAGACCTTTGCAGTTGCAAGCTGGTGTTGATGGCGCGGCTCAGCTTGGCCGCGTAGGCCGGATCGGTGGCATAGCCGGCGCGCTGCAATTCAGTGGCGTAGGCGGTGGCCGAGCCGGTCTGCGCGCGGGCCTGCGCATAGCGCGGGCTCTCGCCGATGAGCTTGGCGTAGTCGCGGAACGACTCTTCGTACGAACCGTAGGCGCGGAACTTGGCCGTGACCTTCTTGGCTTCGCCGTCGACGTATTCGGTCGTCGTGATCTCGGCGACCTTGCCGGTCCAGCTGCCCGTGGCCTTGATGCCGAACAGGTTGAAAGCATTGCTGCCGTCGGCATTGCGGATCTCGCTCTTGCCCCAGCCGGTTTCATGGCCGGCCTGGCCGATCATGAAAGCCGACGGAATGCCGGTGGCCTGCGCCACGCGCTCGGCCGCTTCGGTGTGCTGCGACACAAAGCCGCTTTGCGTCGCGCTCGGATTCGTCGTGGTGCCGCCGAGCGACACCGTCGGCGTGGCGCTGCGCGCATTGCCGGTCATCTGCTGCGTAAGCTGGCGCGTGATGGCTTCGGTCAGGCCGCCGGGCATGCCGGAGAGCTGCACCGCGAACTGCTGGTCGAGCAAATCGGTGCCCAGCTTTTCACCGTCGCTGTCCATCAGGCCCGACTTCATCGTGGCCTCGCGCATGCTCTTGATGAGCTCACGCATGAAGAGCGATTCGAACTGCTTGGCGGCTTCCTTGACGGCCTTGGGGTCGTTGCTGCCCGCGACCAGCTTGAGCGTGTCGAGCGAACGCGCGTCGGCCGCGAGTCCGCCACTGCTCAGGGTGGGAATGGATGACGGCGCGGCCATGTCAGTGCCGCCCGGCCGCCCGAAGGCAATGACGCTCCCCCTCGGGGGGCGGCGATACGCGAAGCGATGAGCGTGGGGGCTTCATCTTCAGATGACTTCGAGTTCTGCGTTGAGTGCGCCCGAGGCCTTGATGGCCTGCAGTATGGCGAGCAGGTCTTGCGGCGTGGCACCGAGTGCATTGAGCGCACGGACCACGTCCGACAGCAGTGGCGAGTTCGGCACCTGAATGAGGATGCCCGGTTCCTGCTTGATCTGGATGCTGGCCTGCTCGGCCACCACGGTCTTGCCGTTGGAGAACGGCTGCGGCTGGCTGATGATGGGCTGCGAGCTGATCGTGATCGACAGGTTGCCGTGCGCCACGGCGCAGGGGCCCAGCGTGACGGCCTGGTTCAGCACCACCGAGCCGGTGCGCGCATTGATGACCACGCGCGCCGCCGGAATCGGAATCTCCAGCGTGAGCTCTTCGAGTTGCGCGATGAAGCTGACACGGGCGTTGGCATCGACCGGTGCCTGCACCTGCACCGTGCGGCCATCGAGCGCGCGGGCCAGGCCGCTGCCGAGCTTCAGGTTGATCACGGCGGCGACGCGGCGCGCAGTTTCGAAGTCGGACGAATTCAGGTCCAGACTCACGCTGTCGCCGTCGTTCAGCGAGGTCGGCACCGAGCGCTCGACTTGCGCGCCGTTCGGCACGCGACCCGCGCTCAGATGGTTGATCTGCACCTTGCTGCCGGCCGCCGAGGCACCTGCGCCACCGATGATCAGGTTGCCCTGGGCCAGCGCATAGATCTGGCCGTCGGCACCGCGCAGCGGCGTGGCGATTAGGGTGCCGCCCTTCAGCGACTTGGAGTTGCCCATCGACGAGACGTTGACGTCCAGCGTCTGGCCCGGTTGTGCAAAGGCCGGCAGCGTCGTCGTCACGATGACGGCCGCCACGTTCTTCAGTTGCAGCTGCGATGCGGTCGCGGCCGGCAAGGTCACGCCCAGCTGCTGCAGGTAGTTGGCCACGCTCTGCGTGGTGTAGGGCATCTGCGTGGTCTGGTCGCCCGTGCCGTCGAGGCCGACGACCAGGCCGTAACCCGTCAATTGATTGGAGCGCACGCCTTGCACGGCGGCCACTTCCTTGATGCGGATGGCGTGGGCGGGCGCGAGCAGCGCCATGCTCAACATGAGCAGACCGGAAAGGCGAATGGAGAGCTTCTTCATCAGCTGCTTAAAAGGGAAGGACGCTCATGAAGAAGCGGTTGAGCCAAGGCATCACTTGCGCTTCCTGCTGCGCACCGCGGCCACGCGATTCGATGCGCACGTTGGCCACCTGGGCCGAGCTCACCACGCTGCCGGCCTGGATGGAGCGCGGATCGATGGTGCCGGAGAAGCGCAACACGTCGACGTTCTGGTTCACGCCGATCTGCTTTTCGCCCGTAACGACGAGGTGGCCGTTGGGCAGCAAGTCGACCACGGTCGCGGTGATCGAGCCCTGGAAGGTGTTGGCGCTTTCAGTGCCGCCCTTGCCTGCGAAGTTGTAGGTCGAGTCGGCCGTCGCGCTGGCGCGGCTGAACGAGTTGCTCTTGAAGAAAGGCATCGCGCTGATGCTGGCGTTGATGTCGTCTTTCTTGTCGATCGACGAGGTGGACTTCTGGCTCGCGGTCACGTTCTCGACGATGGCGATGGTCACCGTGTCGCCGACAAGGCGTGCGCGGCGGTCCTCGAACAGCGGGCGATAGTTGCTGGTATGGAATAGGCTGCCGGTGGCATTTCGCGGTGCGGCGACAGGCGCCGGCACTGCGGGCGGTGCCGTGCTCGGCATGTCGACCTGCGGCGTGTTGGCGAGCGTGGTGCAGCCGGTGACGAATACCGACACCGACAACAGCGAGAGCACCAAGGCAAGAGAGGCGAGACGTTTCATGAACTGGCTCGAGGTGGTCAGAGCTGCGCGAGCTTCTGCAGCATCTGGTCGCTGGTCTGGATCGCCTTCGAGTTCATCTCATAAGCGCGCTGCGTCTGGATCATCGAGACCAGTTCCTGCACCACGTTCACGTTCGAGGTTTCCAGGAATCCCTGCATCACGGTGCCCAGGCCGTTGGTGCCGGCGGTGCCGCCTTGCGGCTGGCCCGACGCGGCGGTCTCGGCGTAGAGGTTTTCGCCACGCGGTTCGAGGCCGGCCGGATTCACGAAGTTGGCGATGGCCAGCGTGCCGATGGTCTGCGGCGCGGCCTGGCCGGTGAGCGTGGCCGACACGGCGCCGTCGGTCGCGATGCTGACGTTGGTGGCACCCGCAGGGACTGTGATGCCGTTGGCCACCGGCAGACCCGCCGCCGTCACGAGGCGACCTTGCGCGTCGACCTGGAAGGAACCGTCGCGTGTGTAGCCGATGGTGCCGTCGGGCTGCGTCACCTGGAAGAAGCCGTTGCCCTTGATGGCCAGGTCGAGCTGGTTGTTGGTCTGCTGCATGCTGCCCTGCGTGAACGAGCGACTGGTGGCGACTGTGCGCACACCCAGGCCGAGCTGCAGGCCGGTCGGCAGCTGCGATTGCTCGGTGCTGTTGGCGCCGACTTGCCGCAGGTTCTGGTACATCAGGTCTTCGAACACGGCGCTGGCACGCTTGAAGCCGGTGGTCGAGACGTTGGCAAGGTTGTGCGAGATGACGTCGAGTTGCGTCTGCTGCGCTTCCATGCCGGTCTTCGAGATCCAGAGCGAGTTGATCATGGTGTTCTTTGAATGGTCTTGACTTGTCTTGGCTTATCGAGGCGTGGGCATCAGCCCACGGCGAGCAACTGGGCGGCCGATTTGTCGGACGCTTCGGCGGTGGTCAGCAAGCGCATCTGGGCGTCGAACTGGCGGGCGGCTGCGATCATGCCGACCATGGTTTCGATCGCGTTCACGTTCGAACCTTCGAGCGCGCCAGTTTCCAGGCGCGCCGTGTTGTCGCTCGGCACCGGCTCTTGCGATGCGGTGCGAAACAAACCGTCTTCGCTGCGCTTCAACGGGTCTTCCTGCGTCGGCGTGGCGAGCTTCAGGCGGCCCAATGTCGACACCGGCTGGCTACCGGTTTTCGAGGTCACGGTGCCGTCGTTACCGATGCTGATATCGCCACCCGGCGGCACGTCGATCGGCGAGCCGCCGTCCGACAAGATGACGAGGCCCGAGCTGTTGACCAGCGTGCCGGTCGACGACACCTGCAGCGCGCCGGAGCGGCTGTAGGCTTCGGTGCCGTCGAGCCCCTGCACTGCGAACCATGCGTTGCCTTGCGCTTGCACGTCGAGGCTGCGCCCGGTGCGCTGCACGGCGCCGGGCGAACTGTCGTGGCCCGAAGTGGCTTCGAGTGCGAACACACGGGTGGTCGCGCCGTCGCCGCGCACCGGCACCGCACGAAAGGTCGACAGCTCGGCCCGAAAGCCCTGCGTCGAGGCGTTCGCGAGGTTGTTCGCGAGCACGGCCTGGCGTTGGGCGGCCGCGTTGGCGCCGCTCATCGCGGTATAGATCAGGTGGTCCATGGCGTGCCGTGCGTGTGCTTGAAGGTCTTGGCGGACTTATCGATCAGCGCAGGTTCACCAGGGTCGACATGACCTGGTCTTGCGTCTTGATGGTCTGCGCGTTGGCCTGGTAGGCGCGTTGCGTGGTCATCATGTTGACCAGCTCGGCCGTCAGGTCGACGTTCGATTCTTCGAGCGCGCCCGAGCGCAACTGGCCGAAAGTGCCTTCGCCCGGCGCGCCGTGCACCGGCTGGCCCGACGCAGAGGTCTCCACCCAGTAGCCCGAGCCGGTCGGCGACAGGCCCTGCGCATTGCGGAAGTTGACCAGTGCGACCTGGCCGGCCGACTGCGTCTGGCCGTTCGAGTAGGTGGCGGTAAGGATGCCGCTGTCTTCGATCTTGATGCCGGTGAGCGCACCCGAGGTGTAGCCGTCCTGCGAAAGATCGGCCACCGCAAAGGCCGAGTTCACCTGCGTCATCTTGCTCAGGTCGAGCGTGATGGGGAAGGTCTGCGCCGGGTCGTTGGGCGAGGCCAGCGTCAGGCTGGGCACGGGTGAGGTGGCGGTATTCAGGCTGCCGTCGGCGTTGAAGTTGACGGTGAAGGGTGTCGAGGTGCTCGGATCGCTTCCGTTCACGCTGGTGTGCACCTGCCAGCTGTTGTTGGCCATCTTGGTGAAATACATGCCGACAGGCACTTCCAGGCCCTGCGCGTCGAACGCGGTGAGCGAAGTGCCGTAGGTCTTGATCGGTGTTGGGGGCGTTGCGGTGGCGGCGATGGGCGCGGCTGCGTTGAGCGTGATCTCGGCGGCCATCTTGGTCGTTTGCTTGGCCGGAATCGGCGCGCCGGTGGGCAGCTTGAGTGGTTGCGCGTCGAAGCTCTGGCGTACGCCATTGGCGTCGGTCGGGTAACCCATCACCGTGGCGCCGCTGTTGGTGACGATGGCGCCGGTCTTGTCGAGCTTGAAGTTGCCGGCACGCGTGTAGGCGGTCGATCCGTCGGTCGACTTCACCTGGAAAAAACCTTTGCCGTTGATGGCGACGTCCAGGTCGTTGCCGGTGATCGACAGCGTGCCTTGCGAGAACTGTTGCGCCACCGCGCCCACTTCGACGCCGAGCCCGAGGTTGGTGCCGCCCAGTGCGCCGGCCGAGCTGGCATAGATCTCGGCGAACTCGGCGCGCGAGGACTTCATGCCGGTGGTGCCGGCGTTGGCGATGTTGTTGCCGATCACGTCGAGGCTGCGACTGGCTGCGTTGAGGCCGGAAAGTGCTTGTTCAAAACTCATGGAGTGCTCCTGGAAGGAAGAGGGCGAATCAGAGAACCGTATGGACCTTGGCGTATGGCGTGACGCCGGCAGACAGCAGCGTGAGGGTGAGCCCGGCGGCGTCGCTGCCGACGGCCACGACCTTGTCGCGCATCAGTGCCGTGGACTGCACCGCGTCGCTGCCGTTGGTGGCAACCACCTTGAACTGCAGCGCCGCACCGGCCGGGTAGTTCGACGCGTCGAGGCTGAAGCCGTGCTGGCCGGCGTCGAGCTTGCCGAGCGAGACGGTGTCGACGATCTGGCCGCCGGCGGTCATCACTTGCACCTTGACGTCGGTCGCACCGGTGGCGAGCTCGACCGCGCCGACGGCCGTGGTGCCGTCGATGGCGATCTGGTTGCCTTCGGTCAGCACGCTGCGCCCGACCATGTCGCCGGACTGCAGCATCTGCTGCGACGACATTTGCGCTGCCATCGCCTTCATCGTGGTGTTGAGCGACTCGATGCCGGTGACGGTGTTGATCTGCGCCATCTGCGTGGTCATCTGCGCGTTGTCCATCGGGTTCATCGGATCCTGGTTGCTGAGCTGGGCGACCAGCAGCTTCAGGAAACGGTCCTGGATGTCCGCGGAGCTGGTGCTCGTGCCGGTGCTCGCGGCCTTGTCGGCACTCGAGCTGATGTTGTAGCTCGACGTCGAGCTGGCAATGGCGGAAGTGGCGCTGGTGGCGGTCATTGACGGAGTCCTTTTCTTACTGGCCGAGCTGAAGCGTCTTCAGCATCAGGCTCTTCGCGGTGTTCATGATTTCGATGTTGTTCTGGTAGGAGCGCGAGGCCGAAATCATGTTGACCATCTCTTCCACCGGGTTCACGTTGGAGTGCGTCACATAGCCTTCGGCATCGGCAGCCGGGCTGGCGGGTTCGTGCACCTTGCGGCCGGGCGTCTGGTTCTCGGAGATCGAGTCGACGCGCACGCCGGCATCGGCGGCGCTGCCGTACGGCACGGTCTGGAACACGACCTGGCGCGCCTTGTAGGCCTGGCCATCGGGGCCGGCCACGGCGTCGACGTTGGCCAGGTTGCTGGCCACCACGTTGAGGCGCTGCGACTGCGCGCTGACCGCGCTGCCGGCAATGCCGAGGATCGAGAACATCGACATGGTTTATTGCCCCTGGATGGCAGACATCAAAGTCTTGCTCTGGCCGTTGATGAAGCGCAGCGTGGCTTCGTAGCGCACTGCGTTGTCGGCAAAGGCGGCGCGCTCGCGGTCGAGGTCGACGCTGTTGCCGTCGGCGGTCGGCTGGGTCTGCACCACGTAGCCCGCCGCGTTGTCGCTGTCACCGATGCCGGCGCCGCTGCCGCCGGTGAGCGGGATGTGGCGTGCGTTGCTGCGGCCACTGTCGATCGTGTCGGCGCTGGTCGCCATGCGCAGGGGCGAACCGCTGCTTGCACCACCCGTCGCACTCTTCAGTGCATCGGCAAAATCGAAGTCACGTGCCGCATAGCCGGGCGTGTCGGCATTGGCGATGTTGCTGGCGATCACGCGCTGGCGATCGGCGCGCAGCACCAGGGCCTTCGCATGGAAGTCCAGTGAGTTCGTCAAGTTGTCCAGCATCGGGAAAGCCTCGGATAGGAGTGGGTGGCCATTTCGGGCCGTGTGGAAATTATGAAAACGCGGCCACTCCGGGAAGCACGGAGTAAAGGGGGGATTCGCGGCCTGTTCGGTGCTTTGTGTGGTGCGGGTCTGCCTATATTTCAGTCGCCGCACTGTTGCTGCAGCTTCCTCTTTGGACATTCCGGAAAGGCGCCTCATGCCATCCCCTCGATTTCGCAGCCGCCGTCCTGGTAAGGGCCGCATCGCCAGCATCGCGTCGCTGTGCGCCTCTATGTATGTAGCGGTGTTCTGCGCTGCCGCCCAGGCCCAGCAGGCGCCGTCGCAAGGCGCCGAGGTCGCGCCGGAATTCGTCGCCGCCACGCAGCAGTGGCTGGACGACGCGGTCGCCAAATCGCAAGCGGCATCGGCCTCGCCGCTTCGCATGGAAGTGAGCGTGGGCGCACTCGACAGCCGGCTGCGGCTGGCACCGTGCACCCACGTCGAGCCCTACATCCCGGTCGGCATGCGCCTGTGGGGCCGCACCCGGCTCGGCCTGCGTTGTACCGATGGGGGCGGTCGCTGGAACGTGTTCCTGCCCGTGACCATCAAGGCCTTCGGCCCGGCCTGGGTGTTGCGCGACAACGTGGTCGCCGGCACATTGCTGACAGCCGCCAACGCCGTCGAGGCCGAAGCCGACTGGGCCGCCGAGCCGTCGCCTGTGGTGGCCGATCCGGCCTTGTGGATTGGGCAGACCGCAGCGCATTCGTTGGTGGCCGGGCAGCCGGTGCGTCAATCGATGGTCAAGCCGGCCCAGGTGTTCGCCGCCGGCGCGCAGGTGCGGGTGGTGGCCATGGGGCCGGGTTTCGAGGTGACTTCGGATGCGCAGGCCATGACGCCCGGCGTTGTCGGCCAGTTGGTGCGCCTGCGAATGGAAAACGGCCGAATCACCACCGGAATCGTGCAGGATTTGCGCACGGTACGGCTTTCGATGTAGTTCAGCCTGAAAAAAGTTCTCAAGTTCCTTGAAGGGGTGCCGAAATTACAGGAACGATGCTTCCACAAGGGGGCACTGGAGTTGAATCATGAAGATCCAAGCGTTGAACGATCCCGCCCTTGCGGCCGCATCGCTCGCAGCCACCAAGGCCGAGCGCGGCGGAGCCTCGAGCGGCACCGGCGGAACCGAAGCAGCAGGCGCTGCCAGCGGTTCGGGTGCGACCGTCACGGTGTCGGGCGCGGCCCGCACGTTGAACGTCGCCTCGGCCGGTACTGGAATCGATGAAGCCAAGGTGGCGTCCGTCAAGGCGTCCATCGCCGATGGCACCTTCAAGGTCGATTCCGGCGCGATCGCAGACAAGATGCTTTCGAATGCCCAGGAAATGTTGAGCCGAGTGAGGAACTGACCATGCCCGATACCCGCAATTCCGCCGAATCCCTCCTGGTCGAAGTCGAGCAGCAGCTCGACGTGGTCGATGCCGGCCTGATGGCCGGCGAACCCGACGCACTGCAGCGCGCTTGCGCCGCCTTGCGCGAGGTCGCCCTGTCTTTTGCCCGCGTGCTCGAAGCGGCGCTGTCGGCCGAAGTGTTCGACCATGCTTTCCGTCGCCGCATCGATGCCGTCGCCCAGCGACTGGCCACGCAGCGCCAGAGCATCGCCCGCCGCACCGTGATGGTCGAGCGCGCGCTGGCTTCGATCTTCCGGCCGCAAGCCGAGGCGACCTACGCGCGACTGGGCGACCGCCCGACCTTCGCTTCGCACTGATATTGCTGAGCTTCTTCGCACTCAAGTGAGCCGCGGCGTTCCTGTCTCTTATACACAT
>NZ_JASJXB010000016.1:0-121333 GCF_035018885.1 Variovorax sp. LG9.2 | reverse complement strand
CCGATGCCCGACAGCGTGAAGACCGCGATTGCCAAGTCGTGGGGCGATATCAAGGACACGTCGGGCAAGACCGTCGCACCGTCGGCAACCAAGTAAATCGGGTCGGCGCGCATGAGCAGTACACCGCTCGACGGCGCGCCTCCCGCGGAGCCACATACCGTGTCGTCGACTTTCCCCGCTACTTCCGCTCCGCGTGATCCCGCGCTGGAGCGCGCATCGATGAATCCGCCGCGCAACAAACCGCGGTCAGGCCCGATGGCCGACCGCGTGTTCGGGTGGCTCGCGAAGGGCGCCGCGCTGCTCACGCTCGCGATGCTCATCGGCATCCTGCTGTCCCTGTTCGTCGGCGCCTGGCCTGCAATTTCCAAATACGGCCTCGGCTTTTTGACCAGCACAACATGGGACCCGGTCCGCGAGGAGTACGGCGGCCTCGTGATGATCTACGGCACGCTGGCGACTTCTTTCATCGCGCTGGTGATCGCCGTACCGGTGAGCTTCGGCATCGCACTGTTCCTTACCGAACTCTCGCCTTCTTGGCTTAAGCGTCCGTTGGGCACCGCCATCGAATTGCTCGCTGCGGTGCCGTCGATCGTCTACGGCATGTGGGGCTTGCTGGTGTTCGGCCCGATCCTCAGCGTCTATATCCAGCAGCCTTTGCAGAAGGCTTTTGCCGGCATTCCGTATTTGAGCGCGCTGGTGTCCGGCCCGCCGGTCGGCATCGGCATCCTGTCGGCCGGCATCATCCTGGCGATCATGATCATTCCGTTCATCGCCTCGGTCATGCGTGACGTATTCGAGGTGACGCCCGCTCTCCTGAAGGAATCGGCCTACGGGCTCGGCTCGACCACCTGGGAAGTCGTCAGCAAGGTGGTGCTGCCGTACACCAAGGCCGGCGTCGTTGGCGGCATCATGCTCGGCCTTGGTCGTGCGCTCGGCGAAACGATGGCCGTCACATTCGTGATCGGCAATGCCAACCAGCTCAACTCGCTGTCGGTCTTCGAGGCTGCAAACAGCATCACCTCGGCGCTCGCCAACGAGTTCGCCGAAGCCGGCGCAGGGCTGCACCAGGCGGCGCTGATGTACTTGGGCCTCGTGCTGTTCTTCATCACCTTCGTCGTGCTCACGCTGTCGAAGTTGCTGCTGGCAAGAATGAAGAAGAGCGAAGGGACCAAATCATGACCACAGCGGAACGTTTGCTTGAGGCCAACGCCCTTCAGGCGACGCGTGCGGCACGCTTTGCAACGCGCAAGCGCGTCAACCAAGTGGCGCTCGTACTGTCGCTCGCCGCGATGGCATTTGGCGTGTTCTGGCTGGTGTGGATCCTTTGGGAGACGCTGCGCCAGGGCATCGGAGGACTCGCGATCGCGACCTTCACCGAGATGACGCCGCCGCCCAACGAAGTCGGTGGCATCGCCAACGCGATCTTCGGCTCGCTGGTGATGGTGGCGATGGCGACTTTCGTCGGAACGCCCATCGGCATCATGGCCGGCATCTACTTGGCTGAATACAACCCCAAGGGCTGGCTGTCGAGCGTGACACGCTTCGTAAACGACATCCTGCTGTCGGCACCGTCGATCGTGATCGGGCTTTTCGTCTACGCGGTGGTCGTTGCGTACTTCAAAAGTTTCTCAGGTCTGGCCGGCGCGCTGGCCCTGGCGCTGATCGTCATTCCTGTCGTGATCCGCACGACCGAAAACATGTTGCAACTCGTGCCACCGGGTCTACGTGAAGCAGCCTATGCATTGGGCGCGCCGAAGTGGAAAGTGATCATCAGCATCACGCTGCGTGCGGCGCGCGCCGGTGTGGTCACGGGCGTGTTGCTGGCCGTGGCACGCATTGCCGGCGAGACAGCGCCTCTTCTCTTTACCGCGCTCAACAACCAGTTTTGGACCGCGGACATCACGCAACCGATGGCAAGCCTCCCGGTGACCATCTTCAAGTTCGCGATGAGTCCGTATGAAAACTGGCAACAGCTGGCTTGGGCCGGCGTGTTCCTCATCACCGCGGCGGTGTTGGCCCTCAATATTCTGGCGCGCGTGTTGACGCGCACCAAGCTCTGAAAGCGATCATGTCTGCTGTGTTGTCCCAACCCTTCGCGCAAGCTGCGCGTTCCAAGATCTCGGTCAAGGATCTGAACTTCTACTACGGCAAGTTCCACGCGCTCAAGGGCATCAACCTCGAGATTCCGGAGAACAAGGTGACGGCCTTCATCGGTCCATCCGGCTGCGGCAAGTCGACCTTGCTGCGCACCTTCAACCGCATGTTCGAGCTGTACCCGGAGCAACGCGCCGAAGGCACGATCTCGCTCGACGGCGAAGACCTGTTGGCGTCGAAGCAGGACGTGGCGCTGATCCGCGCGAAGATCGGCATGGTGTTTCAGAAGCCGACGCCGTTCCCGATGTCGATCTACGACAACGTCGCTTTCGGCGTGAAGCTTTTCGAGAGCTTGAGTTCCAGCGATATGGACGAGCGCGTCGAGTGGGCACTCAAGAAGGCCGCGCTCTGGACCGAAGTGCGTGACAAGCTCCAGCAAAGCGGCTCCGGTCTCTCGGGCGGCCAGCAGCAGCGGCTGTGCATCGCACGTGGCATCGCGATCAAGCCTGAAGTGTTGCTGCTCGACGAGCCGTGCTCTGCGCTCGACCCGATCTCTACCGCCAAGATCGAAGAGCTCATCGCCGAGCTCAAGAGCGAGTACACCGTGGTCATCGTGACGCACAACATGCAGCAGGCCGCGCGCTGCAGCGACTACACGGCTTACATGTACCTGGGCGACCTCATCGAGTTCGGCGCGACGGAACAGATGTTCTTCAAGCCGCAGCGCAAAGAGACCGAGGACTACATCACCGGCCGTTTCGGCTAAGGGGACAACAAGATGACCGAAAAGCATTTATCCAGCCAGTTTGATACCGAACTCAACGGCGTCTCGTCTCGCGTGATGGAGCTCGGCGGCATGGTCGAGGCCCAGATTCACCAGGCTGTCTATGCGCTCGCTGAGTTCGACCCTGAAGCGGCCGATCGCGTGATGGAAACCGAGCACCGAGTCAACGCGATGGAGATCGACATCGACCGTGAGCTGTCGTCGATCATCGCGCGGCGTCAGCCGACCGCACGCGATCTGCGCCTGCTGATCGCCATCTCCAAGACCACTGCCAACCTCGAGCGCGTGGGCGACGAGGCGAACAAGATCGCACGGATGGTCAAGTCGATCATCGAGAGCGGTGCGTCGCGCACGCTGCCATCGACCGAGATCCGTATTGCCGCCGACATGGCTTCCGGCCTGCTGCGCAAGGCGCTGGATGCGTTCGCCCGGCTTGACACGGCCGCGGCACTGTCCATCCTGAAAGAAGACGACCTGATCGACAAGGAGTTCGACGGCTTCGTGCGGAAGCTGGTGACTTACATGATGGAAGACCCGCGCACCATCTCGGCCAGCCTCGACCTGCTGTTTCTTGCCAAGGCGATCGAGCGTATCGGCGACCACGCCAAGAACATTGCGGAGTTCATCATCTACATCGTCAAGGGCGCCGATGTGCGGCACACTTCGATGGAAGCCATCGAGTCGGTCCTGCTTTGATCCTTGCAGAAAGATGAAGAAACCTCGCGTCCTTATCGTTGAAGACGAGTCGTCGATCGCCGAGCTGATCGCGGTCAATCTGCGGCACAACGGGTTCGACCCGATCTGGTCGGAAGACGGCGTATCGGCGCAGCGCGAGATCGATACGCTGGCGCCCGATTTGATCCTGCTCGACTGGATGCTTCCGGGCCAGAGCGGCTTGCAGCTCGCGCGGCAATGGCGCAAAGACCCCAACACCAAGGCGATCCCGATCCTGATGTTGACGGCGCGTGGCGACGAGCCCGACAAGGTGGCCGGGCTCGACGCCGGTGCTGACGACTACATCACCAAGCCGTTTTCGACGCAAGAGCTGCTGGCGCGCATCCGTGCCGTGCTGCGTCGCCGCACGCCCGAAGCGCCGGCCGAGCGCATTGAGATCGGCGAGCTGGTGCTCGACACCGCGACGCATCGCGTGACCTGGCAGGGCGGGGCGCTCAAGGTCGGTCCGACCGAGTTCAAGCTGCTGGGCTACCTGATGCAAAACGCGGAGCGCGTGCACAGCCGCTCGCAGTTGCTCGACAAAGTGTGGGGTGATCACGTTTACATCGAAGAGCGCACGGTCGACGTGCATGTGAAGCGACTGCGCGAGTCGCTCGGCGGTGCCGCGCCGATGGTCGAGACGGTGCGCGGTGCAGGCTATCGCCTGACTGCCCAAGCGACTGTTTGAACGCCCCGGCTGGCCGGCGGCCTGCTGGGCAGGCGCGGGGATAATCGCCCGCGATGCCTTTTCGAATTGCCACGTTTTTCATAGCCTCCCTTGCCGGCGCCGCGTGCGCTGCTGCGCTGACGGGATGGCACTTCGTATGGCTCGGTGCGTGGATCGGCGCATTGCTCTGGTTGCTGCTCGACGCATGGCGCGCGCAGCGATTGCTGAAAGTGCTGCGGTCCGACGTCTCGGCCTTGCCTTCGCGCGGAGCGGGGATATGGGGCGAGTTGTCGGAACGCATTCGCAAGCTGCTGCGCGAACGCGATCAGCAGATCCGACAATCCGAAGACCGGTTGCAGGAGTTCCTTGCGGCCATTCAGGCTTCGCCCAACGGCGTGGTGCTGCTCGATGAGCAGGGCCGCATCGAGTGGTGCAACCAGACGGCCGCGGCGCAGTTCGGCATCGACGCCGAGCGTGACCTGCTGCAGCACCTGGGCAACCTGGTGCGCGACCCGGCCTTCATCGCTTACCTTGCTTCCTGGAACTACAGCCGCGATGTGGTCATCGACGCGCCTGCCGCCCGCTCGAGCGGGCAACGCAGCCACGCAGTGCGGCTGTCGGTGCAGGTGCATCCATACGCCGGCAACCGACGCATGCTGCTGACGCGCGACATTACTTCACTGGAACAGGCCGAAGCCATGCGGCGCGATTTTGTCGCCAATGTCTCGCACGAGATTCGTACGCCGCTCACGGTGCTGGCTGGATTCGTAGAGACGCTGCAGAACCTGCCGCTCGATGCGGAAGAGCGGTCACGTTACCTGGCGTTGATGGCGCAGCAGTCGACCCGCATGGAAACGCTGGTCAATGATTTGCTCACGCTGTCTCGGCTCGAGGGCAGTCCGGCGCCTGCGGCGACACAGTGGACGCGTGCGCGAGCACTGTTGGCACACAGTGAAGACGAGGCACGGGGCTTGTCGAGCCGGCTGGCACCGCTGGGGCATCGGCTCACTTTTTCGCTGGACGACGACTCGGAGATATCGGGCGCACCGGTCGAACTCCAAAGCGCCATGTCGAACTTGGTGAGCAACGCGGTGCGCTACACACCGGGCGGTGGCGAGGTGGTTGTGACATGGAAGCTGCTTCCTGATGGACGCGGCGAGTACGCCGTGCGCGACAGCGGTCCCGGCATTGCCGCGGAGCACATCCCGCGGCTGACGGAGCGCTTCTACCGTGTCGATCGCAGCCGGTCTCGCGAGACCGGCGGGACGGGGCTGGGCCTGGCGATCGTCAAGCACGTCGCGCAGCGACATGGTGCCGAGCTGCGCATCGAAAGTACGTTGGGGCAGGGCTCGCGTTTTGCGCTGGTGTTTCCGGCCAAGCGCGTGCGCGAGGTGCGTGTGACGTCAATCTGATCGGCGATCCGATCGCCGAGGGCGCAAGCTTTTACCCATGGTCTGCCAGAGCAAGACGACGAAGAGCAAAGCCGTCACCCACAACGCCGCCGCGCTCGTCAGCCAGAACGTGAGTGGCGACGGCATCGCGGCGAAGGGCCCGAAGCCATGGAAGGCCAGCCAGTAGCTGCCGCCCAGCCCGGCACCCCACAGCAGCGCGCAATAGATGGCCAGCGGCGCGACCGCCACGCCGTAGCATCGCAGCACGAAGACACACATCGTCTGTACGGAATCGGCCAGGTGATAGGCGGCAGTCGCTAGCAGCAAAACGGCCGCCATCTGAACCACCGCCGGGTTCTGCGAGTACACGGCGGGCAACTGCCAGCGCAGCGCCACCATGAGGCCGGCCACCACCAGCGAGCACAGCAGCGCCATGCCGAGCCCGGTGAGGCACGCGTGCCGTGCCTTGACCGGATCGCCGGCGCCCAACCAGTAGCTCACGCGCGAACTCGTCGCCAGACCAAGCGACAACGGCACCATGTACGCCACGGCCGTGAGATTGGAGGCGATCTGGTATGCCGCCGACGAGACGGTGCCGAGCCGCGCGATGAACAGCGCCAGCAGCGTGAAGGACGTGACTTCGACCAGCACCGCCAGACCGCCGGGCACGCCCAGTCGCGCGAACTGCCGGAGCTGGCGCCAATCCGGTGGCTCGATGCGTTGCCAGAACCGATAGGCACGGTAGTAGGCGGCGTTGCGCATCAACCAGAGCGCCAGTCCGAGCATCGTGTAGTTGACGACCAGCGTGGCCCACGCCGCGCCTGCAAGGCCCATCGCGGGCAGGCCCGCGCCGCCGAAAGTGAACCAGATCGACAGCGGCAACTTGATACACAGCGAGCCGATCTGCAGCCAGGTCACGAGGCGCGGTCGACCGAGACTCTGGTTGAGCGTGCTGAACACGCGAAACAGCAGCGCAGGCGGGAGCGCCCAGGCCAGCACCGCGAGGTACGTTTCCACAGTGGCCTGCATCGTCGGCGGAACCTCGGTCCAGCGCAGCAACGGGCCGGGCGCAATCAACACCGCCATGCCCAGGACGATGGCGACGAGGCAAACGTAGAGCGACTGCCGTACCGAGCGGCCAACCTCGTCGGCGCGGTTGGCGCCATGCAACTGGGCCCATATCGGCAGCAGCGCCTGCAAACCGCCGATCAACGACACGTAGACGCTAATGAAGATGGCGGCACCGACGGAGAGCGCAGCCAGTGCGCCCTCGGCATAGCGGCCTGCGACGATGGTGTCGATGACCCCGAAGGCCATCACGGCCAGCTGGCCGACCAGCACCGTACCGGCGTGCGCAGCGATCACCCGCCGTTCGTTGCTGATGCTGCTCACGTCAGGGTGTGATGCGCTGGAACAGCAGCAAGTCGTCTGCTGCGCTGGTCGGGCGCCGCAAGGTGCCGCTGAGGCGCCATTGGTCCATGCTGACGATGTTGTGCAGCGTCGCGATAGCTTCAGGACTGATGAGCAGCCATGGGCAGGCCTCGCCGCCCACCAGCGGAGACAACTCGAACTGCCCGTGGTAGCGCAGCGCCGCGATGTGTTGCCTACTCAACGCGAGCTCCGAAATGCATGCTGGCCGGCCGACGCGTTCTGCGATCGCATTCACCTGTGGCACGTAGCTGCGCGCGTAGTCGAGCAGCGGCAGCCACAGCGTCATGAGCAGCATCCAGCACAGGGCCGCGCCGCCCGCCGGCAGCACCAGTGTTTTCCACAGGGCGGCCCGATGGCGTCCGGTACGCCACCGCACCAGCCAGCACCACGCCACGGTCGCGAGCACCGCGAAGACGAAAGCCGCCAGCGAAAAAGAAGGGACGAAGCCCGGCGCCAGACGCGCGACGTTGGCTGCCGGCTTGGCAGGCACGCCGGTTTGTATCGCGATCCAGATGACCCAGATGATCAGCGCGGAGCCACTGAAGAAGAGCAGCGTGAACCAGTCGATGATGGCTGCGGCACTGCGCCGGAAGGTGGGCAATGCGAATGCCGCCAACGTCGCGAATGCGGGCAGCCCGAGCAGCAAGGCGCGCTCCGAAAAATCGGTGGTCACAGTCGCGGCCAGTGGCACCAGCATGAACAGGAGCGGAATCGCGACGTGTCGCGCGTTGAGCTGACGACGCCACCGCCACAGCGTCCACAAGGCGAGCGGCCAGGCCGGCCAGGTGAACCAGATGACGAGCTTGGCCAGACTGCGAATGTCGCCGAGGGTCGACGAGCCGGAGCGATGGCCGGGCAGGGCGATATGCCAATGCGCGAGATGCAGCCGTGCGGCGAGCAAGACTGCCAGCAACGTGATGCCCGCGATGACCCAGGCTGCAGCGGCCGAATAGCCAGTGCCTTCTGCCGCGTCATCCGCTTGACGAAACGCATCGCGGCGTCGCTCGGTGAATACCAGAGCCGATGAACCCACGCCGAGGAGCAGCGCGATCGTCGGTGCACCGCTCAGTGCCATGCCAACGGCACCGACCACCAGCGCGATCACCGCGCCGATGCGGCGAAAGGGAAGCGCCGCCACGCCGTAGAACATGTGCGACACGAAGAAAAGCTGCGCCAGTGCTGGCGTCGTTTCGTGGCCGAGCTGCGCCAGGCCGAGGCACGCCAGCAGCGCCAGCAGCGCGGCATCGGCCATCGCGCGGGCGTAGTCGACCGGACGCGCCTCGCCTCCGAAGGCAAACGCTACGGGCTGCGCGCGCGGTGTGCGGGCAAGGTAGTAAACCGCGTACCAAGTGGCGGTGAAAGCGCCCCACAGCAGCAGGGCGAAAGCGATGCGCACCGCCAGATCGGGGTTGAGCCATGCCGGTGCGATCTTGATCGCCAGCGCACCGATCCAGTAAGGCAGGAGCGCAGGTGTTTCGGGCTTGAGGCCAAGCAGGGAGGGATCGAACCAGCGGGCGATACCCCCGGTTGCCCGCGCGAGTTCAGCCATGTAGCCGAAGGAGACGATGTCTGCGGTTTTCCAGGGACCGCGGCCGAGCAGGCCGGGCATCAGGTACGCCGCGCACAGCAACAGCAGCGCGATGCGCGGTAAGCGGCGCACGGCGTTCTGCGCAACGATCGCGGGCGTCGGTTGGTTCACTGAGAGCAGAGGATACGCAAGCTGGTCGAGCTTTGAAGAAGCAGTTGGTGGAGCGGCCAAGAAAAAGGGCAGCGCGGTAAACCGGGCTGCCCTCGTCTGGAAGCGCCTGCCTTACTTGGCGGCAGCGCCGGTCGTCTTGCCGAAACGGTTGCGAAACCGTTCGACGCGACCACCCATGTTGTCGACAGACTTTTGCGTGCCCGTGTAGAACGGATGCGATTCGCTGGAAGTGTCGAGCTTGAACAGCGGCAATTCGCGGCCGTCGTCGGTCTTGCCCATTTCCTTGGTGTTCGCGCACGAACGGGTCACGAACTTGAAGCCGTTCGACAAGTCGACGAACAGGACTTCCCGGTAGTTCGGGTGAATGCCTTCTTTCATGGTCTTTTCCTTTGGGTCGATGCGAGAGCCACTAGATGTCGGCACGGCGCCAAACTGCACTTTTCGCGTAGCGCACGATTATCGCATACTGCCCTGATATCGAGTAACAGACCTCATCCGTATGATTTTGAAACCACTGCGTGTTGGCCTCGTCGGCTACGGCTTTGCCGGCCAGACCTTTCATGCCCCCGTGCTGTCGGCCGTGCCCGGGATGGAACTTGCCGCGGTAGCGAGTTCCCAAGGCGACAAGGTGGCAGCGGAGTGGCCGGGCGCAGCGGTCGTCGCGGATGTGGGAGCCTTGGTGGCGGAGCAAGACGTCGACCTCGTCGTTGTCGCCACACCCAATGCACAGCACTTTCCGGTCGCCAAAGCAGCGCTCGAAGCTGGCAAGCATGTGGTCGTCGACAAGCCGTTCACGCTGGACGCGTCCGAAGCGCGCGAGCTTGCTGCTCTTGCACAGCGCCGGGGTGTGCTCCTGTCGGTCTATCAAAATCGGCGTTTCGATGCCGATTTTTTGACGCTACGCGATCTGCTCGCCAGTGGCGACCTCGGGCGGCCGGTGTACTTCGAATCGCACTTCGATCGCTTTCGGCCGGAGGTGCGTGATCGCTGGCGCGAACGGGCCGTGCCAGGCGCCGGTCTTTGGGTCGATCTGGGCGCGCATCTTCTGGATCAGGCGTTGCAGTTGTTCGGCAAGCCCGACACCTTGCAACTAGACAGCGCAGTGTTGCGCGAGGGTGCCGTGGTCGAGGATTACTTTCATGCCGTGCTGCGCTATGAACGGGGTCCGCATGCGCCGTTGCGTGTCGTGCTGCATGCGACCACGCTCGCTGCCCATGCTTCGCCGCGCTACCTGATGCATGGCACACGCGGCAGTTACGTCAAGTACGGCGTCGACTCACAAGAAGACGCACTGCGCGCAGGGCTGCGACCCGGCGGTGACGACTGGGGCATCGATCCGCTGCTCGGCGAGTTGACGCTGGTGGCTGCGGGCAGTTGGGTGCAGACAACGACGCAGCCGAATCGGCGCGGCAACTACGTCGACTATTACGCTGCGGTGCGCGACGCGATCCTCGGCGAAGGCCCGAATCCGGTGCCGCCCGCCGAAGCAGTCGCGCTGATGGAGTTGCTCGACCTGGGCCGGCAAAGCGCAGTGGATGGCAGGGCGCTGCGGCCATAAAAAACGCCCGCTAAGCGGGCGTCTTCGAAGGCGAGGGCGTGTAAGCGGATCAGCCGCCTCGACGCATCATGTCGAAAAACTCGACATTGGACTTCGTCGCCTTCATGTTCTTCAACATGAGCTCCATCGACTCGATCTCGTCCATGTTGTACATGAGCTGGCGCAATATGCGCGTCTTCTGAAGGATCTCGGGAGCGAGCAGCAGTTCTTCTCGTCGCGTACCGCTGCGGTTCAGCTGAATCGACGGGAACACGCGCTTTTCATACAGACGGCGGTCGAGATGGATTTCGGAGTTGCCGGTGCCCTTGAACTCTTCGAAAATCACTTCATCCATGCGGCTGCCGGTGTCGATCAGCGCAGTGCCGATGATCGTCAGCGACCCGCCTTCTTCGACGTTTCGCGCTGCGCCGAGGAAGCGCTTGGGCCGTTGCAGTGCGTTCGAATCGACACCGCCGGTGAGCACCTTGCCCGACGACGGCACAACGTTGTTGTAGGCACGTGCCAGACGCGTGATCGAGTCCAGTAGGATCACTACATCCTTCTTGAGTTCGACCAGGCGCTTGGCGCGCTCGATCACCATTTCGGCGACGTGCACGTGGCGCGCAGCCGGTTCGTCGAAGGTCGACGCAATGACTTCGCCCTTCACCGTGCGCTGCATTTCAGTCACTTCTTCAGGGCGCTCGTCAATGAGCAGCACCATCATGTGAACGTCCGGGTAGTTGGCGCTGATCGCGTGCGCGATGTGCTGCATCATCACCGTTTTGCCGCTCTTGGGCGGGGCCACGAGCAACGCACGCTGGCCGCGGCCGATGGGCGCGATGATGTCGATGATGCGGCCGGTGATGTTCTCTTCGCCCTTGACGCCGTCTCGCTCGAGCTTCATCTGCTCCTTGGGGAACAGCGGCGTCAAGTTCTCGAACATGACCTTGTGCTTGTTTTGCTCCGGCGGGCCGTCGTTGACCTTGTCGAGCTTGGTCAGCGCGAAGTAACGCTCGCCGTCTTTGGGCGTACGCACTTCGCCTTCGATCATGTCGCCGGTGTGCAGGTTGAAGCGCCGCACCTGGCTCGGGCTGATGTAGATGTCGTCGGTGCTGGCGGTGAAGCTGGTGTCCGGGCTTCGCAAGAAGCCGAACCCGTCGGGCAGGATTTCAAGGACGCCGTCGGCAAAAACCTGTTCGCCGGCCTTCGCGCGCTTCTTGATGATCGCGAACATCAGCTCCTGCTTGCGCATGCGGCCGACATTTTCGATCTCAAGGGCTTCGGCCTGCTTGAGGACTTCAGACACGTGGAGTGCCTTGAGTTCGTTTAAGTGCATGGAATGACCCCTCGCGGGGAAATCTGACTGGAAAACTAAGAGGGGGGGGTTTGATGTGAAGCTAGAGGCGCATCACAAACCGGGGAAACTTCAACCTGCGAACCGGGCGCCGTGGCGAACCGATCACTTGCTGACGATTATGCAGCAAATTAAGCGGGCAGTGCCTTGCGCGCCACCCGCGTCGAAAATCACGCCAGTTGCTGATCGATGAAAGCGGTCAATTGAGCTTTGCTCATGGCGCCGACTTTGGTCGCAGCGAGTTGGCCGTCTTTAAACAGCATCAGCGTCGGAATGCCACGAATACCGAACTTGGCGGGGATGTCGCGGTTCTCGTCCACATTCATCTTTGCGATCTGCAGCTTGCCTTCATAGGTTGCCGACACCTCATCCAGAATGGGCGCGATCATCTTGCACGGACCGCACCACTCCGCCCAGTAGTCCACCAGCACAGGTTTGCCCGACTTGAGCACGTCGGCTTCGAACGAAGAATCGGAGATATGTTTGATGAGGTCGCTGGCCATGTGGTTTCCTTGTGCGCAGAGAGAGTTTTGGTACAGCTAAAGTGCGGTTTATTGTGACAGAAACCAAGTAGCGGCGCGCCGCGCACCGAGGCTATGGCAACGATAGCCAAAGCTTGCCGAAACCGTCTCAAGTCGTTTCAAAACCCCAGTGAATCCCCGATACAAAAACATGACCGACGTCCATCCGATTCGGGCTTTGTGGTGCAACGCCTCCAACGGTGTCATCGCTCGCATATCGCACCATCTGGCGAGCCGGCGAGTGCATGCGACGCGCACGGTCGTGCTCGTGCCCTATGCGCAGCTCATGAGGGTCGCGTGCGATATGTGGGCGGAGGCTGCGGGTGCCGGATTCGCGCCACGCTTTGAGACCACCCGCAACTGGGCGAGCGACACCGGTGGCTTCTTGCCGACAGGCTACGACATCGCGTTCGACATGGCGCGCGACCTTGTCACGGCGCAATCGTTGTTGATGCAAGCTGGCTTCGGCAACGAGCGCCTTGCGCTCTCAGGCCGCGTCGTCGAACTCGCGATGCAGTTGGCACCGCTGGCTGCGGCCGAGTTGCCGCAAGACCGCGCTGTGTGGTCGCAACGTGTCGATCGTGTTGCCGATGCAGGTCACGAGTCCGAATGGTTCAAGATGGAAGGTGCGCTGATTCGCATCGCTATCGTCTGGGCGGCCACGTCGGCCTACGCAACCGATGTGCTGTTCAGCGATGCGGCACGCAAGCAGGTCGATGCGCTCATCGTTCTCGACGGTTATCAGACCGATCCGTTGACTCAGAAGCTCGTCGCACTATGGGGCGACAGTGCTGTCCACATGTCACTGAAACACGCTCCGTTATCCGATGCGCAAGCAGAGGCGCCACCCGCAGCGGCGTTGCACGTTGCGCTCGACCCCGAAGACGAAGCAGCACTGGCCACCGCCTGCGTGTTGCGTCATCTGGCGGAAGGCCGCGCGCCCGTCGCATTGATCGCCACCGACCGCGCCTTGACGCGCCGTATCGGCGCCCAACTCGCTGCTCAGGGTGTGGCGACGCACGATGAAACCGGGTGGAAACTTTCCACCACGCGCGCTGCTGCGACGCTGATGAGCGCGCTGCGTGCCTGTGCGCATGACGCGACGAGCGATCAAGTGCTCGACTGGCTCAAGAGCGCGGCCGACACGAGCGCGGAGTCGCCCGCAGACTCATCGATGCTGCAACTGCTGGAGGCCAGGATGCGACGTGAGGGCCAGCGCGACTGGCTCGCTTGGTGTGCCCATCTGGCGCGCAGGGAACGCGAGCAGGATCTCGCTCTACTCACTTTCACCGAAGCCATCGAGGCGCGTCGCGCGCCGATGGCACGCGCCCGTCCGCTGGGCGACTGGCTCCGCAGCCTGTGTGAAATGTTGAGAGCAGCAGGGCAATGGGACGCACTCGCCGCCGACATCGCCGGCGCGAAGGTAATCACTGCTTTGTGGCTCGATGACTTAGGCAGCGACGGTGGCGAATTCGATGGCGCGCGGCACACGCTTGCCGAGTTCACCGCGTGGGCACGCGATGTTCTCGAAGATGGCAGCTTCAAGCCAGCGACCGGTGGGCATGCGCCGCAGGTCGTCGTACTGCCGCTGCATCAACTGCTGGGCCGTGCATTCGGCGCCATCGTGATGCCGGGCTGCGACGATAGGCGCCTTCCCGCATCACCCGAACCACCGGGCAACTGGAGCAAAGCACAGCGCGCCGAACTCGGCTTGCCTTCACGCGAAGCACTCGAAGCGGCGCAACGTGCCGCATGGGTAGCTGCCCTTCGCAATCCGTCGTGCGAACTGTTGTGGCGCCAGTCGGATGCCAGCGGGGAGCCAGTGCGGCCCAGTCCGCTGGTGCAGGCCTTGCAGTTAGATCACGCTGCAAGCGTGGCAACCGATCCGCGCACCGTGCGTGAAGTGCCGTTGAACCCGACGCTGCGTCCGATGCCCACCGGCGACAGGTTGCCCATCGAAAACATCTCGACCAGCGTGTACGAAGACCTTCGCCGCTGCCCTTACCGCTTCTTTGCCATGCGGCAACTCGGCTTGCGCAGCGCCGACGAACTCGATGCCGAGGTCGACAAGCGCGACTTCGGCAACTGGCTGCATGCGGTGCTCGGGCACTTCCACGAAGCGCTGCAGAAGGCGCCGACAAGCGATCTCGCTTTGCGGAAGTCCATGCTCGCGTCGGCCCAGAAGAGCGCCACGCAGGAATTCGGCCTGTCGGAAGCGGAGTTCCTGCCCTTTGCCGCGGCATGGCCCGCCGTGCGTGATGGCTACCTGTCCTGGCTCACGAAGCACGAAGCCGACGGCACCGTCTTCGTCGAGGCCGAGCCTTGGAAGGAGCAGCGCCTGGGCAGCCTCAAATTGGTCGGCCGCCTCGACCGAATCGATCGTTCGCCCGACGGCCGAGCCTTTGTCATCGACTACAAAACCGAATCGGCCGCCAAGACCAAAGATCGAATCAAAGATCCGACCGAAGACACGCAGCTCGCCTTCTACGCCGCACTGGTTGCCGACGACACATTGCGCGCGGCCTACGTCAACGTCGGCGAAAAGTCGTCGGGCACGCAGACTGTCGAGCAAGACGAAGTGGTCGACGCGCGCGATGCACTGGTGGCAGGGCTCATCCACGACTTCGAACGGATTGCCGAGGGCGCAGCGTTGCCTGCGCTCGGCGAAGGCGCGGTCTGCGATCACTGTTCGGCGCGCGGCCTCTGCCGCAAAGACTTTTGGGAGCTCGCGGCATGAGCGCGCCTGCGTACGGACGCAACGGCAAGCCCGTCACCCGCGAGGCCTTCTACGCGGTTGCCTGCGACCCGCGCCGCTCGGTCGCGGTCGAGGCATGCGCCGGTGCCGGCAAGACCTGGATGCTCGTGTCGCGCATCGTGCGTGCCTTGCTGGAGCAGGGCGATGGCGCGTGCGAAGCGCACGAGATCCTGGCCATCACTTTCACCAAAAAGGCGGCTGGAGAAATGCGCGAGCGGCTCGATCAGTGGCTCGAAGATTTCGCGCAGCGCACGCCTGACGAACTGGTGGGCGAACTGATCGTGCGCGGCGTCGAACCAGCCGAAGCTGCGGAGGCTGGGCCGCGCCTGCAAAGCCTCTATCGCCGATTGCTGGACGGCGGTCGACCGGTGCAATTCAGGACCTTCCACGCATGGTTTGCGGGCTTGTTGCGCAACGCGCCGCTGGCTGTGCTGCGCGACCTGAAGCTGCCTGCCAACTACGAGTTGCTCGAAGACGATGCAGAGGCGCGCGCGCGCACCTGGCGGCCCTTCTTCGAAGCGTTGACCGAAGACAAAGACGCGCTCGCCGACTACTACGCGGTCGTCGCAACCCATGGCCGTTCGCAGGCCACGAAGGCGTTGGGCGAAGCGCTGACGCGGCGCGTGGAGTTCGCGCTGGCCGATGCTGAATCTTCGGTGCAGCACTTCGGCACGCTGTACCCGGCGCTGGCCGGCTTCGATTCGCCGACACATGGCTTGCGCGGCGACTTCGTTCGACAGCAGTGGTTGGCCCGCGCTGCCACGTTGGGCCGTGAAGCCAACAAGACTCCGCAGAAGGCCGCGGAAGTCGTCGTCGATGTGTTCGGCTCAAGCCCACTTGAAGACGAAGCATTGCCAGGCGTACTGATACGCTTGCGCAAAGCATTCTTCGTCGCGACCGAAGACCGCCTCAACAAGAACTTGCAGAAATACGCGGCTGCGCAAGAGGCCGAAGCCGATCTTCAGTTGCTGTGTGCCGCCGAGGCGCAACACGCCGCGTGGCTGTACCAACAGCGCATGACGCGGCTCACCCGCGTGCTGCTGGCCTCCTTTGCCGAGGTCAAGCGCGCGCATGGCTGGGTCGACATGAACGACGTCGAGCAGGCCGCGCAGATGCTGCTCGGCGAGTCGGCCTTGTCGGGCTGGGTGCAAGAGCGTCTCGACGCACGCATCGCGCATTTGCTGATCGATGAATTCCAGGACACCAACCCGCTGCAGTGGCACGCGCTCTACAGCTGGCTGAGCGCTTATGGCGGCGCGGTGGGCCGTGCGCCGCGCGTCTTTATCGTCGGCGATCCGAAGCAGAGCATCTATCGCTTTCGCCGCGCCGAGCCGCAAGTCTTTATCGCTGCCAAAGCATTCGTCGTCGACGTGCTGGACGGCGATCGGCTCGATTGCGATCACACGCATCGCAATGCACATGCGGTGGTCGGGCTCGTCAACCAGGCGATGGGCGCGGCGCAAGAGGCCGGTGAGTTCGATGGCTACCGCGCGCACACGACCGAGCGCCGCGACGATGGCGAAGTGCTCAAGCTGCCGCCGATCGGACGCGATACGGTGAACGGTGCGGCCGCTGCGGCACCGGCCGACGACGGCATGCTGCATTGGCGCGACAGTCTCACGACCCCGCGGGTGCTGCCCGAAGAGCAACTTCTGCAAAAGGAGTGCGAGCAGGCCGCGCGCTGGATAGCGCAGCGCATCGCCGATGGCACGCCGCCGAAGCAAATCATGGTGCTGGCCCGTCGCCGCAGCCGGCTTGCTGCCATGCAGGATGCCCTGCGCGAGTTGCACATCCCGACCCAGCAGCCCGAGAAGAATGAACTGCACGATGCGCCCGAGGTGCAAGACATCGTCGCGCTGGTCGATGTGCTGGTTTCGCCGGCGCACGATCTTTCGTTGGCGCGCGCGCTCAGGTCGCCGCTGTTTGGCATCGGCGACGACGACCTGGTTCAACTGGCACTGCGGCAGCGCGCGCAGCCCGGCATGGCGTGGCTGGCGCTGCTCATGGGCGATGACTTGCCTGCTGCGCTCGCACCACTCGGCGAGCGGCTGCAGCGCTGGCAGACTTTGCTGTCGACACTGCCGCCGCACGACGCGCTCGATGCGATCTATCACGACGGCGATGTGCTGGCCCGTTTCGGTGCCGCGGCACCGGCAGCGTTGCGCCAGACGGTGCTCGCCAATCTGCGCGGGCTGCTCGCAGCATCGCTTGAAATCGATGGCGCCCGGTTTGCCACGCCTTACGGATTGGTGCGTGCGCTGCGTGCCGGTGGCGTCCGCGCACCGGCCGTCACCGCGCCCGATGCGGTGCGGCTGCTGACCGTCCACGGCGCGAAGGGTCTCGAAGCCGACAACGTTGTCCTGCTCGACTGCGACGCCGCAGCGGCACGCTCGCAAACGATGGGCGTGCTGGTCGAGTGGAAAGGCGGCGACAGCAAGCCGACGCGCTTCGTTTTCATGGCCAGTGAGAAGTCGCCGCCAGCCTGCGCGACACCGTTGCTCGAAGAAGAGCAACGTGCGCGGCATCGTGAAGAGCTGAATGGGCTCTATGTGGCGACCACGCGAGCCCGCGAACGCCTTGTGCTGTCGGCTGTCGAGCCGGCACGACAGAACGAAGGCAGCTGGTGGGTGCGCCTCGAACGCGGGTGCACGCCGATCGAGGTAGATGAGCCGCTGGCGATGCCGATGGCCGCTGTCGGTACGGTGGGCAGCTTCACGCTCAAAGAGGCTCCGATTGAACACAAGGTGCAGGCGAATGCGGCCGTCGCCACAGTCAAACGGGCTGCCGCTGTCGATGTGCGCGCCGCAGCGTTCGGCGAGGCGATGCATCGGCTGCTCGAATGGGCCGTGCCCGGGGAGCCGCTGCCCGCTGCCCACGTGCGAGCGGCAGCGCGCGAATTCATGCTCGACGCCGCGCAGGCACGTGACGCGGCCTCGTTCGCGCAACGCATCCGTGCTGGTTCGGGTGCGTGGGCATGGGACGAGCGCATGATCGACTGGCACGGCAACGAGGTCACTCTGGTCCATGAAGGCGAGCAATTGCGTATCGACCGACTGGTGCGCCATCGAGAAACCGGTGCATGGTGGGTGCTCGACTACAAGTCCACGGCGCACCCCGAACGCGATGCATCGCTCATCGCGCAGATGCAGCGCTATCGCGTCGCCGTGCAAAACGCCAACCCCGGTGTCACGGTACGCGCCGCGTTCCTCACCGGGCAGGGCGAACTGGTATCCCTTGAATGAGTGTTGAAAAAAATGTTGTCGTCATCGGTGGCGGCCCTGCAGGGTTGATGGCCGCCGAGGTATTGAGTGCAGCCGGTGCCAAAGTGCAGCTGTACGACGCGATGCCCTCGGTCGGGCGCAAGTTTCTGTTGGCGGGAAAGGGCGGTTTGAACCTGACCCACTCCGAGCCTTTCAACATTTTTGCGAGCCGCTTCGGTGATCGCCGTGCGGCGCTCCAACCGATGCTCGATGCGTTCGGGCCCGAGCAGTTGCGCGCGTGGGCGCTCGGTCTTGGCGTCGAGACTTTCGTCGGCACGTCGGGCCGTGTGTTTCCGACGAGCATGAAAGCCGCACCGCTGTTGCGCGCATGGCTGCATCGGCTGCGCGCTGCGGGCGTGCAGTTTCATATGCGACATCGCTGGCTGGGATGGGCCGGTGACGAAAGCGGCTTGCTCCGCTTCGCAACGCCGGGCGGCGAAACCACCGTGCACGCGGCTGCCGTGGTTCTGGCACTCGGCGGAGCGAGCTGGTCGCGATTGGGCTCCGATGGCGCTTGGGCGCCGTGGCTGAAGGAACATGGTGTCGATGTCGCGCCGCTGTTGCCATCCAATTGCGGCTTCGACATTGGCTGGAGCGAGTATTTTTCGACGCGGTTCGCGGGGCAGCCGTTCAAGTCGGTCGCGATCGAGTTCACGGATTCGCAAGGCCGACGCTTCGCCCGCAAAGGCGAATTCGTCGCGACTGCGACCGGCATCGAAGGCAGCCTGATCTATGCGGCTTCTGCGCTGCTGCGCGATGAAATCGCGAAGGAAGGGAGCGCCACGCTGACCCTGGATTTGCTTCCGGATCGCACGGCAGGCCAGGTGCTGGCTGCGGTAACGCATCCGCGTGGCGCGCGGTCGCTCAGCAGCCATCTGAAAAGCCGCCTCGGCCTGGACGGCATCAAGGCTGGCGTACTGCACGAAGTGATGACGCGTGAAGCGATGCAGGTGCCCGAACAGCTGGCCGCGGCGATCAAGGCCGTGCCATTGCGGCTGGTCGCCACTCGGCCCATCGACGAGGCGATCAGTAGCGCCGGCGGTGTGCGGTTCGATGCACTCGACGAGCGGCTGATGGTCAAGGCACTGCCAGGCGTGTTTTGTGCTGGCGAGATGCTCGACTGGGAGGCGCCGACGGGCGGCTACCTCATGACCGCGGCGATGGCGAGTGGCGCTGCCGCGGCTCTGGGCGCGTTGGACAGTCACAACTAAAAGGAGCGCTCGAGTCGCTCGGGACTCGAGGCATTTATGAGGTTGACGAGCCTTACCCCCGGCACTGACTACGCAGTTAGGGCTGCTTGGTTCCCCACCTGACCCGGTTGGCCACTTCACCATGCGGGGAGGCCCGTCAACCTTTATTGTAGGCGACAGAATTTACCGGAGCATCGTCCAGGGTTTACATGGTCGAACGGAGTAGGCGGCCCGAAGAACGCGCACGGCGGCGCCCTAAAATAAGGCAATGTCTTATCTCGTGCTCGCCCGCAAATACAGGCCCCGGACCTTCGAAGAAATGGTCGGCCAGGAGCATGTGGTGCAAGCGTTGGCCAATGCGCTGACGACACAGCGGTTGCATCACGCCTATCTGTTCACCGGCACCCGCGGCGTCGGCAAGACCACCGTGTCCCGCATCCTGGCCAAGTCGCTCAATTGCCATGGGCCGGACGGGCAGGGCGGTATCACCGCGACGCCGTGCGGCGTGTGCCAGGCCTGCAAGGACATCGACGCCGGTCGCTTCGTCGACTACACCGAGCTCGATGCCGCGTCGAACCGTGGTGTCGACGAAGTCCAGTCGCTTCTCGAGCAGTCGGTCTACAAACCGGTGCAGGGCCGCTTCAAGGTCTTCATGATCGACGAAGTGCACATGCTGACCAACACCGCTTTCAACGCGATGCTCAAGACGCTCGAAGAACCACCCGAATACCTCAAGTTCGTGCTTGCCACCACCGATCCGCAGAAAGTGCCGGTCACCGTGCTGTCGCGTTGTCTGCAGTTCAACCTGCGACCGATGGCGCCCGAAACCATCCTGGAGCATCTGACCAGCGTGCTGCAAACCGAAGCGGTGCCGGCCGAAGTGCAGGCGTTGCGTTTGCTGGCCCGTGCCGCTCGTGGATCGATGCGCGATGCGCTGTCGCTCACCGATCAGGCGATCGCATTCGGCAACGGCGAGCTGCTCGAAAGCGGCGTGCGCACGATGCTGGGCAGTGTCGACCGCGGGCATGTGTTCAAGCTGATCGAGGCGCTCGCTACGGGCGATGGCAAGACGGTGGTCGACACTTCGGAAGCGTTGCGCCGCGACGGCATGTCGGCCGCGTCCACGCTGGAAGAAATGACGGCGGTGCTGCAAGGCATGGCTGTCGTTCAAGCCGTTCCGTCGCGCGCCGCATCGACCGTAAGCGATGCGACCGATCCGGATGCCGCCGAGACCGTGCGCCTCGCCGCGTTGATGCCGCCGGATGAAACGCAGTTGCTCTACAGCTTGTGCCTGCACGGTCGCGGCGAACTCGGGCTGGCGCCGGACGAGTACGCGGCGCTCACGATGGTGCTGCTGCGCCTGCTGGCCTTCAAGCCTGCGGAAAAAAAAACTCTGAATGAAGCGTTGCCGGCAGAGCATGCAGCTTTGATCTCCAGTGTTGCGACCGTGGATGTTGTGGAGGCAACGCTAGCGGCAACGCGGGCTCTCACATCGCTCCCGATACGGCAGATGACCGAGCACCCGCCTGCGTCACCCCCCATATCCTCCCCCGCGCAGAACGCAATCGCGACGCCTCCCGGTCAACGGCTGGCCGTCGTCACTTCGCCCTCGCGGAGCGTGGAAGGACGAAGTCCCGCCGCGGCCTCCGGCGCGATGCAGGGCCATGGCAATGACAATGGAAATGGCCATGGCCAGGAAAACGCCAACGTCGTCGCAGTGCCGATGCGTGTCCAGCCGCCACCGAGCCAGCGCGACACCCCGCGCGACGATGTCAATGCGTCGTCGCCACCCATTCCCTCCAGCGAAGACGGCGACTTCTGGCATGCCACGGTCACGCAGATGGTCGTTGCAGAAGCTGTGACCGCATTGACTCGCGAGCTCGCATTGCAATCGCAACTGGTCGCGCGCGACGTCGACCAGTGGCTGCTGCGCGTCGAGCGCGAATCGCTCAACCAGACATCGACCCGCGACAAGCTGCAAGCCGCACTGGCTGCTCTCGGCCACGGCGTTGCGATCTCCATCGAAATCGGCGTGGTGATCGACAGCCCCGCGCGCCGCAACAAACAGGTCGCGGAGGCGCGCCAGCGTGCCGCTGAAGAGGCGATCAACAGCGATCCGGATGTGCAGGCGCTGATGCGCGACTTCGACGCGAAAATCGTCCCCGGAACCTTGCGGCCGGCATAGCCACAATCCAATCCATTCAATCATTCCAACCACCAGGATCAAACGATGTTCAACAAAGGACAACTTGCCGGCCTCATGAAGCAGGCGCAGGCAATGCAGGACAACCTCAAGAAGGCACAAGACGAGCTCGCCACGATCGAGGTCGAAGGCGAGTCGGGCGCGGGCTTGGTCAAGGTGCTGATGACCTGCAAGCACGACGTGAAGCGCATCACCATCGACCCGAGCCTGCTGGCCGACGACAAGGACATGCTCGAGGACCTCGTGGCCGCTGCCTTCAACGCCGCGGTGCGCAAGGCGGAAGAGATGAGCGAGCAGAAGATGGGCAAGCTCACCGCCGGCATGCCCGGCCTGCCGCCCGGCATGAAGCTGCCGTTTTGATGCACGTCATCGGTGGCTGATTCCAGCTCGCTCAACGCGCTGGTCGACGCGCTGCGCCGCCTGCCAGGCGTCGGCGTCAAGTCGGCTTCGCGCATGGCGTTCCATTTGCTACAGCACGACCGCGAGGGCACGCAGATGCTTGCGCGCGCCCTGCAGCAGGCGGCCACGCAAGTGCGGCACTGCGATCGTTGCAACACCTTCACCGAGGCTGGCATCTGCAGCGTCTGTCTGGATGCGCGTCGCGATGCCACCAAGCTGTGCGTGGTCGAAACACCGGCCGACCAGGCTGCGCTGGAGCGCACGGGCGCTTTCCGTGGTTATTACTTCGTGCTGATGGGCAAGCTCAGTCCGCTCGATGGCATCGGTCCCAAAGACATCGGCTTGCAAAAGCTGTTCGACCGCGCGCTCGACGGTACGGTGAGCGAGGTGATTCTCGCGACCAACTTCACGGCAGAAGGCGAGGCCACAGCGCACGTCATCGGTGAGGCGTTGAAGCAACGCGGCCTGCGCGTGACGCGGCTGGCGCGCGGCGTGCCGGCAGGCAGCGAGCTGGAATACGTCGATCTCGGCACCATCGCACATGCACTGGTCGACCGGCGCTAGAGCACGCACGACCTCGGCTTTTTGGTGAACGCGGCGATTCTCTTCGTCGGCCAGCAGAGAGCTTCTTGCTTACGTAAAAACCCGCACGGGATGTTCCCGATGCAGGAGACAAGGGCCGGCCCCAAGCTCACTGCATGCTCAATCGCCGTCTCTTCACTTCTGCAGGCGCGTTGGCCGCTGCGACCATTGCAGTGCCCCGACTGCACGCCCAACCCAAACTCGAAAAAACGAAGGTGTCGATTGCCGTCGGAGGCAAGGCTGCGTTCTATTACCTGCCGCTCACCATCTCCGAGCAGCTCGGCTACTTCAAGGCAGAGGGCCTCGAAGTTGAGATCTCCGACTTCGCGGGTGGCGCACGCGCGCTGCAGGCAGTCGTCGGCGGCTCTGCCGATGTCTGCTCCGGCGCCTTCGAGCACACCATCAACCTGCAGGCAAAGAACCAGGCTTTTCAGTGCTTCGTGCTGCAGGGCCGCGCGCCGCAGATTGCCGTCGGTGTGTCGACCAAGGCGATGCCCAACTACAAGACGCTGGCCGACCTGAAGGGCAAGAAGATCGGCGTCTCTGCGCCCGGCTCGTCGACCAATATGGTCGCAAACCTCGTGCTGTCGCGCGGCGGCCTGAGGGCGACCGACGTGAGCTACATCGGCGTCGGCGTCGCGGCTGGCGCGCTCACCGCGCTGCGCTCGGGCCAGATCGACGCGATCAGCAACACCGATCCGGTGATGACCATGCTCGAGCAAAAGGGCGACGTGAAAATCATCAGCGACACGCGCACCCTCAAGGGTACGCAAGACGTGTTCGGCGGGATGATGCCCGCGGCCTGTCTCTATGCATCGATGGAGTACATCCAAAAGAATCCGAACACCTGCCAGGCGCTTGCCAATGCGATCGTCCATGGCCTCAAGTGGCTGCAGACCGCAGGGCCGGGCGACATCATCAAGACCGTGCCGGAGGCCTATCTGCTGGGTGACCGCGCGCTGTATCTCGCGTCGTTCGACAAGGTTCGCGAATCGATCGCGATCGACGGCATCGTGCCAGCCGATGGACCCAAGACCGCACTCACCGCCATCGCCAGTTTCGACGCCAGCGTCAAGGCCGACAAGATCGACATCGCCAAGCTGTACACGAACGAATTTGCCAAGCGCGCGAAGGACAGGTTCAAAGCCTGACTTTCGAGCGTCCAGCGACCCGGCTTCGGCCGGGTTTTTTCTTTGTCCGCACCGCGAACCGCGATGCCAAAATCCCCGTCATGTCCGAATACGCTCTCGAACTTCTCGACATCTCCTGCACCTTCAGATCGAAGGACGATCCGGGCCAACGCTACACCGCGGTAGCCGACACCACGCTGCGCATCAAGGCCGGCGAATTCGTCTCCGTCGTCGGGCCGACCGGCTGCGGTAAATCGACACTGCTCAACGTCGGCGCCGGGTTGTTGACGCCTTCGTCAGGCGTCATCAAGGTGTTCGGCGAACCACTGGTCGGCATCAACAAGCGCGCCGGCTACATGTTCCAGAGCGAAGCGTTGATGCCCTGGCGCAGCACGCTCGACAACGTGATGGTCGGCCTGCAGTACCGCGGCGTGCCCGATGCAGAAGCCAGGTCGCAGGGCAATGCATGGCTTGCGCGCGTCGGTCTCTCGGGCTTCGGAGACCGCTATCCCCACCAGTTGTCCGGCGGCATGCGAAAGCGTGCTGCGCTGGCGCAAACGCTGGCGCTCGACCCCGACATCATCCTGATGGACGAACCTTTCAGCGCGCTCGACGTGCAGACGCGACAGCTGATGGAAAACGAGGTGCTCGCCCTGTGGGCGGCCAAGAAGAAGGCGGTGCTCTTTATCACGCACGACCTGGACGAAGCCATCGCGATGAGCGACCGTGTCGTGGTGCTGTCTGCCGGACCGGCCACACATCCGATCGGCGAGTTCAACATCGATCTGGCGCGGCCGCGTGACGTGGCCGAGGTGCGCACGCACCCGCGCTTCGTCGAGCTGCACACGCAGATATGGAACGTGCTGCGCGACGAGGTGCTCAAGGGCTACGCTCAACAGTTGAAGAAGGCGGCGTGATGACCTTGAAGCCGAACGAACGCAACGCGCGCTTCTGGCAGCTAGCCCTGCTGGTCATCATTCTCGTGGCGTGGCATGTGGCCTCGCGCAATCAGCAGTTCGCCTTCTTCCTCGGCGAACCGATTCAGGTGGCAGGGCGCATCTGGAGCTGGTTCATGCCGTTCAACGTGCCGGCGAACCCGCTATTTCCCGATGGCCTGAAAGGCAACGCCGACATCTACCTGCACCTCGGCACCACGTTGATCGAAACCGTGCTGGCCTTCTTCATCGGCACTGCACTTGGCCTGGCGTGTGGACTGTGGCTCGCGCTGGCACCGACCGCCAGCCTCATCCTCGACCCTTACATCAAGGCCGCGAACTCGATGCCACGCGTGATCCTCGCACCGATCTTTTCGCTGTGGCTGGGCCTGGGGATCTGGAGCAAGGTCGCTCTGGCGGTCACGCTGGTGTTCTTCATCGTGTTCTTCAACGTGTACCAGGGTGTGCGCGAAGTGAGTCCGGTGATCCTGGCCAACGCCCGGATGCTGGGCGCCAACCAGCGGCAGTTGCTGCGCACCGTCTACCTGCCGAGCGCGACCAGCTGGGTGTTTTCCAGTTTGCACACCTCGGTGGGCCTGGCCTTCGTCGGCGCGGTGGTGGGCGAGTATCTAGGGTCGGCGCGTGGCGTCGGCTACTTGATCTTGCAGGCTGAAGGTACCTTCGATGTCAACACCGTGTTCGCCGGCATCGTCGTGCTCACTGCCTTCGCACTGGTGCTCGACGGCATCGTCGGTCTGGTGGAGAAGCGGCTGATGAAGTGGCAGCCCAGGAGCGGCGAGACCGAGAAGCTCTGAGATTCAGCGCTTCTTCTTGATCGGCTCGCCGCCGCGCTTCTCGCGCACCACGGTCTTGCTGCTCGCCGGAACCTTGTCGATCTTCGGCTTGCCGGAAGTGCCCTTGGCAACCGGCGCCGGCACGCGCTGGCTCACGGCCTGCACGCGCGACTGACCGCGTGGCGCGGATGCAGTTTGCGGAGCGCGCTGTGACTTCGCCGCGCGATCGTGGCGTCCAGCATGAATCAACTGTGCGTTGCCGGTGCCGACGTGCGCTGCCCGTGCCGCCTGAATCGGCAAATACACGACCACCTGATAGCCGCGCGGAAACGCATGGTTGGGCTTGACGTCGTTCCAGTCAGCCACGTTGGTGGCGCTCAGACGGTAACGCTGCGCAATGCTCGCGACGCTGTCGTTGCGGCCAGCCTTGACGGTGGTTTTGCGGGTGACGATCTCCGGTTGAAAGCTCAGCTGGCCGGTGTCGGCAACGACGGCCGCCACGTCTTCAAGCACCTTGGCCGAACGCGGAACGATCAACGTCGAGCCGGTCTTGATGAGCATGCGCGGCGGTATCGCGTTGATCGATCGAAGGTCGACTTCGCTCATGCCGGCGCGTTGGGCGGCGTCGGCCACCGTCATGGTCGTGGGCACGGTCCATGCGGTCCAGCTCGCATATTGACCTTGCGTGTAAGCCTCGAAGTTGCGCTGGAATACGGCCGCGTTATCCCAGGGCAAAAGGATCTGTGGCGTGCCGGCGGCCAGCAACACCGGCTTGTGCGCGGCCGGGTTCAGTGCGCGAAAGTCTTCGATGCGCGTGTCGGCCAGCTTGGCGGCGAGGTTCACGTCGAGGTCTCGCGTGAGCGTCACCGACTGAAAGTACGGGTGGTTGGCAATCAGCGGCAGCTCGGTGTTGAAAGCCTGCGGATTGGCGACGATGTTCTTCACTGCCTGCAGCTTGGGCACGTACATGCGCGTCTCGGCTGGCATTTGCAGGTCGCTGTAGGTGGTCGGCAACCCCAGCTTCTGGTTCTTTGCGATGGCACGGCTGACGCTGCCTTCGCCCCAGTTATAGGCGGCGAGCGCCAGTTGCCAATCGCCGAACATGCCGTAGAGCTTTTGCAGGTAGTCGAGCGCGGCGCGGGTCGATGCCAGCACATCGCGCCGGTCGTCTCGAAACACGTTTTGCTTCAGGTCGTAGTCAGTGCCTGTCGCAGGCATGAACTGCCACATGCCGGCCGCGCGGGCGCTCGACACGGCTTGCGGGTTGAAGGCGCTTTCGATGAAGGGGAGCAGGGCGATCTCGGTCGGCATGTCGCGACGCTCGAGTTCTTCGACGACGTGAAAGATGTACTTGTTCGAGCGCTCGGTCATGCGCTGGATGTAGTCGGACCGCGTGGCATACCACTGCTCGCGGTCGTGCACGGCCTCGTTGTCGAGATTCGGCATCTTGAAGCCGCGGCGAATGCGGTCCCACATGTCGGTCGGCGGCGCGAGCGGCATGACGTTCAGCGATGTGGCTTTGCCTGCCGTGATCGGTTGCAGCGGACCACCGGGATAGGTGGCTGCGGCGCCTCTGGTACCGCCGGAAGTCGAGCCGGTATCCGTGGAGGAAGAAGGCGATGTGGGCGTTGCGCAGCCCGCGAGCAGCAAGGCGCCTGCGACGCAGGCAGCAATGAGAAATTTCATCGGAAGTCGTTTTTCCATTGGCGCAGTGCGGCGAACACGTCGGCTTCGACCGCGTTGGCAGAAAGCTCGGCATGCGCGCGCACCGCTCGAAGGACAGTGGCTTCGCGGCTGCGAAGAAAGGGGTTGATCCGGCGCTCGATCGCGAGTTGCGAAGGCAGCGTCGGTTGCCCGAGTGCACGCAATGCTTCGCACTGCGCGTTGTACTGAGTCAGTTCGGTGTTCGCTGGTTCCACCGCCTGGGCAAAGCGGAGGTTAGCAAGTGTGTACTCGTGGCCGCAGCACACGCGTGTTGCGTCGGGCAAAGCGCTCAGCGCATCGAGCGAAGACAGCATCTGCGCCGGCGTGCCTTCGAACAGGCGGCCACAGCCGCCAGAGAAGAGCGTGTCGCCGCAAAACAGCAACGGCGCTGCCTCGTGGCCCGCAGATTCCCGTGCCGACAGAAAAAAGGCAATGTGGCCCGCGGTGTGACCGGGGATGTCGATCACTTCGAAATCCAGACCGAGCGCTTCTGCGTGATCGCCTTGCTTCAGTGGTGTGAACGGCTCGGGAATGTTCTCGCGCGCAGGGCCGAAAACCCTGGCGCCGGTGGCAGCATGCAGCTCGGCCACGCCGCCAGTGTGATCGGCGTGATGGTGCGTGACTAAAATCGCGGCGAGTTGCAAGTTGTCGCGCTTCAGTGCGTCGAAAACCGGTTTGGCTTGGCCCGGATCCACCACGATCGCGTTGCGCCCGTCGTGCAGCATCCAGATGTAGTTGTCGGTAAAAGCGGGTAGCGGAACGAGGTTCATGAGCGGTCAAATTATAGATTTGCACAAGTGGTTCGAGACCCCTCCGGGCCGCTATCTGCTGGCGTGGGAGCAGGCGCAGTTCGACCACGCGGTAGCCGACATCTTCGGCTATCACGCTTTGCAGCTCGGCGTGCCCGAAATCGAAGGCCTTCGCACCAACCGCATGCCGCACCGCTGGCTGGCGGTGGCCGACCCTGCACAGGCCAATTTGCGCCCGCGCCTGCGTGGTTCGCTCATCACCGATTTTGCGGCGCTGCCCTTTTCGGCCAACAGCCTCGACTTGGTCGTGCTGCCGCACGCGCTGGAGCTCAGTGCAGATCCGCATGCAACTCTGCGCGAGGTCGAAAGGGTGCTGGTGCCCGAAGGCCGCGTGGTCATTTGTGGGCTGAATCCATCGAGCCTCTGGGGCATGCGGCAGCGGCGCGCTCACCTGTACCGGCACCTCGGCTTCGGCCAGTTGTTTTTGCCGGAGGCCGGTGAGTTCATCGGCTTCAGGCGCATGCGCGACTGGCTGCGACTGCTCAGCTTCGAAGTCGAGTCGGGGCGATTCGGCGCGTACCGCCCGGCCGTCAACAGCGAGACCTGGCTCGAACGTTGCCGCTGGATGGACACGGCCGGCGAGCGCTGGTGGCCCATCTTCGGCGCAGTCTATTTTTTGGTCGCAGTTAAGCGCGTGCGCGGCATGCGGCTGCTCAGTGCCGACTGGCGTCGCGCCTCGGCACGCGCTACGGCGCCGGTGCCCATTGCAGGCAAGGTCCACCGGTCGCCTTCCTCAGAAAACGAAAGAAGCATTTGAGTTTGGACGAAGTCGTTATCTACACCGACGGGGCTTGCAAGGGCAACCCGGGACCAGGTGGGTGGGGTGCCTGGCTCAAGTCGGGGCTCACCGAAAAAGAGTTGTTTGGCGGCGAACTCGCCACCACCAACAACCGCATGGAGCTGACCGCCGTCATCGAAGGCCTCACTGCCCTCAAGCGACCATGCAAGGTGGTGCTGTACCTCGACAGCCAGTACGTGCGCATGGGCATCATGGAGTGGGTGCATGGCTGGAAACGTAAGGGCTGGCGCACCGCGAGCGGCCAGCCGGTAAAAAATGTCGAGCTATGGCAGCGGCTCGACAAGCTGGTGCAGGAGGGCGGGCATCAGATCGAATGGCGCTGGGTCAAGGGGCACTCGGGTGACCCGGGCAACGAGCGCGCCGACATGCTGGCGAACAAGGGCGTCGAGCGGGCGCTAGGGCGGCTCTAGGCCGTGCGCTCGGCCAGTTCGTTCAGTCGGTTCAGCCGACGTCGTCCGCTTGCGATCGCGCAAGGCGTTCAAGCTTCCAGCACGAACATCGAATCCGCCGGCTCGCCGCCGCGAAAGAAATAGTCGCCCGATGCGATTTCGACTACAGGCAAGGCTGCATCGGCGCCTCTCGGTCTTTGAGGTCGTCTAGATCAGGCCGTCGAACATCATCACGTCGACTTCGTCACCGGCGGCGACATTGCCTTGCTCATGGTGCAACACGACCAACCCGTTGGCTTCGACCATGGAACTCAAGATGCCCGAGCCCTGGTTGCCGGCGATGCGCACTTCTGGCAAGGCGCCCGGTTTCGGCTGGACAAAGCCGCGCTGGTATTCGGTACGACCCGGCTTCTTGCGGATCGGGCCGGCGCTGCGCGCTCGCAGCAGGGGCAGCGGTGCACTCGCCGCGCCTTGGCAACCCATTATCCGCAGCAAGGCAGGGCGAACCAGAACGAGAAAGGTCACCATCGCCGCGACCGGGTTGCCGGGCAATCCGAAGAGGAGTGCGGGCGCGGCGCCAACATCATTCTGGTCGCGCGCAATCAATCCAACGGCGAGCGGTCGGCCGGGTCGCATCGCGACGTTCCAGAACGCGACGTCGCCGTGTCGTTCCATCACCGCACGCGTATGGTCGGCCGCGCCCATGCTCACGCCGCCGCTGGTGATGATGGCGTCGGCTTCGCGTGCGGCCCTTTGCAGCGTGTCGGCGAGCGCAAACGGGTCGTCGCGGACCAGGCCGAGGTCGATCACCTCGCAGCCGAGGCGGCTCAGCAAGCCGAACAGCGTGTAGCGATTGCTGTCGTACACCGCGCCTTCGCGCGGCGCTTCGCCGAGGCTCAGGATCTCGTCGCCGGTTGAAAAGTAGGCGACGCGCAATCGGCGCACCACCGGCACCATCGGCAGCCCGAGGCTCGCGACCAGGCCGAGCGCGGCTGGTGACAGTCGCGCCCCGTGCGTCAAAGCGGGCTGGCCTTGCATCAGGTCTTCACCTGCAAAACGGCGGTTATCGCCGCGGTGCAAAGCATTCGCGGGGAAGGTGATCCGGTCGCCTTCGATCCGACAGAACTCTTGCGGAACCACGGTATCGAGTCCTGTGGGCATGACAGCGCCGGTCATGATGCGAACCGCGTCGGTGGCTGCCAGCGGTCCGTGCCACGGTGCGCCGGCCAATGCGGTGCCCACCACGCGAAGGCTCAACGAACCTTCCGCAGCGTCCGACAGCAGTGCGCCACCGAATGCATAGCCGTCCATGGCGGAGTTGTCGTGCGGCGGCACGCTGACGGGCGAGACGATATCTTCGGACAGCACGCGACCCAGTGCATCGCGTAAAGCGATGCGTTCTGCTTGCGGGACGGCGGCCTGCTCTGTCAGCCGCTCAAGAAACGCCAGTGCGCTTGCAACGCTCAGGGAGGCTGCGTCATGGCCGTGGGCTGTATCGACAGTCGAATCAGCGACCGAAGCGGCGACTGGCGCTGCAAGAGACGCGGCGATGTCTGCAATGCGGGTCATCGTGCGTGCATTGCGTGCAACTCGTCCAGCGTGTTCGCGTTCAGGAAGGCGTCGGGCGCATCGCCGGGGCGATCGAAGGGCACAAGCACCGTGCGGTGCTGAGCCGTCCATGCGCCGACTTTGCGCCCATCTCGCTGCATGAAGCGCTGTAGGCTGTCGCGCAAATCTGCAGGGGCATCGGTGCGATCGCTGCGCGAATTGATATGCGGCCTTGCACGCAGAAGGCAGAACACGGGCTGAGGCCGAAGCTTCGGCGTGCCTTCATCCGACTCTGAGTGTCCTGCTGCCATCGCCATGGTGATGTCGGCGTCTGCATCGACCATCGCGTCGGCCAGGCGACGCGCCAGATCGTGCGGGAAGAGCGGCGTATCGCAAGGCACGGTCAGCAGATATTCGGTTTCGCAATGCGCCAGGCCGGTCAGAAAGCCCGCCAACGGCCCGGCGTGGTCGGCCGGTTCATCATCCGGCCACACCGGAAATCCGAACGTTTCATAGGTCGGCAGATTGCGATTGGCATTGATGACAACGCGCCCGACCTGCAGCGCAAGTCGCGATGCCGCGCATGCACCTAGCGGAACCCGATTGAACTTCTGCAACCCCTTGTCGACACCCCCCATGCGCGACCCACGTCCGCCCGCGAGCACCAGCCCGGTGACGTCGGCGGGGGAGATTGCGGTCATCCGCCGATATAGCTCATCTCGACACGGCGCGGCGTGGCCGCCGGGTCGCCGTCGTCGTCCGAGCCCGGATCACCGGCTGCACGAAGCGCCCGCAATTCCGAGTACCGATCGGCGCGCCCTTGCCAGATGTTGCCGATGTGCGAGACGATCTGTTCGTCGCTCGCGTCACCGCGCAACAGCGGCCTCAAATCATGTCCGCCGTGCGCGAAGAGGCAGAGATAGAGCTGTCCTTCGGTCGACAGGCGCGCGCGGCTGCAGTCGCTGCAAAAAGCGTGAGTCACGCTGCTGATCACGCCGATTTCGCCGCGCCCGTCGGCATAGGCCCAGCGCTGTGCAGTCTCGCCCGGCGTGCTCGCGTCGAGCGGCACCAAGGGGAACTCGGCGGCTATGCGTGCGACCACGTCCGACGATGGCATGACTTCGTCCATGCGCCAGCCGTTGGTCGCGCCGACGTCCATGTACTCGATAAAGCGAAGCACCACGCGGCCGCCGTAGTGATCGCGAAAGTAGCGCGCCATCGGCACGATTTCCTGATCGTTGGTGCCGCGCTTCACAACCATGTTGATCTTGATGGGGCCGAGCCCGGCGGCCACCGCCGCATCGATGCCGGCGAGCACATCGGCCACCGGAAAGTCGACGTCGTTCATGCGGCGGAACACGGCGTCGTCGAGGCCGTCGAGACTAACGGTCACGCGCTGCAGGCCAGCCGCCTTGAGCGCCGCAGCCTTGCGCGCCAGCAACGACGCGTTGGTGGTGAGCGTGAGGTCTAGCGGCGCACCTTCGGGCGTGCCGTCGTTCCATCGGATCGCCGCGAGTTGTGAAATCAGCACATCGATGTTCTTGCGCAGCAACGGCTCGCCGCCGGTCAGCCGGATCTTGCGCACGCCGTGCAGCGCGAAGAGCCGCGCCAGTCTCGTGATCTCTTCGAAGCTCAGGAGGGCACTGTGCGGCAGGTAGTCGTAGTTTTTGTCGAACACGTCTTTCGGCATGCAGTAGCTGCAACGGAAGTTGCAGCGGTCGGTCACGCTGATGCGCAAGTCGGTGAGCGGACGGCCGAGCCGGTCGACCAGATGCCCAGTGGCCGCAACCACTGCGTCGCTCACGACATTGCCAACCGAAGCCGTCCGCAAGCGGCTGCGCTCGTCGACAAGAGGGATCACGCGTGCGTTCATGGCTCGGTTGTATGCGGGCGGGCGACTCAGCCGTGTCGGACGGCAACGGTCTTGAGCGTGGTGAACCCATAAAGGGCCTCGAAGCCCTTTTCGCGACCGTAGCCCGATGACTTGACGCCACCGAAAGGCAACTCCACACCACCACCCGCACCGTAGTTGTTGATGAACACCTGGCCGGCGCGCACCCGCTTGGCCATGCGGAACTGGCGTGCACCGTTGGCGGTCCACACGCCGGCCACGAGTCCGAACTGCGTCGCGTTGGCGAGCGCCACCGCTTCATCCTCGTCGCGGAACTGCATTGCTGCGAGCACGGGGCCAAAGACTTCCTCCTGCGCCAGCCGATGCATCACCGGCACATCGCGCAACAGCGTGGGCGCTTGATAAAAGCCGGTGTCGGGCGCTTCGTCGACCACAACGCCTTGCGCCACCATCGGAATGTCGGCGTGCTGCGCGTCCGAGAGAAAATCCCATACGCGTTGCTGCTGCGATTGCCGAATAAGCGGGCCGACGTCGAGGTCCATCGCGGCCGGGCCGACGCGCAGCGCAGAGAACGCATGGCCGAGGCGCTCGAGCAGCAGCTCGTAGATGTCGCGCTCGATCAGCACGCGTGAGCCGGCCGAACAGGTCTGGCCGGCGTTCTGCACGATTGCGTTGATGAGCACCGGAATGGCGGCGTTGATGTCGGCATCGGCAAAGATGATCTGCGGGCTCTTGCCGCCGAGCTCCAGTGTGACCGGGCAATGACGCTCTGCTGCGATCTGCTGAATCAACGTGCCGATCTTCGGGCTGCCGGTGAAGCTGATGTGATCGATGCCTTCATGGCGCGCAAGGGCATCGCCCGCTTCATGGCCGTAGCCGGTCACGATGTTCAGCGCACCCGGCGGAAAGCCTGCTTCGGCGGCCAGTTGCGCCACGCGGATAAGCGACAGGCAGGCGTCTTCGGCCGGCTTGACCACGCACACGTTGCCTGCGGCCAGCGCACCGCCCACGCTGCGCCCGAAGATCTGCATCGGGTAGTTCCACGGAATGATGTGGCCGGTGACGCCGTGCGGCTCGCGCCAGGTGAAGACGCTATAGCCTTCTTGGTAAGGGATGGTTTCGCCGTGGAACTTGTCGCAGGCACCGGCGTAGAACTCGAAGTAGCGCACCAGCGCCAACGCATCGGCACGGGCTTGCTTGACCGGCTTGCCGCAATCGCGCTGTTCGAGCAGCGCCAGTTCGTCGACGTGCTCGGCGATCTTTTGCGAGAGCTTGTAGAGCAAGCGGCCGCGGTCGGCCGCGCTGACTTTGCTCCAGGTGCTTTCAAAGCAATCGCGTGCCGCGCGAACGGCGCTGTCGATGTCGTCGGCGTTGCTGCGTTGCAGTTCTTCGAAAATCTGACCGTCTGATGGATCAATGACGGGCAGGGTGCGCCCGGACGACGAGGCCACGCTCGTGTTGGCGATGTAATTAAGTTGCATCAATGAATTCTCGCGCAAGGTCGATAGACGTTGCAGCCATGTTGTCGATGTCCGGTTGCTGCGCCGATGCTTTTCACTGCGCGGCGCAAATATTTCAGTCGCTTTCGGCGCTTCACGGCAGAGGGTGCGGCGCTGTCAGGGCGTCAGCGCGCCGGCGCTTTCTGCAAGGCGCGCACGGCCTCCAGCATTCGCTCGACGTGCTTGTCCGGGTTGAGGTTCTGGTAGTAATAGGCAACCTTGCCATCCGACGAGATCACATAAGAGAGTCGATTGGCGAAATCGGGCCGCGTCTGCATGAGAGCGTCGAAGCTCTGGATAACGGTCTTGGACTCGTCCGAGGCCACTGGAAACCGGCTCTGGCACGCGCGGACCGAAAATTTCGACAACGTGCCGATGTCGTCTGCGGAGACGCCGATCACCGTGGCACCGAGCGCAGCGAATTTGTCTGTCGCTTCGGCGAAGGCATGCGCTTCGATCGAACAATCTGCCGAGTCGGCTGCCGGGAAGAAGTAGACGACCACCGGGCCTTTTGCCAGTGCCTCGGCAAGCGAGTAGCGAAAGGTCTTTCCACCCAGCGCCGCGTTGGCGGTGAACTTAGGTGCGGTGTCGCCGATGTCCAACGCAGCGAAAGCAGGCTGAGCCGTCAGCAAAACAACGGCAATCGGCACACAGCGTGAGAGGATGGTTCGAACGAAATGGGCCATTGTGTAACTCCCGGCGAGTGGCCGCCGAATTCTAGAGTGCTCAGTTTTGCGGGCGCGCGTTGAAACCAGCATGCACCCAGTGGCGTACTCGAAGCAGCGAACACGAAAGAAAAGCATGAAAACACTCTCCCGACTCTCTGCTTTCATGCGCTTGCGGTGGCTGCGCGCTTTGCTGGCACTGTCGGCCATCGCCATGCTCGGTGCGTGCGGGTCGTTGCCGCCGATGCGCGAACGTGCGATGGTGACATCGGCCCCAGCCGATCCGTCGACCGCGCTGGCCACGATAGCCGCTGCCTCCACGCCGCCGGGCGAACACTCCGGCTTTCGTCTGATGCCATTGGGCGTGTACTCGCTCGATGCGCGCATTCAATTGGCGCAGCGCGCCCAGCGATCGCTGGTGGTGCAGTACTACCAGCTCGAAAACGACGCGGTCGGTCGCTTGTTGCTGCGTTCGTTGCGCGAGGCGGCGCTGCGCGGGGTCAAGGTGCGTGTGCTGGTCGACGATCTCTACACGGTGAAGAGCCAGCAGCTGTTGCTCGCGCTTTCGGAGACGCAGAACGTCGACGTGCGGCTCTACAACCCATTCTGCTGTGGCCGCAACGGCTTCATCTCACGCTTCGCTGCCTCGCCGCATGAAATCGGCCGGCTCAACCATCGCATGCACAACAAGCTTTTCATCGCCGACGGCACGATGGCGGTTGTGGGCGGTCGCAACATTGCCGACGAGTATTTCGTCTTGAGCGAAGCGCAGAACTTTATCGACATGGATGCGCTGATCATCGGCAAGGTGGTACCGCAGTTCGAGACCATCTTCGACGGCTACTGGAACAGCGAACAGGTCCGGCCGATCGAAGAAATAGTCACGCCGGAGGGGGGCCAAAAGCTCACGGGCGCCGACTTCGACAGCTGGGTTGGCATGGCCGCGCCGGCGCCGAAGATCGAGCTGCCGCCATCAGACATCCTCGGCTATGGCCCGATCGGCGAAGAACTCGATGGCGGCCGGTTGGGCCTGCTGTGGGGCGAAGCACTTGCCATTGCCGACCCGGCGAGCAAGCCGACTTACATGACTGAAGACGAGGCGGTTGCGACCAGCGTCACGATGAAGGTGTGGGGCCTGCTGCTCGATGCCAAGACCGATGTCGAACTGACTTCGCCCTACCTGGTTCCGGGCGAGAAGGGCATGGCGGCGTTCGAAGATCTGGCCAAGCGCAACGTCAAGCTCACGCTGCTCACCAATTCGCTGGCGGCCAACGACGAGCCGCTGGTTCACACAGGCTATGCACGCTACCGCGAGCGCCTGCTCAAAACCGGCGCAGACGTGTACGAGCTGAGCCCGGAGCGCACCACGGCGAGCAAGCGATTCGGATCGTTCGGCAAGTCGCTCGGTCGGCTCCACGCCAAAACGGCCGCGATCGACAAGCGGCGCGTCTTCATTGGATCGATGAACCTCGACCCACGCTCGGCCAGCCAGAACACCGAAATGGGCGTGGTCGTCGACAGTCCGCAACTGGCACGCGAAATGCTCCGGATCATTAATATCAGCAAACTGCAGAACTCGTACCGGCTGCGGCTCACCAAACCCGCCGGAACGCTCGAATGGCTGACGACCGATGGCGAAAACGAAATGATCCTGACGACCGAGCCGGAATCCGGCTTTTTCAAGCGCCTCTATAACTCGTTGATCGCGCCGATAGTCCCGGAAATGCTGCTGTAGTTGTGTACTTATTGCTGTCTACCCACTGTCAAAAAACCAATATACAGTTAGAAACAATTGGTGCGACGGGCGCGCCAGCAACCGTTTTTCAGGATGAACGCAGTGAGCAACTCTCGGCAAGTGGTCATGCAAGTCGTCAAGCGCTCCGGTGAGGCAGCGCACCACGTCGAGTTCACTCTCGACGACAACTTTTCGGAACGGCTGCGGCAGCTTCGGACGTTGGTGCCGCCGCTCAACGGTCTGAACAAGCAACGGGACCTCGTTATCGACAAGGTGCGCGCGCGACTGCCCTCGGCAGTGTGGCGTTGCGGTGCGGCGGGCGAAGAACCCAGCGCCGTCGATGGTTCGTGCATCGTGATCGCGGCAGAAGGCTTCTTCAACTGCGGCGCCAAGGATCGCAAGTCCAAGGAGAAGCTGGTGACGTACACCTTCCCGATCCAGCGGCTTGTCGAACTGCACGCTGAGCGCGCCAACGGCGAAACGTTCTTTATCCGAAACGGTATTTTCACGAACGACGAGCCGGCCGATTCATCTGCGGGACGCTGGGTCGCCGCGCTGCATGAATTTGCCGACTCTCGGCTGCCTGAGGGGCCGTCGCAGTTCGACACGCTGCCGGGCGCGCCTGATACGCGCCAGCCGAGCATGAGCGAGCTGAATTGAGACCGGCCCACTCGCAGCAGGCCCAAGCCCAAGCCCAAGCCCGGTCTCAGGACTTGAGCATCATCAGGATTTGATCTTCACCTCGACACGGCGCGCTTCGGCCGCCGGCCCGTCAACCTGAGACTGCTCAGGCTTGGAAAGCTCGATCTTGTCGGCAGGTGCACCCGCTGCCTTCAGCGCGTCACTCACCGCCATTGCCCGCTGCCTTGCCAGCTCCGCATTGGTCGCCGCATCGCCGCTGGCGTCGTGATAGCCGCTCACCAGAACCGTGCTGCCGCTTTGAACCGCTTTGACGACATCTGCCAGCGCTTCCTTGCCGCCGGGTGCGATTTCTGATTTGCCGGTCTGGAAGTAGAACTTCACTATGCCGTTCTCGACCTTGACCGATGCGGCTTCGATGGCCGCGACCGCACCGGCAGCAGCAGCGGGTGCGGCAGCCGCGGCGGGTGCTGGCGCCATCGCGGCGGGTGGCGTTTCGATCTTTAATGGAACGGCGGCCGCGGCATCGCCACCGTGGAACTTGACCACCAGCGGCACGATCAGCAGCGCCACGATGTTGATGATCTTGATCAGCGGGTTGATTGCCGGACCGGCCGTGTCTTTGTAGGGGTCGCCCACGGTGTCGCCGGTGACCGCGGCCTTGTGCGCTTCGGAACCCTTGCCGCCGTGATGGCCGTCTTCGATGTATTTCTTGGCGTTGTCCCAGGCGCCGCCGCCCGTGCACATGCTGATGGCGACGAAAAGTCCAGTGACGATTGTTCCCATCAGCAGGCCTCCGAGCGCTTTCGGCCCGAGCACCAGGCCGACGATGATCGGCACCACGACCGGCAGCAGCGAAGGGATCATCATTTCCTTGATGGCCGCACCGGTCAGCATGCTCACGGCCCTGCCGTACTCTGGCTTGCCCGTGCCGTCCATGATCCCGGGAATCTCGCGGAACTGGCGACGCACTTCCTCGACCACCGCCCCGGCGGCGCGGCCCACCGCCTCCATCGCCATCGCGCCGAACAGGTAGGGAATCAGGCCGCCGATGAAGAGACCGACGATCACCATCGGGTCGCTCAGGTTGAAGCTGATCGCCTGGCCATAGCTTTCGAGCTTATGTGTGTAGTCGGCGAAGAGCACCAGTGCAGCCAGGCCGGCCGAGCCGATCGCGTAGCCCTTGGTCACCGCCTTGGTGGTATTCCCGACCGCGTCGAGCGGGTCGGTCACGCTGCGCACGCTCTCCGGCAGGCCGGCCATTTCGGCGATGCCGCCGGCGTTGTCGGTGATCGGCCCGTACGCATCGAGCGCGACCACGATACCGGCCATCGACAGCATCGAGGTGGCAGCCACCGCAATGCCGAACAGGCCGGCGAGCGAATAGGACGCGAGGATCGCGATGCAAACGAAAATCACCGGCCAAGCCGTCGAGCGCATCGACACGCCGAGGCCCGCGATGATGTTGGTACCGTGGCCGGTGGTGGAGGCTTGCGCGATGTGCTGCACCGGCTTGTATTGCGTGCCGGTGTAGTACTCGGTGATCCAGACCAGAGCGGCGGTCAGCGCAAGGCCGACGAAGCAGGCGCCGAATAGTTTCAGCTGGCTGCCGCTGGCAGCTACGGCGTTGTCCGGAATGAGCCAACTCGTGACGAACCAGAAGGCGATCAGCGACAGGATGCCGGCGACGGCCAGCCCTTTGTAGAGCGCCGGCATCACGTTCACCATGCCCGGCGACGCCTTCACGAAGAAGCAGCCGATGATCGACGCAATGATCGACACCGCGCCCAGCGCCAATGGGTACAGCACCGCGTTGATCGGGGCTGTCGTGATCATCAGCGCGCCGAGCACCATGGTGGCGATGAGCGTCACGGCGTAGGTTTCGAACAGGTCGGCAGCCATGCCGGCGCAATCGCCAACGTTGTCGCCGACGTTGTCTGCGATCACCGCCGGATTGCGCGGGTCGTCTTCCGGGATGCCGGCTTCGACCTTGCCTACCAAATCAGCGCCGACGTCGGCGCCCTTGGTGAAGATGCCGCCGCCGAGCCGCGCGAAGATCGAGATCAGCGAAGAGCCAAAGGCGAAGCCGATGAGCGGGTTCAGCAGCGTCGCGAGATTGGCACCGGGCGCTGCGCTACCGACCAGAAACCAGAAGAAGCCAGCAACGCCCAACAGGCCGAGGCCGACGACCAGCATGCCGGTGATTGCGCCGCCGCGAAACGCCACATCGAGCGCCGGTCCGATGCCGTGGGTCGCCGCCTGCGCTGTCCGCACGTTGGCCCGCACAGACACATTCATGCCGATGAAGCCGCAGGCACCCGACAGCACCGCACCGATGATGAAGCCTACCGCTGTGGTGACGTCGAGAAAGAGTCCGATAAGTACCGCGAGCACGACGCCGACGATGGCGATGGTTCGGTACTGCTTGGCGAGGTACGCGGCGGCACCCGTCTGGATCGCAGCCGCGATCTCCTGCATTCGGGCGTTGCCCGGGTCTTTGGAAAGTATCCAGCTGCGAGCCCAGAAACCGTAGCCAACGGCCACCAGGCCGCAGACCATGGCGAGTATCAGGGGAGTGTTGCCGATCATGCGTTTGCTTCTCCATCGTTCGTTGCGATTGAAAGAAACGGAAAGCACGCGGAACCCTGCGCGCAACGCGTACGGGACCTTGGATTTCCGTCGCGTTGCTTCCTCGAAGCTGCTGCACCTTGGGTGCGGAGCCGATTGGCCAACGCATGCAATTTACAGGCAAAAGTCACGGTTCGTGTGAGCGGACCGTGACACGATCAGTAAACTTCGGGTTTGTCCGCATCTTTCGCAATCCTCTCAACCACACGAACAACGACATGTCCTTCGACAAAGTTTCCCCTGGCAAGAACATCCCCGATTCATTCAATGTGGTGATCGAGATCCCGATGAATTCCGACCCGATCAAGTACGAGGTCGACAAGGAGTCGGGCGCGCTGTTCGTGGACCGCTTCATGACGACGGCCATGTACTACCCCGCCAACTACGGCTACGTGCCGCAGACCTTGAGCGGCGATGGCGACCCGGTCGACGTGCTGGTGATCGCGCCGTATCCGCTGCTACCGGGCGTCGTGGTGCCGTGCCGCCCCCTGGGCATTCTCTTGATGGAAGACGAGGCTGGAGTCGATGGCAAGGTGCTCGCCGTGCCGACCACCAAGGTACTGCCGATCTACAGCCACTGGAACTCGATCGACGATGTGAACCCGATGCGCTTGAAGGCCATCAGTCACTTCTTCGAGCATTACAAAGATCTCGAAGAAGGCAAGTGGGTCAAGGTGCTGGGATGGGAGGGCATCGACGCCGCCCGGAAGGAAGTCATGGACGGCATCGCCGCATACACGAAGTAAGACTCGGGTAGCCCCGCGCGGAGGGAACTCAGTCTTTCGGCATGAGTTTGACCAGCTCTTCATCAGGGAGCTTGCCGGCCGCTGTCACCAGACGCAGCGCCTCGGCATCGCTCATGGCGTCACCGCCGCTCAACAGAAACCGGATGACGCAAGCGCCGACCTTGATTTCGTCGCCATTGCCAAGCGCGCAGCTTTCGACGCGTTGGCCATTCACATAAGTGCCGTTGGTGCCGCCCAGATCGCGAATCTGGATCGCGTCTCCAGCCTGTTCCATCACGGCATGGGCGCGGCTGACTTGCGGATTGTCCAGCACCAGGTCGCAACTGGGTGCGCGTCCAATCAGATACGGGAGCTTGAACAACGCCACCTGCCTGGGCGTGGCTGTCTGTTGAAGAACGATGAGTCGAGCCATTTGAATATTCTCCCGCGAGCCAACCTGTGCCGAATGGCCCCAGGCCGTGTGCCGATCGGCGGCGCGCTAGAGCGGGCTACCGGGGGCGTCAGCCGGCAGTATGTATAGCCTTTGTGGCGATTCGCACATATCAGGCCCAAAGCTCGGGATTAAGTCACGAAGCCTTGAAAGGACTGCGTTCGTCGAGGTGGTCCAGGTAGTTTTCGATGCCTGCGCCCTCGCGTTCCAGAAAGCGTTCGACGGCATCGGCGAACGAGGGATGCGCAAGCCAGTGAGCGCTCGTCGTCTTGACCGGCATCAGCGCGCGCGCCATCTTGTGTTCGCCCTGGGCGCCGCCCTCGAAACGCGAGACGCCGTTGTCGATGCACCACTGCAGGGGCTGGTAGTAGCAGGCGTCGAAATGGAGGCAGTCGACACGTTCGAGCGCGCCCCAATAGCGGCCGTACGCCGCGACCGGCGCATCGATGCCGCTTGCACCGTTCTCAGCGGCCGGAGAAAGCGCAATCAGGCTGGTGGCGATCGGCTTACCCGCGCGTTCAGCTACGAAAAGCAGCCACGCCTCTGGCAGAGTGTTGGCCATGCGATGGAAGAAGTCGCGGGTGAGGTAGGGCGCATTGCCGTGTTCCCGATAAGTGCGCGCATAGCAGCGATAGAAAAAATCCCAGTCGGCGGTGGAAATATCGGCGCCGCGTGACCAGCGAAAGCTGACCCCCGCATCAGCCACCTTGCGGCGCTCCTGTCGGATCTTCTTGCGCTTGTCGTGCGACAGGCTGGCCAGAAACGCGACGAAATTCGGATATCCGGGTTCGGTGTTTGTCCAATGAAATTGAACGGTGTGCCGCAGCATGAGTCCGGCTTCGGCGCAGGCGGCAATGTCTTCGTCGGCACCGAAAAGGAGATGCAGCGACGAAAGTTCTTCCTGCTTGCACCACTGAACCAACCCTTGAACCAGCAGGGTGCGGCTCTTCGCATCGCGCGCCAGCAGTCGCGCGCCGGGTACCGGCGTAAAGGGCACTGCAACGAGCGCTTTCGGGTAGTACTTGAGTCCGTGCTGCTCATAGGCGTTGGCCCATGCCCAGTCGAATACGTACTCGCCATACGAATGGTCCTTGACGTAGACCGGGCAAGCACCTTCGAGCCGTTTGCCGCGCCGCAGCGTGACGAAGGCAGCCGTCCAGCCGCTCTCCGGTGTGGCGCTCTTGCTTTCATGCAGAGCGACGAGATATTCGTGTCGCATGAAAGGAGAGGGATTCGGCTGCAGCGCGAGCAGGTCGTTCCACGCTTTCGCGTCGATTTCCGTCGGAGAGGTGTGGATGTGAAGAACGAGATCGGTCAAAGCAGATTCACGGAAGCGGATTCGAATAGTGATGAGCCGGCAGTTTAGAAAAGAATGCGAGACCCCGTGTGGCGACAGCTTTCATTGCACGATCGATGAAGTTGTGGCGGATGCACGGCGCTCTCTCCTTGCACCTTCATCGGCGCACTCCGACGTACTCCGCAACACCGATGCCTCCCAAAACCAGTGCTAACGCAACCGCGTGGTACGGTGAAAGCGTCTCGTGCAACACGAGCACGGCGAGCAGCGGCCCGAAGATCGGCACCAGATTGAGGAACACTCCAGCGCGGGCGGCCCCGATGAGCTCTACCGCGCGTATGAAAGTGATCTGCGAAATGAACGAAGGCAGCACCCCGACGAAAATTGCCAGCGCGATGCCTTTGGCCGTCGGCATAAAGAAGTGACCTGTGGCGACTTCAACGGCGAGCAGCGGCAGTGAACTCAGAAAGGCCACCGCGGCCAGTGCCGCAAAGAATACGATGCCTGGAACTGCGGGCCGGCCGCGCAATGCGAGCGCATAAGCGGCGTACATCAGGCAGGCGATGACCATGGCGATATCGCCGCGGTTGAAAGCCAGTTGCGCCAGCGCGGCGAAGTCTCCCTGCGATGCCACCACCGCGATGCCGGCAATCGTCAGCGCGACCCCGAACAGTTGCAGCCCGCGGATGCGCGTTCGAAAAATGAAAAAACTACCGACGAGCACCAACACCGGGATCGTGCCCTGAATGATCGCGATATTGATGGCCGTGGTGTGGTGCGCCGCCGTGTAGAACAGCGCGTTGAAGCCGGTGAACCCGAAGGCGCCCATCAGCAGGATGCGCCGCCATGCCGGCACCAGCACGCGCCAATGTTGCGCGATCTGCCGGTGCGCGGTGAGGCCCAGCGCGATGCAACTTACGATCCAGCGCGAACCGGTCATCATCATTGGAGAAATTTCGCCGACGGCCAGCCGCGCAGCAACCGCGTTGGCCCCCCAGATCAAGGTAGTGAAGACCAGCAACAGGTACGCCTGATGCCCGAACCAGCGAAACAAGCGAAACAACGAAAAAGTGGATGTCGAAGCGTCGGCGTGCATTGCCACAAGGCTACCAGCGGGCTTCAGCTGTTCTGGCACGCTCCATGCGAGACGCCAAGGCATTCCTCCGTGTAGGGGTCGCTCATCGCAGCATCGGGCAAGGATTGGCGTTACCCTACCGCCAGCACACTTAACGAAATCGCCGGAAGACCACCATGAAGCAGATCACCGCTATCGTCAAACCGTTCAAGCTTGAGGATGTGCGCGAGGCACTCGCCGAGGTGGGCGTGACCGGGCTCACCGTCACGGAAGTCAAAGGCTTCGGCCGACAGAAGGGCCATACCGAGTTGTACCGCGGCGCTGAATACGTGGTCGACTTCCTGCCGAAGATGAAAGTCGAGGTCGTGGTGAACACGGCCGACGTCGATCGCTGCGTCGAGGCGATCGTGAACGCCGCCCGCACCGGAAAAATCGGGGACGGCAAGATTTTCGTCACCAGCGTCGAGCGCATCGTCCGCATCCGCACCGGCGAAGAGAACGAAAGCGCTATCTAGTCACCATTTGGCTCGCTAGACATTTTTTGCGAGCAGCCCTGATTGCCCCTGACCACCGCGGTGGTCCAGCAACCAGTTGAGCAGCGCTTCCGGCTCGCTCAGGGTGTGCATCAGATCCATCTGCCACTCACCCATGAAGCCAGCGCGCACGCTGTGTGCCAGGAAGCCTAGAAGTCCGTCGTAGTAGCCCTCGACGTTGAGGATGCCGACAGGCTTGTCGTGGTAGCCCAGTTGGCGCCAGGTCCAGATCTCGAACAGCTCTTCAAAGGTACCGATGCCGCCAGGCAGCGCGACAAACGCATCGGCGCGCTCTCCCATCATGGCCTTGCGCTCATGCATGGTGTCGACGATGTGCAGTTCGTCGCAAAGCGTGTTGGCCAGCTCCCTGTCGACCAGGGCTTTGGGAATGATGCCGATCACCCGGCCCCCCGCCGCCCGCGTGGCCTCGGCCACCGTGCCCATCAGGCCGGTGCGGCCTCCGCCATAGACGAGTTGACCGCCACGCTGGCCGATCCATTGGCCGACCGCAGTTGCAGCTGCCGCAAATTGGGGGTGCTCGCCAGGGCGCGAGCCGCAATACACACATATCGAGAATTCTGGAGTCATCCCCCGATCATGCCAACGCGAAACGGCGGCGGGCCGAACTTTGTCAGCCCACGAAACGTTGCCAGAGCGCGGCCGCCCAGATGCCGCCGCAAATCAGCAAGGAAAGCAGCACTGCCGCACTGCCCATGTCCTTGGCGCGCTTCGACAGATCGTGCCACTCCGGACCAATTCGATCGATGGCAGCCTCAACGGCTGTGTTGAGCAACTCCACGATCATCACCAGCACGACGCTGCACGCAAGCAGCGCTGTTTCGACCCAGCTTCGGCCGAGCCAGAAAGAAGCCGGCAGCAGCACGATGGAAATCAGCGCCTCTTGCCGGAAGGCCGGCTCGCTCCAACCCGCGCGCAGGCCTTGCACGGAAATGAGGGTGGCGTGAAAAACACGCTCCAGGCCCTTGCGGGCTTTTTGCGGATTAACGGCGGGATCGGGGAGGGCACTCATGGTGTGTTTCGTGGCAGCTTAACCGCGGCCGACGCGCAGTCTGCGTACGGCTTGCGTACAGCTTGGATACGGTTTAGCGACGGCTCATGGGCCGCGACGAAATCAGCCGCGTGCCGGCCCAAGCGTCGTGCCAGAACTGGTGCTGCGGTTGAAAACGCGACAAGAGCGCCCAGATCAGCACCCAGCCAGAAATCAGCAGCGCCGATTCGCCTCCGGAGAGCTTGAAAGGTGCAATCGCGGCTAGCGGAGGCAGAAACCAGATCCAGCCCAACAGGTAGCGAATCAACGCGCGACGCTGGGTAACAGGTCGCCCACTGGCGTCGACGATACGGATGCCCCAGGTTTTCATCGCCAGGGTTTGGCCGTGAATCCAGAACCAGACGAAGTACACGCCGAACACGACGAACAGAAAGGCTTGAAGCAAATGACGGCGTTCGTCCATCGCGTCGCGCATTTGGCCCAAGGTGCTGAACAGCCAACCTGCCACGAAGACGACTGCGAACATCAGCATGCCTTCGTACAGCCAGCAGGCCATTCGGCGCCACAGGCCGGGCGCTGTCAAAAGCGCTGCTGCTTCTACGGCGCCGCAGGGCGTTTCGGAAAGACTGGCTTCAGGTTTTGCGGGATCGGACGAACGCATCGACGGCGACATCAGGGTGTCGTCGATGGCTGGGCGGAGGCGCGCTCGATCGGCGCCGCAGGAACGAGTACCTGCGCTTCAGCAGGTATCGGAGCGCCCGACACAGGAGCCGCCAAGAAAGGGGTCGCGGGCAACGAGCGCGATGCGCGAACGGACATTGCTGTCGGCTCGCTGGGCGGTGCCAGCTGAATGCGCGGCAAGCGGTCGCCCACCGGCACCGGCACGGGCGCGAACTTTTGAGCCGACACGGGCTTGGCAGGTATCGCTGCACCGCGAGTTGGCTTGACCGCCGCTTTTTCGGCAAGCTCACGCTTTTGCTCGTCGCTCAGTGCTTGGTAGGCCTCCCACTTCGCTTTGCGCTCGTCCGCCGGAATCTGCTTGACCTCGGCGAAATTCATCCGTGCCTGCACCCGTTGCTGCTGGCTCAACGTGGCCCAACCGGACATGCGGCTGTGCATGACGGTTTGCTCTTCGGGCGTCATCTTCGGGTAGTTACGGGTAATCGCCAGCCACTTACGCTTATGTCCGAGCGACAGCCTGTCCCAGTGCTCGGCCAGAGGTTGCAGCGCCAGTTGCTGTGACAGGTTCAGCTCGCTCCACAGGGGCTTGGTAACCACCGCCGTCTTAGGTGCGATAGCAGCCGCCGAGGCCGGGGCACCTGCTTCGGCCCCCTTGGCGTCGAGCGGCAATTGGGCGTTTGCGCTGGACACTGCACAAATTGCAATTGCGGCCGTGGCCATCCGCAGCAGCGTGCCAGCCCAGGCGACCACCATGCGCCGCGACGGGCGGGTGGCAGGCGCCAAAGCGCAAAAATCGAAACTGAACGCAGAGCGGAGCGGCATTCGACAGGATCAACGGACGGTGGCGTCGTTAGTTTTCAAGAACTGCGCGAAACCAGGGTCGGTGTAGGCAGCAGGCGGCAAATCGCCGGTGAGCAAGGCCGAATCGACTTCGGCAAGGTCGTTGGCTCGGTCGTCGTCCTGCATCACGCTGATCGTGATGAGGCCGGCAGCCAAAGCGATGAGCGGAACCACCGAGCCGATCCGGGTCCACCAACGCCCGCCAAGGCCCAGTGTGGCGGAGCGGCCGTTCGAAACCACCACTGGCGCCGCGTGCAATTGCGGCGCCACTTTGCGCCGACTGACTGCCTGCTGCCGCGCCACACGCAGTCGCTCGCCGATGTCGTGCGGCAACTGCTCGCTGCCCGACGCCAAGCGCGCCGCAACGCGGCGGCCGAACTGGGCTTCTAAAACGTCCGAAGGCGTGGAGAACGATTGGGTCGAGTTGGTCATAGCGAAATTCCCTTGGCCGTCAGCGCTTTGCTCAGGGCGTGGACGGCACGCGAACAATGAGTTTTGACGCTGCCTTCGGAGCAGCCCATTGCTGCAGCCGTTTCAGCAACATCCATTTCTTCCCAGTAACGCATCAGAAAGGCCTCGCGTTGACGCCCGGGCAGCTTGGCGATCTCTTCTTCGATGTCGTGGAACACCTGGGCGCGTCGCGTGGTGTCTTCGGCGCTCTCGGTTTCTCTGGAGTCGGTGGGCGCCACGAAGTTCTCGAGCAGGTCGAATTCTCCATCGTCGTCGGGAGCTTCGAAGTCGCTGAGATTGGAAAAAAGTGCGCGTCGGGTTTTTTGACGGCGGAACCAATCGAGCGTGCAGTTCGACAGAATCCGCTGAAATAGCATCGGAAGCTCGTTCGGCGGCTTGTCCGCGTAGTGCTCCGCCAGCTTCATCATGCTGTCCTGCACGATGTCGAGCGCAGCTTCCTCGTCACGGACGTGATAGATCGAGCGTTTGAAAGCGCGTCGTTCAACACCTTTGAGGAAATCGGAAAGTTCTTTTTCGGTGGCCAAGCGGGGTCCGGCGCGAAGTGCGCCTCGTGGGATGTCTGTATCTGGACGAGTTGTGTTTTTACCGCCGCGGATTATGCATCGCGCGGCCGATGTCATAATCCGTCCTGCAAGTCAAAAGGCAAACGGGTCTTTGTCCGGCGGAGCATCAATCCGCTCATGGCAACCGGCCTCAAGTCCTGGCGCGGCCTCACAAGGGTTGGCAAGGGGCACCCAAGGTTTTTCGTTCCCGAAAAAACTCCAAAGGTTCATCATGGAAATCTCGAAAGCGGAACTCGCTTCCGCAGCAGCCGCATCCTCCGGGATGGGCAATCAATCCCAAGAGCTCATGGGCGCAGAAGTGCTCATCAAGTCGCTGCAAGCCGAAGGTGTCAAGTACATCTGGGGCTACCCCGGCGGTGCGGTGCTGTACATCTACGACGCGCTCTACAAGCAAGACACCATGCAGCACGTGCTCGTGCGCCACGAGCAGGCGGCGGTGCACGCAGCGGATGGCTATGCGCGCGCGACGGGTGAAGTCGGCGTGGCGTTGGTTACTTCGGGCCCGGGGCTGACAAATGCGGTCACGGGCATTGCAACGGCGTACATGGACTCGATCCCGATGGTGATCATCTCGGGTCAGGTGCCGACCGCGGCCATCGGGCTCGACGCATTCCAGGAATGCGACACCGTCGGCATTACGCGGCCCATCGTCAAGCACAACTTTCTCGTCAAGGATCCGAAGGATCTTGCGATGACGATCAAGAAGGCATTCCACATCGCGCGCACCGGCCGGCCCGGGCCGGTGGTGGTCGACGTGCCGAAAGACGTGTCTTTCAAGAAGGTGCCCTACACCGGCCATCCCGACAAGCTCGAGATGCGCTCGTACAACCCTGTCCGCAAAGGCCACGGCGGACAAATCCGCAAGGCGCTACAGCTGCTGCTGACGGCGAAGCGGCCGTATATCTACACCGGCGGCGGCGTACTGTTGAGCAATGCCGCCAACGAACTGCGCACGTTGGTCGACATGCTCGGCTATCCGGTCACCAACACGTTGATGGGCCTGGGCGCCTATCCCGCGAGCGACCCCAAGTTCCTCGGCATGTTGGGCATGCACGGCACCATCGAAGCCAACAACGCGATGCAGAACTGCGACGTGCTGCTCGCAGTCGGCGCGCGCTTCGACGATCGCGTGATCGGCAATCCGAAGCACTTCGCGCAAAACGAACGCAAGATTATTCATATCGACATCGATCCTTCGAGTATCTCGAAACGGGTGAAGGTCGACATTCCGATCGTCGGCGACGTCAAAGACGTGCTGACAGAACTGATCACGATGATCAAGGAGTCATCGACCAAACCGGACGCTGGTGCCCTGTCCGATTGGTGGAAGACCATCGAGACGTGGCGCGCCAAGGACTGCCTGAAGTACGACCGGGGCAACGGCGATGTCATCAAGCCGCAATACGTGGTCGAGACGCTGTGGAATATGACCAAGGATGCGGACTGCTACATCACGTCCGACGTGGGCCAACACCAGATGTGGGCCGCGCAGTACTACCGCTTCGACGAGCCGCGGCGCTGGATCAACTCTGGTGGGCTCGGCACGATGGGCGTCGGGATTCCGTACGCGATGGGCGTCAAGCTCGCCAAGCCCGATGCGGAGGTGTTCACTATCACTGGCGAAGGCTCGGTCCAGATGTGCATCCAGGAGCTCTCTACCTGTTTGCAGTACAACACCCCGATCAAGATCTGTTCGCTGAACAACCGCTACCTTGGCATGGTCCGTCAGTGGCAAGAAATCGAATACTCCGGCCGCTACAGCCACAGCTACATGGACGCGCTGCCCAATTTCGTGAAACTGGCTGAGGCCTATGGGCACGTCGGCATGCTGATCGAGCGGCCCCAAGACGTCGAGCCGGCACTGCGTGAAGCGCGCAAGCTCAAGGACCGCACCGTGTTCATGGATTTCCGTACCGACCCGACCGAAAACGTGTTTCCGATGGTCAAGGCCGGCGCAGGCATCACTGAGATGCTGTTGGGTTCCGAAGATCTCTGATCGTCGGAATGTTCTCTTAACTTTTCTCGAGACGAATCTATCGGCTGCCAAGCCGCGTGGTTACCGCTGCGCGGGGAGGGCACCGAAAAGAGGAGTCTTTCGCTTATGAAACACATCATTGCCGTGCTGCTCGAAAACGAGCCCGGCGCACTCTCTCGGGTGGTCGGGTTGTTCTCCGCCCGCGGCTACAACATCGAATCGCTGACGGTCGCCCCGACCGAAGACGCCAGCCTGTCGCGCATGACCATCGTCACCGCAGGCTCCGACGACGTCATCGAGCAGATTACCAAGCACCTGAACCGGCTCATCGAGGTCGTCAAAGTGGTCGACCTGACCGAAGGCTCGTACACCGAGCGCGAACTCATGATGGTCAAGGTCCGCGCGGTCGGCAAGGAACGCGAAGAGATGATGCGCATGGCCGAGATCTTTCGCGGTCGCATCATCGACGTCACCGACAAGAGCTACACGATCGAACTGACCGGCGACCATTCGAAAAACGACGCGTTTCTCGAAGCGCTGGACCGCAGCGCCATTCTCGAAACCGTGCGAACCGGCGCCAGCGGCATCGGTCGCGGCGAGCGCATCCTGCGCGTCTAAAGCACGCCACCCGTTCATTCCCCATCCCACACTACATTTCAACGAAGGAGCAACGACATGAAGGTTTACTACGACAAAGACGCCGATCTCAGCCTCATCAAGGGCAAGACGGTCGCAATCATTGGCTACGGCTCGCAAGGCCATGCGCATGCGCAAAACTTGAACGACAGCGGCGTCAAAGTCGTCGTCGGCCTGCGAAAGGGCGGCGCCTCGTGGGACAAGGTCGGCAAGGCTGGGCTCAAGGTTGCTGAAGTGGCGGATGCGGTGAAGTCAGCCGACGTCGTCATGATCCTGCTGCCTGATGAGCAGATCGCCAACGTCTACAAGAACGACGTCGCCCCGCACATCAAGGAAGGCGCTTCGCTCGTCTTTGCTCACGGCTTCAACGTGCACTACGGCTTTGTTCAGCCACGCGCCGATCTCGACGTCTGGATGGTCGCCCCGAAGGCGCCGGGCCACACGGTTCGCAGCACCTACACGCAAGGCGGCGGCGTGCCCCACCTTGTGGCCGTGCACCAAGACAAGACCGGCAAGGCGCGTGACCTCGCGTTGAGCTACGCCACGGCCAACGGCGGGGGCAAGGCCGGCATCATCGAAACCAACTTTCGCGAAGAAACCGAAACCGACTTGTTCGGCGAGCAGGCTGTTTTGTGCGGAGGCACGGTCGAACTGATCAAGGCTGGGTTCGAAGTGTTGGTCGAGGCCGGCTACGCGCCGGAAATGGCGTATTTCGAATGCCTGCATGAGCTCAAGCTCATCGTCGATCTGATCTATGAAGGCGGCATCGCCAACATGAACTACTCGATCTCGAACAACGCCGAATACGGCGAGTACGTGACCGGCCCGCGCATCATCAACGACGAGTCGAAGAATGTCATGCGGCAGGTGCTGAAGGACATCCAGACCGGCGAATATGCCAAGAGCTTCGTGCTCGAAGCCGCCGCTGGCCAGCCCACGCTGATCAGCCGCCGCCGTTTGAATGCCGAGCATCAGATCGAAGTCGTCGGCGAGAAGCTGCGTGCGATGATGCCGTGGATCAAAAAGAACAAGCTCGTGGACCAAACGCGCAACTGATCGCTGTCCCTCGCACTGTAAGGGCCACCGTGCGCGGTGGCCCTTTTTCATTGACTACACTGCGCTCCTCCAAAGGCCCACTCCATGCATGACGACACGCTCCCTGACGAGGTGCAGCCGCGCAAGCGGCGTAAGGGCATCTACATCCTGCCCAACCTGTTCACGTTGGCAGCGCTGTTCGGCGGCTTCTATTCGATCGTGATGGCCATGAACGGCCGCTTCGACCTGGCCGCGCTCGGCGTTTTTGCCGCGATGATCCTCGACAGCCTCGACGGTCGCGTCGCGCGCATGACCAACACGCAAAGCGCGTTCGGCGAGCAGATGGATTCGCTGTCCGACATGGTGTCTTTCGGCGCTGCGCCTGCGTTGATCGCATATGAGTGGTCGCTGAAAGGTCTGGGTCGTTGGGGCTGGATCGCAGCCTTTGTATATTGCGCTTGCGCTGCGTTGCGACTGGCTCGCTTCAACGTCAACACGGGCGTGGTCGACAAGCGCTGGTTTCAGGGCTTGCCTTCACCCGCGGCCGCGGCACTGGTAATGGGCTTCATCTGGCTCATGACCGAGTCGGGCAAACGCGGTGGCGAGGTGTTGTATCTGTCCTGGGCACAGATCACCTGGATCACGTTCGGTTTCACGCTCTACTCGGGACTCACGATGGTGACCAACGCACCGTTCTATAGTTTCAAGGACTTCAGAAAGGCCCGCAGCGTTCCGTTCGCAGCGATTGTTCTGATCGCGCTGGGCATCGCGGTCATCAATATTGATCCGCCGACGGTCCTGTTCAGCCTTTTCGTTATTTACGGACTCAGCGGCTACGTGGTCTATGCCTGGCGCAAGGCCAAAGGGCAGCCAGTAAGCGTCATCAGCATGTCCACGGACGAACCCGACGAAGTCGGGCTCCACAAGTAAAACGGCCTGTGCTACATTCGCAGCCTTCATGAACAAGATTTCGCTGGCCCTACTACTGATCCCCTTCGGGCGGAGACGGTAGCGCACGCGCTAGTCCCTCACCACGGCCCGTTCGCACCAGCAACGGGCCGTTTTGCTTTTGGGGTTGCTGGTGACACCCCAACCATCACAGAGAAATCGATATGTTGAAGCAACCTCAAGCCAAGTACCGCGCTTTTGCACCGATCGGCCTCAAGGACCGCACCTGGCCCGACGCCGTGCTGAACAAAGCGCCGATCTGGCTGTCGACCGATCTGCGTGACGGCAACCAGGCGTTGGTCGAGCCAATGGATATTGCGCGCAAGACGCGGATGTTCGAGACGCTCGTGGCCATCGGTTTCAAGGAAATCGAAGTCGGATTTCCTTCGGCGTCACAAGTCGAGTTCGACTTCGTGCGCAAACTGATCGATGAAGATCGCATTCCCGATGACGTGACGATCCAGGTGCTTACGCAAGCGCGTGACCACCTCATCACCCGCACCTTCGAAGCGCTGCATGGAGCGCCGCGGGCCATCGTGCACCTGTACAACGCGGTGGCGCCGATCATGCGGCGCGTTGTGCTCGGCATGGACGAGGACCAGATCGTCGAACTCGCAACGACGCACGCGCGCATGTTCAACGATTGCGCTGCCAAGCAGCCGGAAACGCAGTGGACCTTTCAGTACTCGCCAGAGATGTTCTCGGGAACCGATCTCGCTTTCTCGAAGCGTGTGGTCGATGCGGTGACCGAAGTTTGGCAGCCGACGACCGAGCACAAGTGCATCGTCAATTTGCCTTCGACGGTCGAGCATTCGACGCCCAACATCTTCGCCGACATGATCGAGTGGATGCACCGCAACCTCGAGCGACGCGAAGCGATCGTGCTGTCGGTGCACCCGCACAACGACCGCGGCACCGGCACGGCTGCTGGCGAGTTCGCGTTGATGGCGGGTGCCGATCGCCTCGAAGGATGCCTCTTCGGCAATGGTGAGCGAACCGGCAACCTCGACTTGGTCAACGTCGCGCTCAACCTCTACACGCAGGGCGTGTCTCCCGGACTCGATTTCTCGAATATCGACGAGATCCGTGCGACCGTGGAGCAGTGCAATCAGTTGCCGGTGCACCCGCGCCATCCGTATGTCGGCGACCTGGTCTACACGTCGTTTTCCGGCTCGCATCAGGATGCGATCAAGAAAGCCTTTTCGGCACGCAAGGAAGGTGACATTTGGGATATGCCCTATCTGCCGATCGATCCCAAAGATGTGGGACGCAGCTACGAAGCCGTCATTCGCGTTAACAGCCAGTCCGGCAAGGGCGGCATGGCGTACCTGCTCGAAAGCGAATACGGCCTCGAAATGCCGCGTCGCCTTCAGATGGAATTCATGCAGACGGTGCAAAAGGAGATGGACATCGCCGGCAAGGAACTCTCCGCCGCCGATCTCTACGCCATGTTCGAGCGCGAGTACGGATTGAAGGCGGCGCACGCGTTGCAGCACCGGGTGCTCGAGGAGCAGGGCGAGGGCGCCAATGCTCTGGTGGTGTTGCGCGGTGACCTGCCGTGGCAAGGCGAAAGTCGACCCGTCGAAGGACGCGGCAACGGTCCGATCGATGCCTTCATCCATGCGCTGACCGATGCCACCGGGCACACAGTGCGCGTCCTCGACTACCACCAGCACGCCATAGGCGCTGGTGCGGATGCGCAGGCCGTCGCTTACCTCGAACTCCGTGTCGACGAATCTCAGACCCTGTTCGGCGTGGGCATTGATGCCGACATCATTTCGGCGTCGCTCAAGGCTATCGTTTCGGGGCTGGAGCGCGCCAGGGCGCAAGGCGCCCGCAGCGCACAATCGCTCGCCGAACCCGCCTGAGGAGACACACGATGACCGACCAGCTGATCATTTTCGACACCACATTGCGCGATGGCGAACAGTCGCCGGGAGCGTCGATGACACGCGACGAGAAGCTGCGCATCGCCAAGCAACTGGAGCGCTTGAAGGTCGATGTGATCGAGGCCGGTTTTCCTGCCAGCTCCAATGGCGACTTCGAGGCCGTGAAGGCGATCGCCAATGCGATCAAGGACTCGACCATCTGTGGCCTGTCGCGCGCCAATGACCGTGACATCTCACGCGCGGCCGAGGCACTGAAGGGCGCGGCCAACGGGCGCATCCACACTTTCATTGCCACGTCGCCGCTGCATATGGAGAAGAAGCTGCGCATGTCGGCGGACGAGGTGTTCGAGCAGGCCAAACTAGCGGTGCGCTTCGCCCGCAATCTTGTCGCTGACGTCGAGTTCAGCCCGGAAGACGGCTATCGCAGCGACATGGACTTTTTGTGCCGAGTGATCGAGGCAGTGATCAACGAAGGCGCCACCACCATCAACGTGCCCGACACCGTGGGCTATGCGATCCCCGAGCTGTACGGCACCTTCATCAAGACACTGCGCGAGCGCGTGCCGAACAGCGACAAGGCCGTGTGGTCGGTACATTGCCACAACGACCTCGGCATGGCGGTCGCGAACTCGCTGGCCGGCGTGAAGATCGGCGGCGCGCGACAGGTCGAATGCACGATCAACGGCCTGGGCGAGCGTGCGGGCAACTGCTCGCTCGAAGAGATCGTCATGGCAGTGAAGACGCGCCGCGACTACTTCGGGCTCGATATGAACATCGATGCAAAACACATCCTGGCAGCGAGTCGCATGGTCAGCCAGACCACCGGATTCGTGGTGCAGCCCAACAAGGCGGTCGTTGGTGCCAATGCCTTTGCGCATGCCTCTGGCATTCATCAGGACGGCGTGCTGAAGGCGCGTGACACCTATGAAATCATGAGGGCCGAAGATGTGGGCTGGGCCGCCAACAAGATCGTGCTGGGCAAACTGAGCGGCCGCAACGCGTTCAAGCAGCGGTTGATCGAACTTGGCGTCACGATGGAGAGCGAGGCCGAGATCAACGCCGCGTTCTCGCGCTTCAAAGAGCTGGCAGACCGAAAAAGCGAAATATTTGATGAAGACATCCTCGCGCTCGTCAGCGCGGAGGAAGTGTCAAACGTTGGTGACAAGTTTGCATTTGTATCGTTGGTGCAGCACAGCGAGACAGGCGAGCGGCCCCATGCCCGAATCGTGTTCACGGTGCAAGGCAAGGAAGTTGTCGGTGTTTCCGAGGGAAATGGCCCGGTCGATGCTTCATTGAAGGCGATCGAAGAACATGTGAAAAGCGGGGCCGAAATGGTCCTTTATTCGGTGAACGCCATCAGTGGTTCCACCGAAAGTCAGGGTGAAGTGACAGTTCGGCTTCAAAATGCCGGCCGGGTCGTCAACGGTGTGGGGGCAGACCCCGACATCGTGGTGGCGTCGGCCAAGGCTTATTTGAGTGCCCTCAATAAGTTACAGAGCCAAGCTGAGAGAGTAGCGGCGCAAGGTTGAGTTTTCGGGCGATCCTTTATTTCGATTCAAGAAGGGGACGCAAGTAACTGATATTGCGTGTCTTTTTTGATTTCGATACACTGTGGTCACATTTGCAACCGCTGGAGAGTTTTTTAATGCCCGAAGCCCGTCGTCATCGAGTTTCCAGCCAGCGGTTTCTGCCCGCGTTCCGACTTGTCGCCGTTGCCCTCATCGCCGTGTACAGCACGGCGTTTTTGTTGCCTGAAGCGCAAGCCGCCAGGAAGCACGAGGCACCGGTTGCCAAGAAGAGCCAGGCTGCTAGCGACAGCCGTGCCAAGGGTGCGAAGAGCGTTGCGCAGGCGCCCCATGCTGCAACCGCTAAACGCGGTGCCAAGACCGAGAAGGTGGTTCGCGCCGACAACGCAGACCGTGTGGTCCGCGGCGGCCGCAACGTGGTGGCAACCATTCGGCAACGCGGTGGCAAGACCGTCGTCGCCGTGCAGCGCCGTTCCATCGTTCGCGTCGCAGAGGCGCCGCCCCGCTTGTCCTTCGGTCAGATGGCCGGCCTCAACCACACCGAAGACGCGCTTGACTTGAAGTCGAACGCCGCGCTGGTGATCGATCAAGACACGCGCGAAGTGCTGTTCAGCAAGAACGACCACGCCATCCTGCCGATCGCTTCACTCACCAAGCTCATGACCGGTCTGGTCATGAGTGAAGCCCGCCTTCCGAACGAAGAACTGATCACCATCGTCCAGGACGATGTCGACACTGAAAAGCACAGCAGCTCGCGATTGATGGTCGGCACCACGCTGTCGCGCGGCGAACTGTTGCACCTCGCACTTATGTCGAGCGAGAACCGCGCGGCACATGCGTTGGCCCGCACCTACCCTGGAGGCACCGCCACCTTTGTCAGCGTGATGAACGCCAAGGCGCGCCTGCTGGGCATGAAGGACACGCGTTACGTCGAGCCGACCGGTCTGTCGTTCAACAACCAGTCCAGCGCGCAAGATCTGGCCCTGCTGGTCAATGCGGCTTCTGCCGATGCCACGGTGCGTCAACTCTCTACTTCGCCTAACTACCAGGTCGAGGTAGGCAACCGCCTGCTACAGTTCAACACGACCAACCGTCTGGTGAAGAATCCTGACTGGGACATCGGTGTGCAAAAGACCGGTTTCATCAACGAAGCGGGTCAATGCCTGGTGATGCAGACCAAAATCGCCGGTCGTAAGCTCATCATGGTGTTCCTGGATTCGGCCGGCAAACTGAGCCGCATTGGCGATGCCGAGCGTGTGCGCCGCTGGGTCGAAGCAACACATTTGATGTCGCCGGCAGCGCGTCAGAGCGTTGCTACGGCTGACATCGCAGGCTGACTCGATCTCGCTCTGCGCCCTCAATCGGCGCGCTGCTCAGGTGCCGATATGGCGCCGATGTGGCGCGACGGCGCTGTCAGTGACCCTTCAAGCGGTCGTGACAGCGCCGTTTTCGTTGTAGCCCAACGCACCCGAGATTTCGTTGGCCGTGGCTTGCAGCTTCGGCAGCCATCCGTCGTCGAGCCGGTCGGCCGGTGCCGAGATCGACAAGCCAGCGATCAATTTGCCCTGGTCGTCGTAAATGCCAGCCGCCATGCAGCGCACGCCCAGTTCGAGCTCTTCGTTGTCCCGGGCAATGCCGTATTGCCGCGCTTTAGAGAGCTCGCGCTCTAGCGCCGGCAACTGCGTGATGCTGTTGCGTGTGTGGCCTGCAAGACCGGTGCGCGTAGCGTAGCTGCGGACCCGCTGCGGATCGTCGACCGCCAGAAACAGCTTGCCGGTCGATGTGAGGTGCAGCGGTGCACGGCCGCCGATGGCACGCACGACCTGCATGCCGGAGCGCTCGCTGTAGGCGCGTTCGATGTAGACGATTTCGTCCCCTTGGCGCATGCTGAGATTGACAGGTTGCTGTGTGAGCTTGTGCAGTTCGCGCATCGGCGTCAGCGCGGCGTCGCGCACGTTGAGGCGACCTTTGACGAGGTTGCCCAGTTCGAGCAGCCGCATCCCCAGCCGGTAGCTGCCGGCTTCCGGCCGGTCGACGAAACGACCCACTGCCAGGTCGTTCAGGATGCGGTGGGTGGTCGAGGGGTGCAGGCCGGTCTTTTCGCTGATTTCCTTCAGCGACATCGCGTCCTCGCGGGACGCCAGAACGTCGATCAGCGAAAACATGCGCTCGATGACCTGGACGACAGGTGTGGCGGGACCGTCGGAGGGGGGTTTTCTCATGGCAGCAATCCGTGTTGACGGACATCCATTTTACTTTGTGAAATCGCCGCCCGGCTGCCAACGACCTTCAATCAGCACTTCATGTGGCGCATAGCGCGCTTTGTAGTTCATTTTGGCGCTGCCCTCGATCCAATAGCCAAGGTACACGTGCGACAGCCCCAACCGCTTCGCCTGCTCGATCTGCCAGAGCACGCCGTAGTTGCCATAGGCTGCACCAGCGTCGGGTTCGTAGAAGGTGTAGACGGCAGAGATGCCATCGTTCAGCACGTCGAGGATCGACACCATCTTGAGCGCACCGGCACTGCCGTCGGCCAGCGTCTCCCGAAATTCGACGAGACGCGAATTCACGCGGCTTTGCAGCAGGAACTGCGTGTACTGGTCGATGCTGTCGTGGTCCATGCCGCCGCCGGAATGGCGACCGGTTTGATAACGCAGATAGAGTTGGTAATGCTCTGGCACGAAACACAGCTTGAGCACGCGCGCTTGCAGATTTTCGTGCTTCGCGCGAGCACGGCGTTGGCTGCGGCTCGGCTGAAACTCGTTGACCTGAACACGCAGCGGAATGCAGGCGCTGCAGCCGTCGCAGTAGGGCCGATAAGTGAACATGCCGCTGCGCCGGAAGCCGGTCAACACCAGCTCGGAGTAGGTGTCGTTGTGGATCAAATGACTCGGAGTAGCAACTTGCGAACGCGCTTGACGGTCCGGCAAATAGCTGCACGGATAGGGCGCAGTCGCATAGAACTGCAGCGTGTGGAGCGGTAGGTCCTTGAGATGCGTCACGTCGTCGAAAAATGTCGCGCTGAGAGGATTTCATTCCAGTATACGGGCTCAAAATTCCACTGTGGCGCGCTTTGTCGATGGGCCTGAACGGCGTTTGCTACGTGCGACACGAAGCTGGCACGCGGCATCTCGCGCGCGCCCAAGCTGGTCAGATGCGCCGTGTTCTGCTGGCAGTCGATCATGGCAATACCGTGACGACGGCACAGGCACACGAGCGCCGACAGCGCAATCTTCGACGCATCGGGCTGCCGCATGAACATCGACTCGCCGAACACCGCGCCGCCGATCGCCACGCAATACAAACCTCCGGCCAGCTCACCGTCGATCCACGTCTCGACGCTGTGCGCAAAACCCGCGCGATGCAAAGCGACATATGCATCGACCATTTCCGGAACGATCCAGGTGCCCGACTGTCCGGCACGCGGCGCCTTTGAGCACGCGGTGATCACGGCCTCGAAGTTCCGGTCGACGCGAATCTCGCAGCGTGCCGTCGCCGCGAATTGCGCCAGTGTTTTGCGCAACGACCGATGCAGTTTGAAGCGCGCCACTTCCAGCACCATGCGCGGATCCGGGCTCCACCACAAGATTGGCTGACCCTCGCTGAACCACGGGAAGATGCAGTGGCTGTAAGCCTGCAACAGCGACGGCACATCGAGTGCGCCGCCGGCGGCCAGCAGCCCGGGCACCGGGTCGGCCTCACCCCAAGCCGACGCCGGGTCGGGCAGCGGGTCGCCGGGTTCGAGCCATGGAACTTGCATGGCCCCAGGTATACACGGCTTCGCGATGTCCCTGCATACCCCGGCATTACATACCGTCAGCCTCGATTCGCCGAAGCTTCTATAGTGCGCAGGCGCGCGCGCTTAGCGCCCCGGTCAGCCCCCACACGACGAAATAAATCCCGCGAGGACTCATCTTGAATACTGAAGTTACTTCCGCCGCCTCCAGCCTATCCGCTCCGTCGGGTCCGCTTCGTTTCGGCAGTGGCCAGGCCGTACGCCGCCTCGAAGACGAAAGCCTGCTTGCAGGCACCGGCCGCTACACCGACGACGTTACGTTGCCCGGACAGGGCTACCTCGTGTTCTTGCGGTCACCGTATCCGCACGCGCTCATCAAGTCTGTCGACACCGCTGCAGCGAGCGCCATGCCGGGCGTGTTGCGCGTGATAACCGGCGCTGAAATGGCCGAAGCCGGCGTCAAGCCGATGGCTGGCGTGGCCGGTTTCAAGCGCGGCGACGGCAGCGATTGCGTATCGCCGCCACGCTACGCGCTGGCACACGAGCGCGCGCGCTTCGTCGGCGAGCCCGTGGTGGCGGTCGTCGCCGACAGCGTGCAGCAAGCTCGCGATGCAGCCGAAGCCGTGATGGTCGACTACGAAGACCTGCCGATGGTCGTCGACGTGCAAAGCGCAACAGCAGAAGGCGCGCCGCTGCTTGACGATGCCGCTACCGGCAACATCTCGGCCGAGATGCGGCACGGCAGCGCAGAAGCGACGGTGGCAGCTTTCGCCAAGGCGAGCCATGTGGTTACGCTGGACATCGCCAACCAGCGTGTCGTGGCGCTGACCATCGAGCCGCGCTCGGTGCTTGCCGACTTCGATACCGCTACAGACCGCACGACCATCCGCATGAGTACGCAGATGCCGTCAGGCGTGCGCGATACGGTGTGTGCATGCCTCGGACTCGCCAAAGAAAAAGTCCGCGTCGTGGTCGGCGATGTAGGCGGCGGATTCGGCATGAAGACCAGCGCGTACCCCGAAGACGTGGTCGTGGCCTACGCCTCGCGCGCAGTCAAACGCCCAGTGAAATGGGTGAGCGAACGCAGCGAGGAATTTCTCTCGTCCGCACATGGCCGGGACATCGAAACGCAAGCCGAACTCGCACTCGCAGCCGACGGCAAAATCCTCGGCCTACGCATCAAGACGCTGGCCAACGTCGGCGCTTATGCCACCGGCACTGGCGTCGCCATCCAGTTGCTGATCGGCCCTTGGGTGCAGACCAGCGTGTACGACATCCAGACCATCGACTTCCACTTCAAGGCGGTGCTTACCAACACCGCGCCGACTGGTGCCTACCGTGGCGCTGGCCGGCCCGAGGCGATCTTCACGATCGAGCGTCTGATGGACGAAGCCGCGCGCCAGACCGGTATCGACCGCGTTGCGCTTCGCCGTCGCAATTTCATCCATCCCGATCAGATGCCGTACAAGAATCCGATGGGGCAGACCTACGACACGGGGCAGTTCGAATCGGTGATGAACCAGGGCTTGGCACTGGCCGATTGGGACGGCTTCGAAGCCCGTGCTGCAGCCTCGGCGAAGGAAGGCAAGCAACGCGGCCTCGGCATCGCGACCTTTCTGGAATGGACCGGTGGCAACGTTTTCGAAGAGCGCGTGACGGTTTCGGTGCACGCAGACGGCGTCATCGAAGTGTTCTCCGCCGTCAATGCGATGGGGCAGGGCATCGCAACTTCTCTGGCGCAGTTGGCAGTCGACGCTTTCGGCGTGCCGATCGAGAAAGTGCGCATCGTGCTGGGCGACACCGATCGCGGCGATGGTTTTGGCAGCGCCGGCTCACGTTCGCTCTTTACCGGCGGCTCGGCTGTACGCGTCGGCGCCGAACGCACCATCGACAAGGCCCGTGATCTGGCTGCGAAAGAGTTCGAGGCCGCTTCCGCTGACGTGACTTACGCCAACGGCGTGTTCACCGTCGCTGGCACCGACCTCAAGCTCGACCTGTTCGCGCTGGCCGGCAAGCAACCCGAGCGCGAAATCTTCGTCGATTCGACCAGCGCCGTCGCTGGCCCGACATGGCCCAACGGCTGCCATATCTGCGAGATCGAGATCGATCCGCCGACCGGCGATGTCACCGTGGTCGCCTACAGCTCGGTCAACGATGTCGGCCGTGTCATCAACCCGATGATCGTGCGCGGCCAGCTCGATGGTGGCGCGGTGCAGGGCATAGGCCAGGCGCTTTACGAACAGGTGGTGTACGACCGAGAAACCGGGCAGCCGGTGACCGGCAGCCTGATGGACTATGTGGCACCGCGGGCCGATGTCATCGAGTCGATGTTCAAGATGGAAATGGATGAGTCGACGCCCTGCAAGAACAACCCGCTGGGGGTGAAGGGTGTGGGCGAGCTCGGCACCATTGGCGCGACGCCGGCAGTGGTCAATGCGGTGGCAGATGCGTTCGCGCGCAACGGGCTGGGCTCGAAGACGGCGCACCTGCAGATGCCGCTAAGTCCCTCGCGGGTGTGGCACGCGATGCAAGAAACCTCTACCGTCTGAAGGCTACGGCGCGGCCTTCCTCGGCCGCATCATCGGCTACGGTAATTGCGCTGGCCGTTCAGAACTCTTCGAGCGGCAAGCCCACGTAGTTTTCCGAAAGCGAGGTCGACGCCGCGTGCGAATGCACGAGGTAGTCGAGCTCCGCTTCCTGGATCTTCTGGCCGAACTCGCCCGTGTCGGGGAAACGATGCATGAGCGAGGTGAACCACCATGAGAAGCGCTCGGCCTTCCAGACGCGGCGCAGGCAGAGATCCGAGTACCGGTCCAGCCCCGATGCGCTCTTCTCGCCGTAAAAAATATCGAGTGATCGCGCGAGGTAGCCGACATCGGCCGCCGCGAGGTTGAGCCCCTTAGCGCCGGTCGGCGGCACGATGTGCGCCGCATCGCCAGCCAGAAACAGCGAGCCGAAGCGCATTGGCTCCGCCACGAAACTGCGCAGCGGTGCGATGCTCTTTTCGATCGACGGACCGGTGACCAGCCGCTCGCGAGCTTCTGGGTCGAGGCGAGATCGCAGCTCGTTCCAGAACGCTTCATCGCTCCAGTTCTCTACGCGCTCTTCGGTCGGCACCTGCACGTAGTAGCGGCTGCGGGTCGCGCTCCGCATACTGCACAGCGCAAAGCCGCGGGCGGTGTTGGCGTAGATGAGTTCGTGCGACACGGGAGGCACATCGGCCAGCACCCCGAGCCAGCCGAAGGGGTAGACCTTTTCGTAGATGTGCAGCGCATCGACCGGCACGCTGGCACGGCTGACGCCGTGATAACCGTCGCAGCCGGCGATGAAGTCGCACTCGATCTCGTGCGTCTGCCCGTCTTTCTCGTAGCGGACGCGTGGGTGCGACGAGTCGAAATCGTGCAGGCTGACCGGCGATGCGCTGTAGATGGTCGTGAGCCCAGCGGCGCTGCGCGCCTCCATCAGGTCGAGTGTGACCTCGGTTTGGCCGTACACCGTAACCTGCTTACCATCCGTGAGGCCACGCATGTCTATGCGATGTCGCTCGCCTTTGAAGAGCAATTCGATGCCTCCGTGCGGCAGCCCTTCGGCGCGCGCCCGTGCGTCGACACCTGCCCGCGCCAGCAAGTCCATCGTGACCTGCTCGAGCACGCCGGCACGGATGCGGCCCCGCACATAGTCGCCGGTCTGGCGCTCGACGACGATGTTGTCGATGCCGGCTTTGTGCAGCAACTGGCCGAGCAGCAGGCCGGCCGGCCCCGCTCCGATGATGGCAACTTGGGTTCGCATGTCTGACTCCGTTCTGTCCGTCTTGGTTGTTCGTAGCGTAGGGCGAAGTGCTTGCTGCCAGGTGCCGACGACGTAAGCCTTGTGCGATCATGCGAATTGCTGCGCGATCATCGCGCAACAGTTCCAGCGCCATCACTCGCAATGACCATCGCCAAGCCCGACTTCATCGAAGGCATCGCCAAAGGCATGGCGGTGTTGGAGAGTTTCGACACTGAGCGCCAACGGCTCAACGCCACGCTTGCGGCCGAGCGCGCTGGCTTGACGCGCGCAGCCGCACGTCGTCATCTGCTGACGCTCGCGCACCTGGGCTACCTGGAAACCGATGGCAGTTACTTCTGGATGTCGCCGAAGGTGCTTCGCTTTTCCGGTAGCTATCTTGCTTCGTCGCGCCTGCCTCGTGCTTTGCAGCCGACGCTCAACCGGCTCGCAGCGCAGACCGGCGAATCGTTTTCAGCGGTGGTGCTCGATGGCGAAGAGGTGGTCATCGTCGCGCGCAGCGGCAGTTATGGCATGCCGACGCGCGTGCTGGCGTACGGACTGCATCTTGGCGCGCGTTTACCGGCGCACGCTACGTCGACCGGCCGCGTGCTGCTTGCCGCGCTGACGCCGGCGCAGCTCTCGCTCTGGCTGAAGGGCCGCACCTTGCCACGCCTCACGCCTCACACCGTCACGCAGGCGCGGCTGCTGCGCCAATGCATTACCGAGGTGCGCAAGCAGGACTGCAGTTTCGCAGGCGAAGAGCATGAATTGGGAGTGCAGGCACTGGCCGTGCCGCTGCGCAACATGCAGGGGCAGACAGTGGCGGCGCTGAACGTGGTCTTGTCGGGCGGACGGCACGATGCGGACGCGTTGCTGCGCCGGATGCTGCCTTTGTTGTTCGAGGCTGCACGCGAACTCAGGGCGCTGCTTTAAGGTGCGTTAAGCCCCATCGAAGTTCACCGGTTCAAAATCAGACCACCATGCGACTGCTCCTGCTCGAAGACGACGTGATGATCGGCGAGGCCGTGCTCGACCTGCTGCGTGCGGAGGACTATGCGGTCGACTGGGTGAAGGACGGCGAGGCAGCAGACTTTGCCTTGCGCTCTCAGCAATACGACCTGGTTCTGCTCGACCTCGGCGTGCCGAGGCGCGACGGTCTAGAGGTCCTGCGTAGCCTGCGCGCTCGCAAACAACGCATGCCGGTGCTGATCGCGACAGCGCGCGACTCCATTCAACAGCGCATAGAAGGCCTCGACGCCGGCGCCGACGATTACGTGATCAAACCCTACGATCTCGACGAGTTGCTCGCCCGCATTCGTGCGTTGCTGCGGCGTGCGTCGGGCCGCGCCGAGCCGGTGTACGAGCACATGGGCGTGAGCATCAACCCCGCCACTCGCGAGGTCACGGTGGCCGGCCAACCCGTCGTTCTGTCGGCGCGCGAGTGGGCAGTGCTGGAGCCGTTGCTGGCACGGCCCGGCATGGTGCTGTCGCGCGCGCAGATCGAAGAAAAGCTCTACAGCTGGAAAGACGAAATCAGCAGCAACGCCATCGAGGTCTACGTGCATGGTCTGCGCAAGAAGCTCGGCGCCGACCTGATCCGCAACGTGCGTGGCGTTGGCTACATGGTGCCGAAGGCATGAGGGCGCTGAGAACATGACGGGCGCGATGACCGGCTCGCTGCGCGCGCGCCTCTTGTGGTTTTTGCTCGCGGCCATTGTCCTGGCAGCCGGCGTGCAGGCGCTGGTGGCGTACCGTACGGTGCTGAACGAAGCCGACGAAATTTTCGACTATCACATGCAGCAGATGGCGCTGTCGCTTCGCGCCGGCTTACCACCGAGTGCGGCAGTGGGCGGCATCGGCGCCGGCGAACAGAACTTCGAGTTCGTGGTGCAGGTCTGGACCACCGAGGGCGTGCGAATTTTCGAATCAGCGGAAGAGGCCGCGTTGCCGCAACTCGCGGTGCTCGGCTTTGCCGACGTGCGAGCGCGCGGCACGACTTACCGCGTGTTCTCGGTGCAGACCCACGGTCTCGTCATCCAGGTGGCGCAGGACCTCCGGGTGCGCAAGCGCATGGCGGGCGCGCTGGCGTTACGCACGATTGGGCCGATCGCGCTGATGGCACCGCTGTTGATGCTGGTCGTGTGGTGGGTGGTGAGCCGGTCTCTCGCGCCGGTGGCGCGTGTGCGTCGTCAGGTTGCCGCGCGCGAGGCCAACGAGCTGTCGCCGGTGAGCGAAGAAGGCTTGCCCGAGGAAGTGCGGCCGCTGGTGCACGAACTCAATCTGCTTTTCGATCGGGTGCGCCATGCATTCGACGCACAGAAGCACTTCGTGGCCGACGCGGCGCACGAGTTGAGGTCGCCGCTGACCGCGCTCAAGTTGCAGGTGCAGAGCTTGCAGCGTGCACCTGACGAGGCGACACGCAACATCGCTATTGGAAGATTGGCAGCGGGCATCGATCGCGCGACGCGACTTGTCGAACAGATGCTGGCATTGGCGCGCCACGAGGCCAGCATGGCGGCAGGCGCAAAGCCCGAGCAAGTCGACCTCAACGAAGTCGCGCGGCTGGCTGTGTCCGACGCCATTGCCAACGCACAGGCCCGGCGTATCGACATCGGCGTCGCGCATGCCGATGCGAATGTGGCGGCAGTGGTTGTGCAAGGCCAGCCGGAGGCGCTGCGCATGATGCTGCGTAACCTGCTCGACAACGCCGTCAAGTACACGCCCGAAGGCGGCCGGGTCGACATCGGCATTGCGCAGCGCGATGCGGGTGTCGAGCTGAGCGTCGACGACAGCGGCCCCGGCCTGCCGGAGAGCGAACGAGGGCGCGTGCTCGACCGTTTCTATCGTTCTGGTGAACCACAGGCACCCGGCAGCGGACTGGGCCTGGCCATCGTCAAATCGATTGCCGACCTTCATGACGCCACGGTGTCGCTGGGCGCATCGCCGAGCCTCGGCGGTCTGCGCGTCCTGATCCGGTGGGAAGACAGGACCGGCAAGACCGACACGGCCGGCAAGACCTGAGCTGCCTCGCGTTTAAGCAGCGCTTAAGTCAGCGCTGCGACATTCCTTTCATTGCATGTTCCTTACCGCTTTGAAAGGCTTCCGAAATGAACGCATCCCGTCTCACTTCCCCGCGCGCCATCGTGCTCGCACTCGCCGCCGCCGGTGTGCTCGGCGCGGCAGCCACGGGCGCTTACACCAGCGCCAACGCGCTGGGCTCCGGCACGCCGACCGTCATCACCGCACCGGCGGCTTCGGTCGCACCGCAGATCACCTTGCCGGACTTCTCGACCATCACCACGCGTGATGGCCCGGCCGTGGTCAACATCAGTGTGACGGGCGTCACCAAGACTGCCGACGAAGACGGCGCTGCGGGTCTCCAGGGCATCGACCCCAACGATCCGATGTACGAGTTCTTCAAGCGTTTCCAGGGCCAGATGCCGCACGGTCAGCGTGGCCATCCGGGCCAGGGCGGCGGTGAGCATGAGACGCCGATGCGCGGCCAGGGCTCTGGCTTCATCATCAGCGCCGACGGCACCATCCTTACCAACGCACACGTCGTGAAGGATGCGAAGGAGGTCACCGTCAAGCTGACCGATCGACGCGAATTCCGCGCCAAGGTGCTCGGCGTTGATGCCAAAACCGACATTGCAGTGCTCAAGATCGAGGCCAAAAACCTGCCTACGCTGGCGCTCGGCAACACCAAGGACCTGAAGGTCGGCGAATGGGTGCTGGCGATCGGTTCGCCGTTCGGTTTCGAGAACACGGTGACAGCCGGTGTGGTGAGCGCCAAGGGCCGCACCTTGCCCGACGACAGCTACGTGCCCTTCATCCAGACCGACGTTGCCATCAACCCCGGCAACTCCGGTGGCCCGCTGTTGAACTCACGCGGTGAGGTCGTCGGCATCAACTCGCAGATCTACACCCGCAGTGGCGGCTATCAGGGCGTGTCCTTCGCGATCCCGATCGACGTCGCGGTGCAGATCAAGAACCAGATCGTCGCGACCGGCAAGGCGACGCACGGCAAGCTGGGCATCGCGATCCAGGAAGTGAACCAGGCCTTTGCCGACTCCTTCAAGCTGGACAAGCCCGAAGGCGCGCTGGTCGCGAACATCGAGAAGGGCAGCGCCGGCGACCTGGCGGGCCTGCGCACGGGTGACGTCATCCGCAAGGTCGATGGCGAGCCGATCATTTCGTCGGGCGATCTGCCGGCCATCATCGGCCAGCAAGCACCGGGCACCAAGGTAACGCTGGAAGTGTGGCGCCAGGGCGAGCGGCAGACGTTGACCGCCAAGTTGGGCGACGCCAGCGAGAAGTCGACCAAGGTCGCCAAGGCGGACGACGCGGCAGGAAAGGGCAAGCTGGGTCTCGCGCTGCGTCCGTTGCGGCCGCAGGAGCAGCGCGAGGCAGCCGTCGAGGGCGGCTTGCTGATCGAAGACAGCGCTGGTCCTTCAGCGATGGCGGGCGTACAGGCCGGCGATGTGCTGCTGGCCATCAACGGCACGCCAGCGAAGACCGTGGAGCAAGTACGCGATATTGCGGCCAAGGCTGACAAATCGGTTGCATTGCTGATACAGCGCGGCAGCGACAAGATCTTTGTGCCGGTGCGCGTCGGTTAAATAGCCAGACTTCGCACTGTGAAAGCCTGCTACCCGTTGGGTATCAGGCTTTTTTTGTGATTAATTTCCCTGCATTTGTTAATTTCAGGTAATTGAGAAACGCCTTCTGGCTGATTGATCGAATTGCCGGCATGAGCGTGATTTTTATTACGCGAAAAGTTCCTGTCTCGCAACTACAGTGCGTCACGTTCGAAAACAAACGCATCCTCAGGGGAATGACAATGGAATCTCTTTTTTTGCTACTAACCGCATGGACAGCCATTCTTTGCTACTTTGCATGGGTTGTTTACGGTCGTCGCTTTTCGGGAGCCATACAAAAAATAAATTTGAAGCCAGGAAGCGATACATCTCAGGCTGAAATCTTCTCTTGTCTGCTGAGCGGAAATATTGCATTGATCGAAAAAGACAATTTCAATCAACTGGCCAGTTCGTTATCGTCAGAAAAAATTCAACAAGTTTTATTTCGTTATTGGCAAATTGATGGACCCGAGTCTTTCTCGGTGGGATTTCAGCAGGCTTTCTTCCAGCTCGGCGACACACATGCAATCGAGCGCGAAGCATTCAGCGCCTGGAACACCGGTTTTGCATGCAATACGGCCACTTACATCAGGCTCTTCGATGTCTGCAAGTTTCTATCGGTCAATGCGGCGTTGATCGAGCCCGGCCGTATCGGTGCTCGCCAGCTCAACATGACGGCTTGGGACATCCAGCGTCTGGCCTATCTCGTGCGACTCGGTCATGCCGCGCACTACATGTCGCGCGACGCTGCTCTGCAATCGTTGCGTCGGCTCAGCGTGGCTGCACGGGCCCACTATGCGAGCTGGGAAGACTTTTCGATCTCGGCGCTGATCGGCATGGGTGTGCGCTCGGAGGTCGACGTGTTGCAAGCCAGTGTCTGGCATGGCTTTGCACAGACGCATGTTGCATTGACTGCAGTGGACGGAGCGCCTTTTGCGCAGGTCGCCTGGACGCCCGGCGTTCAGGCTCCTAAGCAAGTCCCTAGGCAAACGCATGTAGCGCGCACCAACCCACTGGGCGACGCGCGGGCGCCGGTCGTAACCGGCCTGTGAAGTAGAGGAATCACAGCAGGAATCACCGCAGGAGGTCACCGCAGGAGATCACCGCAGGTTAGGTTAGGTTTGTTTGCGCATACGGGATGGTGCGTCGGGCACACGACTGACTTTGCGCGGCGGTGGCGGCGGCAAGGGCGTGATCGTCGGGTCTGCAGCGTTGTCGGCGTGATCGATCTTCGGGAAAATGAGGCGATGCAGATCGAACGCGGAAAGCCCACCACCATCGACTTGTACGTCAAAGGCGCGACCGACGCAGAAAAGGCGTGCGGCGCTGCGGCCGCTTTCGCCTTCTTCGACGCGCATCGCGTGTCACCGTGGGATGCGGCCCGCGCTTACTTCATCCGCGAAGAACAGGAGAAGGCCGCCACGCTCGGCCACTCGCTGGAGATGACGCCGCGGGAGCGCGAGTGGGCCGACGTCTTCGACCGGTCGGAGCAGGTGGCGCTCGATGCCTGCTGTGCCGGGTGGGCATCGATTCCAGCGGGCGCGCATTTCGTGTTGAACGGCGATGTACCTGAAAACTATTCGGGCGATCCGGATGCGTAGTCGATCGGAGACCCCATGACTGAAAAAATCGAATCGAAACGCGCGAGCGACCTGCTGTGGAACGCCTGGAACGACCACGCGGTCCTGGACCGGTTGCCCGACGACTGCCGACCCACGCGTCGCGCCGATGGCTATGCCGTGCAGCAGCACATCGAGGCGCGCAGCCACACGACGCTCTACGGCTGGAAGATCGCCGCCACCAGCGTGGCAGGCCAGAAACATATCGGGGTGACTGGTCCGCTCGCAGGCCGCCTGCTGCGCGAGCGCGTGGCAGATGTGGGTGCAACGCTCTCGCTGAACGGCAACCGCATGGCGGTCGCGGAGGCCGAGTTCGCCTTCCGAATGAGACACGACCTGCCGTCGCGCAGTGCACCGTATTCGTTTGCCGAAGTGATGGACGCCGTCGGCTCGCTACATCCTTCCATCGAGGTGCCAGATTCGCGCTACGCCGACTTCGTTACGGCCGGAGAGGCGCAGTTGATTGCCGACAATGCCTGCGCGCACGAGTTTGTCGAAGGGCCTGTCGCGCCCAATACCTGGCGTGACATGGACCTGGCTGCGCACGCGGTGCATGCCATGGTCGATGGGACATCGCGTCGATACGAACGAAGCGGTAGCGGTGCGGCGGTGCTCGGCGATCCGCGCGAAGCGCTGGTCTGGCTGGTCAATGAGCTTTCATCGCTGCACATTGCGCTGCGGGCCGGACAGATCGTGACCACCGGCGCCTGCATCGCGCCACTCGAGGTCGCGCCCGGCGATCACGTGCGGGCCGACTTCGGCGTGCTGGGCTCGGTCGACGTTCGATTCGCGGACTGACAAGGTCGCGCCCCAAACATCCAGCGGCTGTGAGCGCATCGCGGCCTCGAGTTCCGGCCCGGCTTTCAGCTCCGAGTAGCCAACTGCCCCAGCGCGAACACCGAGTTCGGTCCCTTGGGCATTCTCGGCTTGGCGCGTTGCCGATTGGCCGGCAGGCTGACGGCCACCATCTCGCGCATCGAACTGCGTTGTGCTGCCTCGGGCCGCACCAGTGATTGCAAAGTGACAGAGTCGAGGTAGTCGACCACCTGCCGGCCCAAGGAGGCCCAGAGTTCCATCGTCGTCACTCGATCGGGGCTTGGCGCCGCCCGCCGCTCGGTGTCTCGCGCGGGAGGCACGGGACCGTCGACGGCGAAGAGGATGTCGGCCACCGTGATCTTCGACGCGTCGCGCGCCAGCGCGTAGCCGCCGCCGGGACCACGTGTCGAAGCCACGAGTTCGTGTCGACGCAAGCGCGCGAACAACGCCTCGAGATAGGACAGCGAGACGTTTTGCCGCTGGCTCAGGATGCTGAGATTGATAGGGCGGTCAGACGCGTTTTCGGCCATGTCGAGCATGGCGGCGACGGCGAAGCGACCTTTGGTGGTGAGGCGCATGGTGACAGTCTCCAGAGTGGGTGGTGTTCGGTTCTGTTCGGGTTCTGTTGAACTTGTTTGACCACTCTAAATTCTTTGTCACTTCAGGAAAATTCGAATAATTGCCACCAACCCTTCGAAGTTTCCGAAGCATCTATCTTCGCGCGCCGGCTCTAGCGATCGAAAGCGGGCCGCTTCGGATCGAACTTCCAGCCAGGAATCAGCGCCTGCATTGCCGTCGCATCGTCACGAGAGCCGAGCCCGTGCTGCTTGTACAACTGGTGCGCCTTCTCTACTTCGGCCATGTCCAGTTCGACGCCCAGTCCCGGTTTCTTCGGCACCTGTATGTGGCCGCCGACGATCTGCAGCGGCTCCTTCGTCAGTCGCTGACCGTCTTGCCAGATCCAGTGCGTGTCGATGGCGGTCACCTTGCCAGGCGCCGCCGCACCGACGTGCGTGAACATCGCCAACGACACGTCGAAGTGATTGTTCGAATGGCTGCCCCAGGTCAGGCCCCAGTCGCGGCAGGTCTGCGCGACGCGCACCGAACCAGCCATGGTCCAGAAATGCGGGTCGGCCAGCGGGATGTCGACCGACTGCAGTGAGAGCGCATGCGTCAGCTGACGCCAGTCGGTGGCGATCATGTTGGTCGCGGTCGGCAGGCCGGTGGCGCGGCGGAATTCGGCCATCACCTCGCGGCCTGAAAAACCGTCTTCGGCTCCACAGGGGTCCTCTGCATAAGCGACCAACCCGCGCATGCGATGGCCCAGGCGGATCGCATCTTTCAGCAGCCAGCCACCGTTCGGATCGAGCGTGACGCGCGCCTCGGGAAAGCGCTCGTGCAGCGCGACGATGGCGTCGACTTCTTCGTCGCCACGCAGCACGCCGCCTTTGAGTTTGAAGTCGTTGAAGCCGTATTTGGCGCGCGCCGCTTCGGCCAGCGCGACGATGGCTGCGGGCGTCATGGCTGTCTCGTGCCGAAGGCGAAACCAGTCGTTGTCGGCATCAGCGTCCGTGACGTAGGGCAGGTCGGTCTTCGCCTTGTCGCCGACGTAGAAAAGATAGCCCAGCATCTCGACCGAGTCGCGTTGCTGGCCTTCGCCGAGCAACGCTGCGACCGGCACATCGAGGTGCTGGCCGAGCAGGTCGAGCAGGGCAGATTCGATGGCCGTTACCGCATGAATGGTGGTGCGCAGGTCGAAGGTCTGCAGGCCGCGACCGCCGCTGTCGCGATCTGCGAACTTCGTCTGCACTTCTTGCAGCAGGCGCTGTTGCGAACCGAGCGGCTGACTGACGACCAGCGGGCGCGCGTCTTCGAGGGTCTGGCGGATCTTTTCGCCGCCCGGCACCTCGCCTACGCCGGTGCGGCCGGCGCTGTCGGTGAGGATGAGGATGTTGCGGGTGAAGAAGGGACCGTGCGCGCCGCTCAGGTTGAGCAGCATGCTGTCGCGCCCCGCCACCGGAATGACGCGCAGTTCGGTGATGCGCGGGGTGGAAGATTCAGGCATCGCTTGTCTCCATATTCAGAGCCTCATTCATTACGCCAAGGTGTACGCCGTTTTCACCGTGGTGAAGAACTCCTGCGCGTACTTGCCTTGCTCGCGCGGCCCGTAGCTCGAACCCTTGCGGCCGCCGAAGGGCACGTGGTAGTCGACCCCCGCAGTCGGCAGGTTGACCATCACCATGCCGGCCTGGCTGTGCCGCTTGAAGTGCGTCGCGTACTTGAGGCTGGTGGTTGCAATGCCGGCCGACAAACCGAACTCCGTGTCGTTGGCGGTGAAGAGCGCTTCGTCGTAGTTCTTGACCTTGATGACACTTGCCACCGGTCCGAAGATCTCTTCCTTGTTGATACGCATCGACGCCACCGATTCGCTGAAGAGCGCCGGCGACATGTAGAAGCCCTCGGTCGCGAGCTTGAGGCGTTCGCCGCCCGCGGCCAGCGTGGCGCCTTCGTCCTTGCCGATCTGCACGTACTCCAGATCCTGGTCGAGCTGGCTTTGGCTCGACACCGGGCCGACATCGGTACCTGCGGTGAGCGCATCGCCCACCTTGATCTTCGCCATGCGTTCTTTCATCGCGTCGATGAACTTCGGGTAGATGCCTTCGGTCACGATGAGGCGGCTCGACGCCGTGCAGCGCTGGCCGGTCGCGTAGAAGGCGCTTTGCACGCTGAGCTCGACGGCTTGCGCCAGGTCGGCATCGTCGAGCACGACTTGCGGGTTCTTGCCGCCCATTTCGAGCTGCACCTTCTTTTGGTTCGTCACGCACTGGATGCCGATCGCACGACCCACGCCGACCGAGCCGGTGAAGCTGATCGCGTGCACGCCGGGGTGATTCACCAGTGCGTTGCCGATGACGCTACCGCGGCCCATCACCAGGTTGAAGACACCGGCTGGAATGCCCGAGCGGCTGATGATCTCGGCCAGTGCCCAGGCGCTGCCCGGCACCAGGTCGGCGGGCTTCAACACCACGCAATTGCCGAAGGCCAGGGCAGGCGCGATCTTCCAGGCCGGGATCGCGATTGGGAAGTTCCAAGGCGTGATGAGGCCGACGACGCCGACCGGTTCGCGCGTGATCTCCACGCCGATGTTCGGTCGCACCGAAGGCAGCAGTTCGCCCGACAGCCGCAGGCATTCACCCGCGAAGAACTTGAAGATCTGGCCGGCGCGCGTGGCCTCGCCGATGCCTTCGGGCTTGGTCTTGCCTTCTTCGCGAGCGAGCAGCGTGCCGAGTTCTTCCTTGCGCGCAAGGATCTCGGTGCCGATCTTGTCGAGCGCATCGGAGCGGACCTGGATGCTGCCGGTGGCCCAGGCCGGGAAGGCGGCGGTAGCGGCTGCCACAGCGGCTTCGACATGCACAGCGTCGCCCTGCGTGTACTCGGCGATGGTGTCGCCGAGGTTCGACGGGTTCAGGTTCGGGCTGTAGCTGCTGCCCTTGGTCCACTCGCCGCCGATGAGGTTGTCGTGTTGTTGCATGTGTTGGCTTTCAGAGGCCTTGCGGGCCGAGCTTGTCGATAAGAACCTTCAGCATCTCGACTTCGTCGGGCTTCAGGTCGGTGAGTGGGGGGCGAACCGGGCCGGCGCTGTGGCCGACGATGGTCGCGCCTGCCTTGACGATGCTCACGGCATAGCCCTGCATGCGGTTGCGGATCTCCAGGTACGGCATGAAGAAGTCTTTGAGCAATCGATGCTGAGTCGCCATGTCGTCGTCGCGCACGGCTGCGTAGAACTGCATCGCCGTCTTCGGGATGAAGTTGAAGACTGCCGACGAATAGACGGGCGTACCCATTGCTTTGTAGGCCGCGGCATAGACCTCCGCCGTGGGCAAGCCGCCAAGGTAGGCGAAGCGGTCGCCCATGCGCTGGTACACAGCGACCATCGCCTCGATGTCGCCCACGCCGTCCTTGAAGCCGACGAGGTTCGGGTTGCGTTCGGCAAGGCCTGCGAGCGTGTCGGCCTTGAAGCGCGTGGCGCCGCCGCGGTTGTAGACCACCACGCCGAAGTCAACGCTCTTGCACACGGCGTCGACGTGTGCGGCCAGACCTTCCTGTCCTGCTTCGGTCAGGTAATGCGGCATCAAAAGGATGCCGTGCGCGCCGGCCTTTTCAGCGGCTTGTGCGCACTGGATCGCGAAGCGCGTCGGACCACCGGCGCCGGCAATGATGGGCACCACGCCGCGGCAGGTGTCGACTGCGGTCTGGATGATGCCGGGGTACTCGTCGCCGGTCAGCGAGAAGAACTCACCGGTTCCACCGGCCGCGAAGAGCGCGGTTGCACCGTACGGCGCCAGCCATTCGAGGCGCTTCTCATAGCCCTTCTTGTCGAAGTCGCCATGGCTGTCGAAATCGGTCAGCGGGAACGAGAGCAGGCCGGAGCCCATGATGGTTTTAAGTTCTTGCGGGTTCATGCGTTGGCGGGAGTGAATTCGTTGAAATTGGCCGAGAGAAGGGCGTCCGTTCAGTGGAACGGATCAGGTCACCGGCGCCGGATTGAACAGCACCAGCGCGTTGTGCAGCTTCCAGTGCTCGGCCCACGTCTTCTTGCGGCCGCTGGCGACGTCGAGCATCAGCTGGAACATCTCCCAGCCGACGTCGGCGATCGTCTTTTCGCCCGTGGCGATGGTGCCGGCGTTGATGTCCATGAGGTCGTGCCAGCGGCGTGCCAGGTCTTCGCGCGTGGCTACTTTGATAACGGGCACCTCGGCCAGACCGTAAGGCGTGCCGCGGCCGGTGGTGAACACGTGCAGGTTCATGCCGGCGGCGAGTTGAAGCGTGCCGCAGATGAAGTCGCTGGCCGGAGTGGCCGCGTAGATCAGGCCGCTGGTGATGCCCTTTTGCCGCGCGCTTTCGCCCGGTGCGAGGACGCCTGAAATCGGCGAGGTGCCCGACTTCACGATCGAGCCCATTGCCTTCTCGACGATGTTCGACAGGCCGCCTTGCTTGTTGCCCGGCGTGGTGTTGGCGCTGCGGTCGACACGGCCTTTGTCCAGGTAGGCGTCGTACCAGGCCATCTCGCGGATCATGGCTTCGGCCACTTCCGGCGTGCTTGCGCGCGAGGTGAGTTGGTCGATGCCGTCGCGCACCTCGGTCACTTCGGAGAACATGACGGTGGCACCGGCACGCACCAGCAGGTCGGTGCAAAAACCGACGGCCGGATTGGCGGTGACGCCAGAGAACGCATCGCTGCCGCCGCATTGCACGCCGACCACCAGTGCGCTCGCCGGCACGGTCTCGCGGCGGCGATCGTTCAGGCGTTCAAGGTGTTCTTCGGCCTGCCGCATGATCGACTCGACCATCGACATGAAACCGACATGCGCATCGTCTTGAAGGCACACGACGTCGAGCTTGGGGCTGGCGTTGTCGCCGACATCGGCCACGTTGCGCTCGTCGATCAGCGGGATGGTGCCGGGTGGCATCAGGCGCTCGGGCTGCAGCTTTTCGCAGCCCAGACTGACCAGCATCACCTCGCCGCCGAAGTTCGGGTTGAGGCTGATGTTGCGCAGCGTGCGGATCGGGATGATCGCGTCGGGCGCGTCGATGGCGACGCCGCAGCCGTAGGTGTGTTCGAGCGCCACCACGTCGTCGACGTTCGGGTACTTGGGCAGCAGTTCGGCCTTGATGCGTGTCACTGCGAAGTCGGTGACACCGGCCACGCACTGCACGGTCTGCGTGATGGCCAGGATGTTGCGGGTGCCGACCGAGCCGTCGAGATTGCGAAAGCCCTCGAAGGTGTAGTCCTCCAGTGGCGGTTGCGGTTCGGGCTTGACGGTGGCGATGGGCAGGCCGACCAACTCGCGCGCGGCCGGCATCTTCAGAAGGCGTTCGTGCACCCAGGTGCCGGCCTTCAAGTCCTTCAGCGCATAGCCGATGACCACGTTGTAGCGCCGCACTTCGCCGCCCGTGGGAATGTCTATCAGCGCGACCTTGTGGGCTTGCGGCACCTTGTCGACGAGGGCAAGGCCGGACGGGAAGACGGTGCCTACAGGAAGGCCGCCATTGTTGACGACGATGGCGACGTTGTCGCGGTCGTCCATCGTGATGTAGAGGGGCGCGCGAGGTGTGCTCATGGGTGTTCTAAGTTATACGATGACCCCGCAGGGCTCGGGCAATGGTATCGTTATCAATCAATGCCGTCAACGAGTCGATTTGCAGTCTTTCATTGGTATTTCGGGTGTTTTCCCTTAGGTCATCTTAGTAAACGCGTTGTACGATGACCTGCGCTGTTGATGGGCTCGAGACTGACTCGACACCCATTCACGCATTTGTTCGACAAAGGCAGAAGTCCTTGCGGAGGCACCCCGATGAACGCTTCTTCCACCAGACCGGCGGCCGTTCCGTATCGCGGTCTGCCCAACACTTTCCGCGCTGAACTGGTCGCTGGCAAGCGCCTCATCGGCTGTTGGTGTTCGCTCGCCAGCCCGATCACCACCGAGGTTTTGGGCATCGCCGGCTTCGACTGGATCCTGCTGGATGCAGAGCACGCGCCGAACGATTCCATCAGCCTCATCCCGCAGCTGATGGCGTTGAAAGACAGCACCAGCGCGCCGGTGGTGCGGCCCTCGTGGAACAACACGGTCGAGATCAAGCGACTGCTCGATGCCGGTGTCTACAACTTGCTCATCCCGTTCGTGCAGAGCGCCGACGAAGCGCGGCACGCCGTGGCCGCCACGCGATATCCGCCGCAAGGCGTGCGCGGCGTGTCGGTGTCGCAGCGCGGCAATCGCTACGGCGGGCTCCCGCAGTACATCCATCAAGCCAACGACCACATCGCGGTGATGGTGCAGATCGAAAGCCGGGCGGGTGTCGAGGCGACTGCGGAGATTGCCGCGGTGGAGGGCATCGACGGCATCTTCGTCGGCCCGCAAGACCTCGCGGCCGGCTACGGCCATCTGCACAACCCGGGTCATCCCGATGTGCAGGCCGCGATCAAGCGAGTCTTCGACAGTGCGCGCGCCGCCGGCAAGCCGAGCGGCATCCTGGCGCCCGTCGAGGCCGATGCACGGCGCTACCTGGAGTGGGGCGCCACCTTCGTGGCGGTGGGCAGCGACCTGGGCGTGCTGCGCGGCGGCACGCAGGCGCTTTGCGACAAATACCGCGAGGGCGAAACGACACCGCTCGCTCCGCAATATTGATCGACTCGACTCAAGCGAACAACGAAGAACACATCAAATGAAAATCGGATTCATCGGCCTCGGCATCATGGGCGCGCCCATGGCACTCAACCTTCTGAACGCCGGTCACGAACTCTTCGTGCGCACCCGCAGCAAGGTGCCTGAAGCATTGTCGAAAGCCACCGCCTGCAAGACCAACGCCGATGTCGCGCGCGCCGCAGATGTCATCGTGCTGATGCTGCCCGACACGCCCGATGTCGATACGGTGCTGTTCGGCAAGGATGGCGTGGCCGAAGGCTTGTCAGCCGGCAAGACCGTGATGGACATGAGCAGCATCTCGCCCATCGAGACCAAGGTGTTCGCCAAAAAAATCAACGACCTCGGCTGCGAGTACCTCGATGCGCCGGTGTCGGGCGGCGAGGTCGGCGCCAAGGCAGCCAGCCTCACGATCATGTGCGGCGGCTCCGAGGCGACCTTCGACAAGGTCAAGCCGCTGCTCGAAGCGATGGGGAAGAACATCACGCTGGTCGGCGGCAACGGCGACGGGCAGACCACCAAGGTGGCCAATCAGATCATCGTGGCGCTGAATATCGCTGCCGTGGGCGAGGCGCTGCTGTTCGCCAGCAAGGCCGGCGCCGATCCGGCCAAGGTGCGGCAGGCGCTGATGGGCGGCTTCGCGGCCAGCCGCATCCTAGAGGTGCACGGCGAGCGGATGATCAAGCGCACCTTCAACCCGGGCTTTCGCATCGCATTGCATCAAAAGGATCTGAGCCTGGCGCTGGCCGGCGCCAAGTCGATGGGCGTGGCCCTGCCGCAGACCGCATCGGCCGCACAGTTGATGGCGTCGTGCGCAGCGCATGGCTGGGACCAACTGGACCACTCGGCACTCGTGAAGGCGCTGGAGCAGATGGCCGCGCATGAAGTCGCAGCAGGCTGAGCCCGCTGGAGGTCGACTACAGATGCGCAGGGTCGGGCGCAACGGTCGAGTGCCGTTCGACGATCTGAAAGCCGACATCGATGATCGGATGCTCGACCTTCTCGCCGCGGCATCGCTGAAGGATGAGTCCGGCTGCCAGTCGGCCGATCTCGGCGCCGTCGATCTGCACCGTGGTCAGCGACGGTTGCATGTGCGCTGCGAACTCGGCGCCACCAAAGCCGCAGATCGCGAGGTCGTGCGGAATGCGCAGGCCACGGGACTGCGCTTCGATTTGCACGCCTTGCGCCAGCGTGTCCGAACTGCAGCAGACAGCCTGCAATCGGGGCTCTTGTGTCAGAAGCTCGGTGAGCGCGCGCCGTCCCAATGCGATGCTGCTCGGTGCCGGGACGATGGCCGTTGGAACATCGTGGCCCAAGGTCGTGACGAAGCCTTCGCGCCGAAGCATCGCGCGGTGGTCGTCGCCGGTTGCAATGCCGAGCTTCTTCCATCCTTTCGACCGCAGGTATTCAGCGACGGCTCCGCCTACTTTCTGGTGCGAGAACCCGACCAGCATGTCGGCCGGCCGATCGTTCAGGTCCCATGTCTCGACCAACGGGATGCCGGACCGGCTGAGACGTTCCCGAGCGGCTGGCGAGTGGACCAGCCCCGTCACCACGATGCCATCGGGTCGGCGGCTCATCATCGTGTTGAGCAACGCTTCTTCGCGGGCATGGTCGTAGCCGCTCTGGCCAAGGATGAGCTGGTAACCGGCGGCGTCCAGCGCGCTGGTCAACGCCTCCACTGTGGGCAAAAACTGCGCCACGGAAATCGCCGGCACCAGACCGGCCACCATCAGACTCCGCTTCGATTTGAGCCCGCCTGCCAGCAGGTTGGGGATGTAGCCGGTGAGCGCGACCGCCTGCTGCACACGGGCGATCGTCGCTTCCGACACGAGCGACGGATTGCTGAGGGCTCGCGACGCAGTGATGAGCGAAACGCCGGCCGCCTCGGCGACTTCACGCAGCCTGGCCGGCTTTAGGTGGAAGGCGTTCGAATTTTGATCGTGCACGCAAGCGAACTCCGAAATGACACCGTTGTCATTTTCACCCGATTTTTTTAAGCACCACACCGTAGACGACATGACCAAGGAAACTTCCATGAAGAAACTGCTGATCGCCACCTCCATCGGCCTGATGGCCTTTGCCGCCCACGCCCAGAACTGGCCCGAGAAGTCGGTGACGCTCGTCGTTCCGTTCCCGCCGGGCGGCTCGACCGACCAGGTCGCTCGCGCTGTCGCACCGCGGATGGGCGACAAGTTCAAGCAGTCGTTCCTGGTCGACAACAAGGCAGGCGCCACGGGCACCATCGGCGCCACCTTCGTCAAGCGCGCCGCACCGGATGGCTACACCTTTCTGGTCACGTCGCTGGGTCCGCTGGTGATCGTGCCGCACCTCATGAAGGGCCTGCAGTACGACCCGTTGAAAGACTTCGACCTGATCACGGTGGCGGTCGCTTCGCCAAACATCCTGGTGGTCCCGGCGAGCTCGCCGCACAAGAGCGTGGCAGACGTCATTGCCTACGAGAAGGCCAACCCCGGCAAGATGACTTTCGCCTCGGCCGGCAACGGTTCCAGCGACCACCTGACGGCCGAACTGTTCTGGCAGCAGACCGGCACCACCGGCGTCCACGTGCCGTACAAGGGCGGCGCACCCGCACACACCGACCTGATGGGCGGGCAGGTCGATGCCTCGTTCCAGAACGTCAACTCGGTGGCGCAGTACATCAAGGGCGGCAAGATGCGCGCGCTGGCCATCACCAGCCCCAAGCGCTCGCCGATCTTCCCCGACGTGCCGACGCTCGAAGAGGCAGGCGTGAAGGGCGTCGAGGTTGCTTCATGGCAGGCCATCGTGGCGCCGAAGGGCTTGCCCGTCGCTGTGCGCGACAAGGCCCATGCCGCGTTCGTCGAGGCGCTCAACGACCCGAAGGTCAAGGAGCAGTTCACCTCCATCGGCTTCGAGATGGTCGCCAACACGCCGGCACAGTTCGCAGAGTTTCAAAAGAAGGAATACGCGCGGTGGAAGAAGGTCATCGAAGCCGGAAAAATCACGATCGAGTGAGCAGGCTTTGATGAACCGAGCTACATCACCCGCACTGTCTAGCCAGGTTGCCGGCGACAGCATCGCCTGGATCCGCGTCTCTTCTTGCTACCTGCCGCTCGCCAACCCGATCAGCGATGCCAAGGTGCTGACCGGCCGGCAGAAGCCGATGACCGAAATCGCGATGCTCTTCGCCGAGATCGAGACGAAGGACGGGCACAAGGGCCTCGGCTTCAGCTACTCGAAGCGCGCCGGTGGGCCAGGCCAGTTCGCGCACGCGAAAGAGATTGCACCCGCGCTGCTGGGAGAAGACCCGAGCGACATCTCGAAGCTGTGGACCAAGCTGAGCTGGGCCGGCGCATCGGTGGGGCGCAGCGGCATGGCGGTGCAGTCCATCGGTGCCTTCGATGTCGCGCTGTACGACCTGAAGGCGCGCCGCGCCGGCCTGTCGCTTTCGAAGTTGCTGGGCTCGCAGCGTGACTCGGTGCGCTGCTACAACACCTCGGGCGGCTTCCTGCATACGCCCATCGATCAGCTGGTCGTCAATGCATCGGCATCGATCGAGCGCGGCATCGGCGGCATCAAGCTGAAGGTCGGGCAACCCGACGGCAAGCTCGACATCCGCCGCGTCGAAGCCGTGCGCAAACACTTGGGCGACGACGTGGCGCTGATGGTCGACGCCAACCAGCAATGGGACCGGCCGACGGCGCAGCGCATGTGCCGGATCTTCGAGCAGTTCAACCTGATATGGATCGAAGAGCCACTCGATGCGTACGACAACGAAGGCCACGCCGCGCTCGCCGCCAGCTTCGACACGCCCATCGCCACCGGCGAAATGCTGACCAGCGCGGCCGAGCACGGCGAGCTGATCCGCCATCGCGCGGCCGACTACCTGATGCCCGACGCACCGCGCGTCGGCGGCATCACGCCGTTCCTGAAGATCGCGGCACAGGCAGAGCAGGCGGGCCTGATGCTCGGCCCGCACTTCGCGATGGAACTGCATGTGCACCTCGGCGCGGTGTACGCAACCGAACCCTGGGTCGAGCACTTCGACTGGCTCGAACCGCTCTTCAACGAGCGGCTCGAAATCGCCAACGGCCGCATGCTGGTGCCGACGCGACCAGGACTCGGGCTCAGCCTGAGCGAGCAGTGCAGGGCGTGGACGCGAGAAGAGGTCGAGGTGGGCACGCGGCCCTGATGCACGAGGCGCGCCGCGCGCAGCATCTCCGCAACCACATCTCCGCAGCCACATCTTCGGAGCTACTTGTCGGCCGTAGAAGCCGCGGCCACTCCCAACAAAGGCGACGTCAGCAACAGCGTTGCCGTCTTCTCGAGGTGTCTTGCAATCAGCTTTTGCGCACCGGACACATCGCGACGCAGCACCGCGTCGAACAGCGTCTTGTGTTCGCCCTGCACATCGCGCGCGACCACTGCCAGCGGCGCCGACAGCTGCCGATAACGTTCGCTCTGTTGATAGAGCAGTGTGTGCATGCGGCGCAGCCAGACGTTGGGGCAGCCGGCGATCATGGCGTGATGGAAGTTGGCGTGAGCCAATGTCCATTCGGCCGACAGATGCTGGCGGTCGTTCTGGTCCCGCTCATGCAGACGCGTCAATTGATGAAAGGCTGCGACGAGCGTGCTTTCCCAGTTCAGGTCGCCGTGCTTTATTGCATCGGCAATGCACAGCTTCTCTATCTCTACACGTGCCCGCACCAGCTGTGTGAGGTCTTCTTCCGACACCGCCGTCACGCGGTAGCCACGTTGCGGCTCCGACACCACCAGCGCATCGGCTTCGAGCATGGCCAGTGCTTCGCGCACCGCGCCGGCACTCACCGCGAGTTCAAGCGCCAACCCGGCGATGTTCAGCTTGGCACCCGGCAGCAGCCGACCCGAAAGGATGTCGGCGTGCATGCGCTCGTACACCAAACGGTTGTTCATCAACGGTTGCTTGCCGTTTGGGGCGGTGCTGGCGGCGAGTCTCATGAGCGTCGAAGAGGAGGCTACTGGGCGCGCCTCATTGCGGGAAAACCCCTGCAATGCGGGCGCGTGTATCGCTTGTGTATTGAGTGACTGAAAATATATGATAAGCCAACAAATGTACTGAGACAACCGAGAACTCCAACGAGACCACCATGGCCGCAGTCCACTCACTCGATCGCATCGTGTTCACCGTGCCCGACCTCGCGGCGGCCGAGCGCTTCTATGCCGCCTTCGGCCTTCGCACGGAAATGGCGGACGGAGAACTGGCGCTCTTCACAGACGGTAACCCGCACTGCTGGGCCGTGCTGCACGAGGTGCGCGGTCAGCCGAAGAAGCTGCAGTACCTGAGCTTCGGATGTTTCGAGCAGGACTTCGAGGCCATCGCGCAGAACGCCGAAATGCATCGACTCACGACCTGCGAGCCGCATCCGCTCTCGCGCATTGCAGGACTTTCTGGTGACTCGCAAGACGCGGCACAGAGCTTGTGGTTGCAGCATCCCGAAGGCTTTCCGGTGCAGATCAGGCCCGCGCCGAAAAGCTCGCCGACCCAGAAGAGCGTTGCATCGCGCGATCCGGTCGTGCCGGAGGGTCGCGGCGCAGCGCCCAACCGCGCCCGCGTTCCTCAGGTGCGGCCGCGGCGCCTGTCGCACGCGCTGTTTTTCTCCGGCGACGTCGCAGGTGCAGTGGCTTTCTACGAGCAGGCGCTGGGCCTGCGCGTGACCGATCGGTCGAGCGACGTGATCGTCTTCATGCACGGCGTCCATGGCAGCGACCACCATTTGCTCGCGCTCGCCAAGAGCGACGGACCCGGCTTGCACCACCTCAGCTGGGACGTTGCCAGTGTCGATCAGGTCGGCATGGGCATGGAGCAAATGCTCATCGCCGGTCACGAGCGCGGCTGGGGCGTGGGCCGCCACGTGCTCGGCTCCAACTACTTCTATTACGTGCGCGACCCGTGGGGCAGCTACTGCGAATACTCGTTCGACATCGACTTCGTGCCCTACGGATTCGACTGGCCGAGCGCCGACCATCCGCTCGAAGACTCGTTCTATGTCTGGGGTCCCCGCGTGCCAGAAGACTTCGTGAAGAACTATGAAACAACACCGCAGCACGCACCCGAAGTGACTGCGGACGAGATCACACCCTCCTGAATAGCTGAGAGAAAATTCCATGCGTTTCGTTTCGTTCCTTTCCGATGCCGGCACACCAGCCGCCACTGCCCATGTGGGTGTTCGCGTTGGCAATGATGTCGTCGATCTCACCGCCGATGGCTTGCCTGCCACGCTTGAAGAACTGCTTGCGCTGGGCGACGCCGGTATGGCGGCCGCGCGTGCCGCACTGGGCCGTGCAACCCGCAAGCTGCCTGCCGCCGGCCTCCGCTTCCTCGCGCCGTTTCGTGCACCGGCGAAGGCCATCGCGGTTGGCCTGAACTACGTCGACCATGCGGCCGAAAGCAAGTTCGATCCGCCGACCTATCCGGTGCTGTTCCATCGCTTTCCGAGTTCATGGGTCGGCCACGGCGAGTCGATCGTTCGGCCGCATGTGTCGGAACAGTTCGACTACGAAGGCGAACTGCTGGTGGTCATCGGCAAGGGCGGCCGCTACATCGACAAGGCCGATGCACTGAAGCACGTCGCCGGTTATTCGATCTTCAACGATGGGTCGTTGCGCGACTACCAGTTCAAGTCGGCGCAATGGATGATGGGCAAGAACTTCGATCGTTCGGGATCGATGGGCCCGGACTTCGTCACCGCCGACGAATTGCCCGAAGGCGCACGTGGCCTGAAGCTTCAGACCCGGCTCAACGGCAAGGTGGTGCAGGACGCCAACACGCGCGACATGATTTTCGACGTGGCCACGTTGGTTTCGGTGTGCTCCGAACCCTTCGCGCTGGAGCCGGGCGACGTCATCATTTCCGGCACGCCTTCCGGTGTGGGACTGGCGCGCAAGCCGCCGCTGTGGATGCGGGCGGGTGATGTGTGCGAGGTCGAAATCGAAGGCGTCGGGCTGCTGTCGAATGCGGTGGTCGACGAGCAGGCATAGACGCGCCACTGCAATTGGCAGTGAGACTGGCGCCGACGAGCGCGGACCCAAATACAAATACAGGAGACAAGAAAATGCAATTCGACCGCCGCACATTTCTCTCGGCCCTCGCGGCTCTGGGTGTTCCTGGCCTTGCTGGCATCACTGGCCCGGCGCATGCGCAAGCACCCACCGGTGCACCGATCAAGATCGGTGGCACGCTGGCACTCACCGGTCCGCTGTCGGCCACCGCCATGATCCACAAGCTCGTTGGCGAGATGTACATCGAGGAGCTGAATCGCCGGGGTGGCTTGCTTGGCCGGCCTGTGGAATGGGTGCTGAAAGACGACCAGTCCAAGCCCGATCTGGCGCGCACGCTGTACGAGCAGCTTGTCACCGCCGACAAGGTCGACTTGTTGATCGGGCCTTACGCCACGGGTTCGATTCTGTCGGCAATGGGCGTCGCGCAGCGCTACAACAAGACGTTGGTGCACCACACCTTCGGCGTGCCGAGCCTGGCCAAGTACGAGCAGCAATTTCCTGCGTGGGCGATGGGGCCGGACCCGCAGACGACGGTGCCTACCCTGGTGCTCGACGCGCTCGCTGCATCGCCCAAGCCTCCGAAGACCATCGCGATTTTGACAAGCAAGTTTCCGTCGGTGCAGTTCGTGTCTTACGGCGCGCGCGAGGTTGCGAAGAAGCGCGGCTTGCAAGAGGTACTTTTCCTCGAATGGGACTTCGGCAATCGCGATTTCGGGCCGATTGCAGGCCGCGTCAAGGAGGCCAATCCCGACTTCGTCTGGAACGGCGCGCTCGGGCTCGAAGGCAACCAGATGCTCGACGCGATGAAGAAGATCGACTACCACCCGCCAAGCCATTTCTATCTCTACCCAGCCCCCGGTCCGATGATGAAAGCCGCCGAAGGCAACGGCGCGCTCACCGTCACCATCTTCGAAGACCAGGCGCCGTTCACCAACAATCCGGTGGCCGCGGCGTTTGCCAGGAACTTTCGCGAGCGCGCGACCAAAGCCAATCTGCCCGACACCGGTGCCGAGACGCAGGCCGCGTCGTCCTATGCGGCGTGGCAGATCATCGAAGCCGGCGTGGTCGCGACCAAGTCGCTCGACGACAAGGCCATCGCGACCTGGATCAAGGGCAACCAGATCGACACCATCGAAGGCAAGTTGCGTTTCAACGAGCGCGGCAACTTCGGCGCCGATCTGTCGAAGCTGAAGCAGGTGCAGGACGGCCGCTGGGTCACCGTGTGGCCGGCCGACTGGGCGGCGGCGGGTATCAAGCTGCGCAACGCCTGAGATGGCGATGCCGAGTTTCACGCTGCTGACGCAAGCCATCGTCAGCGGCTTGTTCACAGGCGCGATCTACGGACTGCTCGGCCTGGGGTTGAGCCTGTCGTGGGGATTGCTGCGGCAAATCAACCTGGCGCATTTCGGCCTCGCCTTTGCCAGTGCGTATCTGACCTATGCGCTGAACGAGCACGGTGTCGATTCGCTCTTTGCGCTCCTCATCATGCCGCCGGTGTTCTTCGTCATCGGCGCGGCCATCCAATGGGTGATGGCGCGTTTCAAGGTGAGCCCGTTCAACTCGTTGCTCGTGACCTTTGGGCTGACCATCATTCTCGAAGCGCTGCTGCAGTGGATCTGGACCGCCGATTACCGTCGGCTCGAAACGCCCTATGGCGACATGAAGCTGCGACTCGGCGGTATCTACTTTCCATTGCCGGAGATGATCACGCTCGGGATCAGTGTCGCCGTCGCCGCTGCGGTGTGGCTGGTGTTCCGGCGCAGCGACATCGGCAAGGCGATTCGCGCGGCGGCTGAAGATGCGCCCATCGCGGTCGCCTTCGGCATCAATGAAAAAGCGCTCGCGCTAGGACTCGCGGGACTGAACGCTGCGTTGGCCTCGATCGCCGGCGTCTGCATCGCGCTGACGTACACGCTGGCGCCGTCGCAGATCTTCACGTGGGTCGGAGTGGTGTTCGCGGTAGTGATGCTCGGTGGCCTCGGCAGACCGTGGGGGCCGTTGATCGCAGGCTGCGCCATCGGCGTCGTCGAAGCGCTGACCATGGCCATCGCCGCGCCGGCATGGGCGCCGCTGGTGTCGTTCTCGCTGCTGCTCGTCATGTTGCTGACGCGGCCGGGGAGGGCGTGAGATGAAGCGCTCGTTGTTGGTTCTGCTGGCCGTGGTCACATGTCTTGCCGCACTGCCTTTCGTCGGGCTGCCGCGCTCGTGGGAATCGGTGCTGTACATGGTCTTCCACTGGATCGCACTGGCGACGTCGTGGAACCTGTTGTCGGGCTACTCGGGGTATTTCTCTTTCGGCCATGGCGCCTTCTTCGGCATTGGCATGTACACGACAGCGGTGCTTGCGACACGCTTCGATATTCCGTTTCTCTGGACACTTCCTGCCGCGGCGCTGGTGGCGGCGCTGTTCGGCAGCGTGCTCGGCGCGGTGGCGTTTCGGGTCAAGTCGGTGCGGGGTGAAGTCTTCGCGTTGCTGACGCTGGCCGCCACCTTCGTCGTTGCGACTGTCATCGTCAACACGCCCATCGACGGCGGGCCGGGCGTCTATCTCAACGGAGTGGCGGTGCCCGTGCTTGCGCCCACAGCGTCGGGCAGTTTCTACCTGCTGTCGTTGCTCGCGGCGGCCTTGGCGGCGCTCGCGGGCATCGTGGTTTTCTAGTCGCGCTTGGGCACCGGCCTCTTCGCGATCCGCGACGACGAAGACGTGGCCGAGGTCATGGGCGTGCCGACCTATCGCTACAAGCTGCTGGCGCTGGCGCTGTCGAGCGGGCTGGCCGGACTGGTCGGCGGCATCCACGCGCTGTTCGTTTCCTACGTGACGACGGCCGACACCTTCGGCATCACGCTGCCGCTCACGGTCGTGTTGATGGCGGTGCTCGGTGGATCGCGGCATTGGGCCGGCCCTGCGGTCGGCGCGGTGGCGATCACCGCGTTGCTCTTCGGCTTTACCTCGGCCGACAACGCGATTGCCGGCAAGGTGGTGCTGGGGCTGGTGCTGATCCTGGTAATCCTGTTCATGCCGCACGGCGTGCTGGGTTGCTGGACGAAGCGCAAGGCGCCGTTGCGGCCGGCGGTCATCGCGACAGCGAGGCCGCGATCGAGCTTCGCTGTGAACATAGCGTCGACGGATACGGCAAGCGACTTGTTGCTCAGCACGCGCGGCCTCGCGAAATCGTTCAACGGCGTGCAGGCACTGCGCGGCGTCGATGTCGACGTCCGGCGCGGAGAGATCCTCGGCTTGCTGGGGCCGAACGGTTCCGGTAAATCGACCTTCATCAACGTGGTGAGCGGGCATTACCTCGCCACTGCGGGGCAGGTGAAGTTCGACGAGCGTGAGGTCACCGGCATCGCAGCGCATCGCGTGGCACGCAGCGGCATCGCACGCACGTACCAGATACCGCGACCGTTCTCGAACCTGACCGTGCTCGAAAACGTCGCGCTCACCTCCATGTTCGGTGCCGAAGGATTGAGCCGACACGCCGCCGAAGCGCAAGCCTGGCAATGGCTTGCGTTCACCGGCTTGTCGGAGCGCGCCGGTGCCTTGCCCGACGAGCTCAACCTGCACCAGCGCAAGTTCCTGGAGTTCGCACGGGCGTTGGCGGCACGGCCTCAGTTACTGATGCTCGACGAGGTGTTGTCTGGCCTCACGCCATCCGAGATCGACGGTGCCGTGGCACTCATCGAACGCATTCGCGCCGAGGGCACGACGATCGTCTTCGTCGAGCATGTGATGCGCGCGGTGGCTGCGCTTTGCGACCGCATCGTCGTGTTCGATCGCGGCGCGGTGCTGGCGAGTGGCGCGTTCGCCGATGTCATGGCGCAACCCGATGTCGTGGTGGCGTACCTGGGCAAAGGCATCGACGCCGGCGGCGCAACGCGCGATGACAAACCCGACGCGCCACGGGGGGTGCTTCATGCTGCTTGAGATGAATTCGATCCGGGTCGCCTACGGTGCGGCGACCGCGCTGTGGGATGTGTCGCTCTCGGTCGCGGCCGGTGAGCTGCTTTGCGTGGTCGGCCCCAACAGCGCCGGCAAGAGCACGCTCATCAACACCATCGCCGGGCTCAACCGGCTGTCCGCCGGCTCGTACTTTCTGGATGGAAAGGATCTGTCGCGCATGCCGTCGCATCGCTTCTGCTCGGAAGGCATCGCGCTGGTGCCGGAGAGCCGTCGTCTGTTCGGGCAGATGACCGTGCGCGAGAACCTCGAACTCGGCAGCTATGCAGCGCATGCGAAGCCGTATCGGGCGCAGACGATGGAGCGCGTCTGCGCGTTGTTTCCGATGCTGGTGTCGCGGCTCGCGCAGCCCGCGGGTTCGCTGTCGGGCGGACAGCAGCAGATGGTGGCGATCGGCCGCGCGCTGATGGCGCGCCCGCGGTTGCTGCTGCTCGACGAGCCTTCGCTCGGGTTGGCGCCAAGCGTAGTGCACGACATGTTCGATGCCATCCGAACTATCCACGCCGAGGGCATGGCCGTGCTGCTGGTCGAGCAGAACGTCGGCATGGCATTGGCCGTGGCCGATCGCGGCGCCGTACTGGAAGAAGGACGCATCGTGGCCAGCGGAACGCCGACGGAGTTGGCGGGTCGACCCGAAATCCGGCGGGCCTATCTGGGCGCTGGCGCGGGCGGGGATGAGACCCGCTGAGGGGACAGAATCGAGGGATGCATTCATTCAGTTTTCAGACAGTGCGCGCCGTGCGCTTCGCCGCGATGGCATCGGTCATCGGTGTCTTCGCAGGCTGCGCCTCTGCTCCTCCGGCGCCGTCGTCTTCTTCAGCACCGGCAACGATTGCACTGACGCCGACACCAAAGCCTTCGCCGGACGACACCACGCTCGAACAAGGCTTCGCACGTTGGATTGCTGACTTCCGCGCCAGCGCCCGTTCCGCCGGCATCAGCGACGCCACGCTGCGCCTTGCCTTCGACAACGTGCACTACTTGCCGCGCGTCGTCGAGCTCGATGGCGCACAGCCCGAATTCACGCGCGCGGTGTGGGACTACCTCGACAACACCGTGACGGCACAACGCATTGCGACAGGGCTGGACAAGCTGACGCAGCTTCGTCGCGAAGCCGATGCAGCGGCCGCTCGCTATGGCGTGCCGCCCGCCATCGTGGTCGCGATCTGGGGCATGGAAAGTAATTTCGGCAGCAACTACGGCAGCACCCCGACCATCGATGCGCTGGCGACGCTCGGCTTCGAAGGTCGCCGCGAAGACTGGGCGCGCCGTGAATTGTTGGCGGCGCTGAAGATCCTCGACAACGGCGACATCGACCGCGATCACATGATCGGCTCCTGGGCCGGCGCCATGGGACAGACGCAATTCTTGCCGTCGAACTTTCTGGCCTACGCGGTGGATGCCGACGGTGATGGCCGCCGTGACATCTGGGGCAGCATGGCGGACGTGATGTCGTCGACCGCCAACTTCCTGTCGCGTTCGGGCTGGCAAGCCGGCAACCCATGGGGCGTCGAAGTGCAGCTGCCGACAGGCTTCGACTACGGGCGCGCCGACACGTCGGTCCGCCAGTCGAGTACGCAATGGGCCGCGGAAGGTGTGCGGTCGATGGACGGCCAGCCCTTGCCGACTATCGACGACAGCATGGTCTTGCTGCCTGCCGGTGCGCGCGGTCCGGCGTTCCTGGTGGGGCCCAACTTTCGCGCCATCCTTCGCTACAACAACTCGACCAGCTACGCGCTCGCAGTCGGCCTGCTGTCGCAGCGCCTCGCAGGCGGTGCGGGCGTGCAGGCGACATGGCCGCGCGATCTGCAGTCGCTCTCGCGCAGCCAGTTGGTCGCGATGCAGACCGCGTTGAACCAGCGCGCCTTTGCCAGCGGCACACCCGACGGGATGATGGGGCCAGCCACGCGGGATGGCTTGCGGCGCTACCAGCGGAGCATCGGGCTGCCGGCGGACGGGTATCCGACCATGGAGTTGTTGGGGCGCTTGCAGCAGCCCTGATTCCCCGGCGCAGTTCAGTCCGCGCCCCCTCTGGCCCAGTGCGAACTCGGCCAACCGCTGTTCGATCGCTCGGGTCTGCAGGTGCGTCCGATGAAGCTGGCGCAAGAAGTCGCCACTGTGATGCGTGATGCGCGATGCGCTGCAGCAACTGGAGTCGCTGCGAAAAGTGTCCGACTGCGACGCTCCAAGGCGTGGTGCAGCTGGGTGTCATCGAATCGATGCAGCCGGTCGTCTTGCCGAACACCATGCAGACCTTGCTGGAACGCTATCCGGGACTGGAGCTGCGACCGTCGCGCGGTCGCAGTTCAGCCCTGACGGCAGCGGTCAAGGCCGGGGAGCTCGATGCGGTGACAGGCACGCTGGCCGCCCGCTTCGTGAACACCCATGTGCGAGAGAAGCGCGGCCATCTCGAAATCGACAGCACGCCCGCCATCGTCGCCATGGTCAGCGCCGGCCTCGGCATCTCTGTCGTTCAGATCGCCGCCCCCGGCCTGTTGAACATGTACCCGGTGCGGATCGTCCGGCTCGGGCGCAACGCGCCGGTGCTGCAACTGTCCCTCGTCACGCGCCAGGCCGACGACGACAGCCGGCCGATGGCGGCGGTGCGCGATGCGATGCTGTCGGCGCTGATGAATGCTGAGCAGCGGCGCAGTCGTTAGGGGGTAGTGGTTTTCAACACGCCACTATGGACGCGGGTAACTCATTTCGAACGACTGCCTTTGTCGAACTCGCCCGGCCAGAGCGTCGAGTCTTGGAAGCTCAGGAGTCCAGGTGGCTGTCCCAAATCTGAACTGGACATATTCGAGTGCCGTCACGCTGGTGATCACGGAAAGATCTGGCACACCATTCGTGTATTCGGGCGGGTCTGCTTCCAGGCGTTGCAATCCATCGACAATCGAACGCCGCCGCCGCAGTCCCACAGGGGCGTTGTCGAAGTCCGCATCGGTAATCTTGCGACCGATCAGGGTGTGTACTGCAGCGTCGATGACGCCCATCGCAATGCCGGCGCGCGACAACACTGCTGTGATGTCGTGACCCAGTAACGACGGTTCTGGTTGTCGGTGTTCAAGCCACATGACAATGAGAAGGGACTCGGTCAACGACCTGCCTTCACTGGTGATGAGCGCGGGCACTCTGGCTGCGGTGTTGACCTCGAGCAACTGAGGCGCATCCGCCCATGGGTCGACGATATCGGCAGACAAGTCGCCAATTTCCTTTTCCGCCAGCGCAATGCGAGCGATGCGCGCATACGGCGACGTGGTGTTGAGAAGTAGGTGCATGTTGGGTCCCACGGTTGTCCGCGCACTGTAGGTTTCGGAGGCTGGCCGCAAGAAGCTGAATCTCGACAACCGGCCTTATCGAATATTCAGAGTCCGGGGAAACCCTTCGTGCAACCGCAAAGATGCAACCTGGCGATGTCATACTGCCGCCCCCACACGGAGTCGCCTTGCATGTTGCCCGACATTGATTCACTCGCGCTTTTCGTCAAGGCGGCCGAACTGCGCAGCCTGACGCGCGCAGCCGGTTCCTCGCACATGGGCCTGGCGGCCGCCAGCCGCAGAATCGTCTTGCTGGAGCACCGCCTCAAGACCACGCTTCTTGCACGTTCGCCCAAGGGTGTCGAACTCACCCCGGCCGGCGAAACACTGCTGGTCCATGCCAAGGCGATCCTGCTGCGGCTCAACCAGATGCAGGCCGACATGGACGACCACGGTGCCGGCCGTCGCGGGCAGCTGCGAATTCTGGCCAACACTTCGGCCATGGCGCAATACGTACCGGATGACTTGGCGCGCTTCACCCGGGCCAACCCTGACGTGAGGCTTATCGTCGAGGAGCGCTGGAGCGCCCTGATCGTTCTGGCGCTGCTGGCCGGCGAAGCGGATGTCGGCATCATCATGGAAGGCGCCCCGACGGATGGACTCGAAGTCTTCAAGTACCGGTCGGACCGACTCGCCATCGTCGTGCCGCAGGGCCATCCGCTGGCTGCTGCGGATACAGCGTCGTTCAGCGACGTGCTGGACTACGACCTGGTCGCGCTCGAAAGCGACTCGTCGATGATGCGACTGCTGTCAGAACACGCGATCAGCGTGGAGAAGGGACTGCGACTGAGCGTGCAGGTGCGGAGCTTCGAGGTCGTGTGCCGTGTCGTGCAGTCCAGCCTTGGCGTGGGTCTGCTTCCCTTTGACGCCGCCAGTGTGATCGGGCAGAGCATGGGACTCAGCGTACGGCCGTTGAGCGACGCGTGGGCCGTGCGGCAAATGCTGGCCTGCGTCAAGAAGGGCAGGCCGCGAAGCGCCTCGCTGAGTTGCATGCTCGAGGTGCTGACCTCGTCCGGCTAGCTGCTGCTGTCTCGACGGCTCGTGGTCTGCCGGTTTTGCAAAACGCGTTGCGCTTTCATGATCACAGGGCGGTCGACCATCTTGCCTTCCACTGCGACAGCGGCGCCGGCCGATCGCGCTATCGCTTCCATCACCTGCACCGCCCAGGCAATTTCGGCGGCGCTGGGCGAGAAGGCCTCGTTCACGATCGCCACCTGCAGCGGATGAATGCAGAGCTTGCCGGCAAAGCCAAAGCGCCTTGAACGTTCCGCGTCGGCTCGCAGGACGTCCATGTTGCCGATGTCTGCGGTGACGCCATCGAGCGGCGGCTGGAGGCCGGCGAGCCGTGATTCCAGGACCAGTCGGGACCGGAAGTAGTGCAGGGCGTCGTCATCGCCGGATATGCCCGTGTCGACCTGGAAATCGATGGTGCCGAAGGCCAGTCTTTCCACCCTCGGAGTACTTGCCAACTCAGCGAGATGCTGAAAGGCGCGCGCGCTCTCGACGATAGGAAGCAGACATTTTTCATGCAGCGTGCAAGCGTGCACCAGCGCGGCGTCGAGTTGCTCTGCCTTCGGCACCATCAGCCCCAGGACACCGGGGTGTTGCAGCAAGCAGAGGTCGTCTTCGTACCAGGAGGTGTCGACACTGTTGATGCGGACCAGAACGGGGTGCTCGGGCGACAGCCACGCCAGCACGGCCGCGCGAGCCTGCATCTTGCGGGTGGCGTCGACTGCATCTTCCAGGTCAAGGATCACGGCGTCGGCTGCACTGGTCCAGGCCTTGTCGAAACGGTCTGGTCGGTCACCGGGCACGAAGAGATAGGAACGCGACGCGGCGCGATCCGCGGGCGGAGTCGTCATGCCGCCGATCTTTTCATGGCCTGCGCGCATTTGGAATTCGACATTGTCGAAGGGGGTCTTCGACGCATTGGCTCAGTAATTTCCCTAATGTCGAATCTGGACAAGTCCCGCTTGATCAAATCCCGATGGCCGGACCGGCACTGTCTTCGCAAAATTAGTCTGGAAAGGACTGCACGATGACACGACCACTCGACGGCATTACGGTGATCTCTCTGGAACACGCCATTGCCGCGCCGTTCTGCACACGCCAACTGGCAGACCTCGGCGCGCGGGTCGTCAAGGTCGAGCGTCCGGGCGCCGGCGACTTTGCACGGGCCTACGACCAGCGTGTCGATGGCGAGGCCTCGCATTTCGTCTGGGTCAACCGCTCCAAGGAGAGTCTGACGCTGGACCTCAAGCAGCCGTCTGCGCTGGCCGTGTTGAGGGAACTGCTAAGCGGCGCTGACGTGTTGGTGCAGAACCTCGCGCCGGGCGCGGCGGCGCGCATGGGTCTGGATGCCCGAACGCTGCAGGCGCTGCATCCGAAGCTCATCGTGTGCGATATCTCTGGCTATGGGGAGGACGGACCCTACCGCGACAAGAAGGCGTACGACCTGCTGATTCAAAGTGAGGCCGGTTTCCTGTCGGTGACCGGTACAACGGACGAGCCCTGCAAGTCCGGCAATTCGATTGCCGACATTGCAGCCGGTATGTATGCCTACACCGGCATCCTCGCCGCGCTGATCCAGCGCGGCAAGACGGGCCGGGGTTCGCACATCGACGTGTCGATGCTCGAGTCCCTAGCCGAGTGGATGGGATTCCCGATGTACTACGCCTACGATGGCGCGCCACCGCCGCCACGCAGCGCGGCAGCGCACGCCACCATCTACCCGTACGGGCCGTTTCCGGCGGGCGACGGCGGCACGGTGATGCTGGGACTGCAGAACGAGCGTGAGTGGCGCCTCTTTTGCGAGAAGGTTCTGTTGACGTCGTCCCTGGCTGATGATCCACGCTTCGATGCGAACGCCAAACGCAATTCGAACCGGGAGGTGCTGCGCGACATCATCCACGCGACCTTTAATTCGCTGAGTACAGAACAAGTGTTGGAGCGCCTCGATGCCGCGCAGATCGCCAATGCACGAATGAACGACATGTCGCAACTCTGGGAACACCCGCAACTTAAAGCGCGCGATCGCTGGCGCAGCGTGGGCTCGCCTGCCGGCCCGATTCCGGCGCTGCTGCCGCCTGGAAGGCAGAGTGCCTTCGCCTATCGGATGGATGCGGTGCCTGCAGTCGGCGAACACACAGACGCCATCCTCCGCTCGATCGGCCGCAGCCCGGACGACATTGCGGCACTGCGCGCCGCCGTGGCGATCTGAACTTCCCACCCATTAGCCGCTGACCGCCTGAATATTTATGAATTCCTCATTCCATTCGATAGACGCTGCACTGTCGACCAATCCGTCCAACGGCGACGTGATCGGCCGCTATCCCTACGAGTCGATCGAGCACCTCGACCGATCCGTTGGTCTGTCCATGCAAGGGTTCAAGGCCTGGTCTGGCACGACGGTACAGACCCGGCTCGACATGCTGGCGCGCATGGCCGCGGTCCTGCGTCGCGACATCGAAGCGCTGGCCCGGATGGCCACCCGCGAAATGGGCAAGCCGATCGTGCAGGCGCGTGCGGAAGTCGAGAAATGCGCCGTGCTGTGCGACTGGTATGCCCAGAATGGCGCCGCGATTCTGGGCGACCAGTCCACCGCCATCGGTGAGCAGGCCTATGTGTCCTACCTGCCGCTGGGGCCGGTACTTGCGGTCATGCCCTGGAACTTTCCGTACTGGCAGGTTCTTCGAGGCGCTGTGCCGATCCTGCTCGGCGGCAACGCGTACGTGCTCAAGCACGCGCCCAATGTCATGGGGTGCGCCTATCTCGTCGAAGCCGCGTGGCTGGAGGCTGGCGTGCCGCCAGGCGCTTTCAGCGTGCTCAACATCACGCCGGAGCTCGTGGCCAAGGCCATTGTCGACCCGCGGATCGCCGCGGTCGCCGTCACCGGCAGCGTCCGGGCCGGCTCGGCCATTGCTGCCCAAGCCGGTGCCGCCCTTAAGAAAACCGTGCTGGAGCTCGGTGGCTCGGACCCTTTCATCGTGTTGGCCGACGCCGACCTCGAGTCGGCGGTCAAAGCCGCTGTCGTCGGCCGCTTTCAGAACACCGGACAAATTTGTATCGCAGCCAAGCGCATCATTCTTGAAGCGCCGATTGCGGCGGCGTTTACCGAACGATTCGTCCAAGCGGTGTCGGCCTTGCAGATCGGCGATCCGGCAGACGAGACAACCTACATTGGCCCGATGGCGCGGTACGACTTGCGCGACGAGCTCGACACGCAAGTCCAGCGCACCGTCGAGGCTGGCGCCGAGGTGCTGCTGGGTGCCAGCAAGATGGCGGGCAAAGGGAATTACTACGAGCCCACCGTGCTTGCGGGCGTGAGACCCGGCATGGTCGCATTCGATCAGGAGACCTTTGGGCCGGTCGCGGCGCTGACCGTAGCCGAGAGCGTCGACGATGCGATCGACCTGGCCAACAATAGCGAGTTCGGTCTGAGCGGCGCTCTCTGGACCCAAAACAAGGACCTGGCCCGGCAACTCGCCCGTCGGGTCGACACCGGTGGAATTTTCGTGAACGGCTTTTCAGCGTCGGACCCGCGCGTGCCGATCGGCGGCGTCAAGAAAAGCGGCTACGGGCGTGAGCTGTCCCACTATGGCGTTCACGAATTCATGAACGCACAGACCGTCTGGTTCGACAGGACTTGATCAGGGGGTCATGGCGTCCAACTGCTCCAGCATGCCAGGCTTGCGTCTGACCGGCGGAGCGTCTTTTTTATCTAAAACCAAGGACCACCTAAATGCAAAAAACTTTCACCAAACGCCTCGGCATTCTTCGCAAGAAGGAAAGCCTCTCGCACGACGAGTTCGTCAATCATTGGATGAACAAGCACGCTGCACTCTGCAAGATATTGCCCGGGCTGCGCCGTTACTCGGTCAATCTGGTGGATCGCGAACGTTTTCCCAAGTTTGGCTACGACGGATTCTCTGAGCTCTGGTTTGATTCGGAGGAGGCCATGGTTGCTGCGTTCGCGAGTCCCGAGGGTGTGACGCTGCTGGCTGACTTGCCTAATTTTGCGGGCGACATTGATCCGATCATTTCGGTCGAAACGCAGATCCTCTGGCCGTAAAGTTTTCAGAAGGGACTACACCGTGGCACAGATTCAAAACAAGATCGCGCTCATCACAGGTGCCGCGGGCGGCTTCGGTGAAGGCATTGCCCGCCTCTTCGCGGCGGAGGGCGCCCGCGTACTCATTGCCGATCTTGACGGCGACCGAGCAAGGCACGTTGCAGAGTCGATCGGCCCGTGTGCGCTGGCTGTCCGGTGCGACGTGTCAATTGCAGATGATATCAATGCAGCTGTTGACGCGTGCACGAGGGCGTTCGGCGTGCCGGACATCGTCGTCAACAATGCCGGAACTACGCATCGCAACCAGCCGATGCTGGAAGTCGACGAAGCAACTTTTGATCGCGTTTTCAACGTCAACGTCAAATCCATTTTTCATATGACGCGCGCAGTGGTGCCGCTGATGCGCCAGCGTCGCAGTGGCTCGATCATCAACATCGGCTCAACTGCTGGTTTGCGACCGCGGCCAGGATTGACTTGGTACAACGCGTCGAAGGGCGCCGTAAATCTGCTCTCGAAGTCCATGGCAGCCGAGCTTGGACCCGACAACATTCGAGTCAACGCAATTTGCCCGGTGATGGGTGCGACCGGCCTCATCGAGCAGTTCCTTGGTATGCCGGACACGCCTGAAAACCGCGCAAGAATTGTCGCGAGCATTCCACTGGGTCGGATGTCGACTCCCGAAGATGTGGCCAACGCGGCGCTCTGGCTCGCGAGCGACGCTTCTGCATTCATCACAGGCGTGGAATTGCCGGTCGACGGCGGACGAACGATCTAGGCGGTCGACTTTGACCGTTGCGATGGATGTTTGCACACGCGTTGCGCTGTTCGGGACGAAAGAGATTCCCGCGGACGCTATTGCGCTGCAGGCCGGGCCACTCTCACTGCGATTGCAGGGAACAAAACTGCTAGCTCTGCGTGCCGGTGGGCACGAGGTCTGGCATGGCGTTGCGTTTGTGTATCGGAGCGCCGGATGGGCTACGCCCGAATCCATCGTGGATGTCTGCAAAACGCGCATTGGCGTCAGCGATTTTTCGGTCGACATACAAGCCCACTTCGCCGTCGCGCCCAGGATCGACCTGCACATCCGCATTGAAGGAGATGTCTCGGGTCGAGTTCGCTATGAAGGCACCGCGGTCGCGCAGGAGGACATCGCGACGCAGCGTACCGGCCTATGCGTGATGCATCCGATGTCGGCGATGGGGCGCGCTGTAGAGATTGGCCACGACGATGGACGCACCAGCTTTTCGACGTTTCCACGACTGGTGCCGCCCTGGCCTCCGTTCATGCTGGTGAAATCCTTACGGCATGAGTTTGCAGACGGTGCATGGGCAAGCTGCCGACTGTTCGGAGAGAGCTTCGAATTCGAGGACCAGCGCAACAATGCGGACGCGTCGTTCAAGGTCTACGGCCGCTCCAATTCCATGCCTCGCCCCTATTGCTTGCGCGCTGGAGTCCCGTTGACGCAGCGGGTGGAACTCGAAGTTGGCCGTGTTCCGTTCCCCGCACAGGCTGTCGAAGGTCCGGCATTCGCTGTGGGCACTGCGCTGGATCGCTGCCCTGCAATTGGCATCGGTCTGGCGCCCGAGCAATTGGTCGAGGATGGTCAACTACTTGCCAAAGTCAAAGCACTGTCGCCGATACAGATTCACCTCGTGCTCGACAGTCCCCATGATGTGGTCGATTTCGACGTGCTTGAAAAATGTGTCGTCGCAAGCGGCAGACCCTTGCGACTCGACATCCGAGTGGTAACGGTTTCGAGTGCTGCGCGGATCATGTCGCTCGGTCGCTTGCTGCAGGAACGCGGAATCCATGCCGAAGCCGTTGCTGGGTTTCCGGCGACACATTCAATGGTCGCGGTTCTGCGCGATGCGTTTCCGGGCGCTGCGATTGGCGGCGGCACCCCGTATTTCTTTGCTCAATTCAATCGAGTTGAAAACCTTGGGCCAGTGAACTTCCTGAGCTTTACCGTCAGCGCGATCGTGCACGGAGCAGACGATCAGTCTCCGATGGATGGTCTGCAAAGCCTACCCTCGCTCATCGACACAGCGCGCACGCGTCATCCTGAAGTCGCCGTGAGGGTCGGGCCGAGCGGCATCGCGGCACCACGCAGCCCACTTGGAGATCAGCCTGCGTCGGATGGCACACGACGTATCGCATTGGCCCGTCGAGACCCACGCAGCGGCGCACTTTACGGGGCGGCCTGGATGATCGGGCACATCGGGACTCTGGCGCAGTGCGCCCTGCAGGCGGTGAGCGTGTGGGGCTTCGGCCCCGGGGAAGGTCTGTTCTTTGGCGACGACGCTTCGTCGGTGCAACTGACTCCGGCGGGATGGGTGCTACGCGAGATCCGTGGCGCCTCCAGCGTACTGCGTGTGCATGTTACCCACCCCGCTTCCAGCGCTGCTTTCGCCTTCGTGCGCCCCGGAGCTTCGATCGTCCTGATGGCGAACCTTTCCGAGACAGCACTTTGGATTCGAACGGAATCGCTGTCGGCCGGTGTACTGCATTTGCTCGACGCGCATGCATGGATCGAACACCACGAAGGACGCCACCCCGACCCTTGGCGGGCCGTCGCGTCGACCGAAGACTGTGTATGTCACTTGCCTGCATTTGCCGTTGCCCGGCTCGTGATTCCGAGTGCTTCGGAGCATGCGTTCAAGCGATAATCCTGGCCTGACGTCCGCGCGTTTTGACCCCTGTCTTTCACCTTCAATAAGACCGGACGCGAGGAGATCGCATGCTTCCCGATATTGACTCTCTGGCCCTGTTCGTTCGTGCGGCCGAGCTTCGCAGTCTGACCAAGGCTGCAGAAGCTTCCCATATCGGACTGGCCGCAGCCAGCCGTCGCATCGCGCTGCTGGAGCATCGATTTAAGACACCGTTGCTCGAGCGTTCATCCCGCGGTGTGGAGCTCACGCCAGCGGGTGCAGCCCTCTTGCCCTATGCCAAGCGAATGTTGATAGAGATCAACCAGATGCAGTCCGAGATGAGCGACCACGCTGTCGGTCGCAGGGGCGTGCTCCGAATCCTGGCAAACACCTCGGTGATCACCGAGTCGTTGCCTGAAGACCTCGCCGGCTTCGCCCTCGAAAACCCCGATGTTCGCCTCGTCCTTGAAGAACGCTGGAGTAGTGAGATCGTGAGGGCGCTGCTGGCTGCTGAGGGCGATGTGGGCATCATCGTCGAAGGTACCCGAACCGATGGTTTGGAAACCTTCGCGTACAGCTCCGATCGCATTGCGGTCGTCATGCCTGCCGGTCATCCGCTCGCACGTTTGGCTGACATGAAATTTGTCGACTTGCTTGACGAAGATCTGATCGCGCTCGAGAGCAGCTCATCGATGATGCACTTGCTGGCTGAGCAGGCGGTGATCGCAGAACGCACGCTCCAGTTGCGCGTCGAGGTCCGCAGTTTCGAGGCAGTCTGCCGCATGGTGCAGGCGGGACTGGGCATCGGCCTGCTGCCCTATCAGGCAGCGAGTGTGCTGGCGGGAGGCCTCGGCCTCACGGTGCGCCCCCTTGTCGAAGAATGGGCGGAGCGACGCATGCTGATCTGCGTCAAGAGCGATCGCGGGGCGAACAGTTCAATTACCAAACTGCTCGACTATCTGGCCCAAAGCCGCTCGGCTTGAGGTCCCTCCGCAAGCGCTCCGGTGGAAGCGCCCTCGACGACGATCAGTTTCGATAGCGCCGAGCGGTGGCGCAGCTGTTTCGCCGCTGCGTACTCCGGCGAGTCCGACCACGCACGAGCCTGGTCAACGCTGGGGAACTCGATGATCACCAGGCGCTTGGGCGACCAGTCTCCTTCCAGTGGGTCGACATGGCCGCCGCGCGCGAGAAAGCGGCCGCCATACAGTGCCACCGTCGCAGGCGAGAGCTTCTTGTACTCCTCGAATAGCGCGGGATCGGTGACGATCATGTCGTTGATGACGTAGGCAACCATTGGCGTGCGGTGCTCAGGCGGAGACCGATGCGACCTGCTTGACCGCGCTGCTCTGGCGGACCTCGATACCGAGCTGTTCCTCGCGGATTTTCATGAGCACCGCGGTGTCGCGGTCACCGAGCTTGCGTTCGATGGCCTGTTCCATGGTGCGCTGTGCGGCGCGGCCGACTTCCGCTCTGAAGCCTTGCTGCTCGGCCAGATCGCAGGCGAGCCGCACATCCTTGCAGGCAAGGCGCACCGCGAAGCCGGGACTGTCATCGCCGAGGAACGCCTTCTTGGGCATCGCAATTGCGAACTGCTGGTTCCATGCCATCGTGGTGCGCATGACTTCTTGCATCAGCTCGAGAGTCAGGCCGGCCTTGATGCCGATGGCCAGCGCTTCGGTGTTGGCGATCATGATCGTTGTGGCCAGCAAATTGTTGGTGATCTTCATGGCGTGACCGGTGCCGGGACCGCCGCAGAAGTAGGTGTCGGTGCCCATGCACTTGAGCACGGGCATGGCGTGGTCGATGGCCGCCTGGTTACCGCCAATCATCAGCGTCAGCGTGCCGGTGGCGGCATGTTCGCTGGTCTTGCCAACCGGCGAGTCGACCAGTTCGCGCCCGCTCGCGCGCAATGCATCACCCACGCGACGCGAGGTGGCCGGGTCGATGGTGCTCATCTCGATGACGATGCCGCCTTCGCGCAGACCTTCGGCCACGCCGTCCTTGCCGGTGACGCACTCTTCGACATGCTGTGGCTCGGGCAGCATGGTGATGACGATGTCGCTGGCTGCGCCGACTTCACGCGGATTGGCTGCAGCCTTGGCGCCGGCCTTCACCAGGCGCGCAATGGCGTCGGGGCTGCGGTCGTACACGGTCAGCTCGTGACCGCCTTTGATGATGTTCTCGGCCATTGGGGCGCCCATGACGCCCAGTCCGATGAATCCAACTTTCATTGCAATGCTCCTGGAGTAAAAAATGGAATAGCCGTGCCGGTTCAAGTCCGCTCGGCCCATTGGTTGATCTGCCACACCGGTTTGCCGCGCAGATCGGCCGTATCGGTGCGGCTGAACTCGCTCTCGCCAGGCTTCGCGCCCAGCTTGTCGTAGGCCTGTTTGATGAGCGGCGCGGTGCGTGCGAAGGCATCCTTGACCTGAGCCCACTGCAGGGGCTTCTGGATGACCTTGTTGTCGGCCATGAATTTGGAGGTCTCCAGCACGGCGCGGGCATCGTTTTCGGTCGGCCAGGCCCAGCCGCGTGAGAAGAGAACGTCGTCCTTGACCACCTTCGCGCCGTCGGTGGCGTCCAGCTTCCAGTACTCCTTGACCAGCTGGGACACGGCGCCGGCGTCCATCGCGCTCAGCGCCGTGACTGCATCCTGCTGAGCCAAAAGGAAGGCCACGACAGCCTGCGGGTGCTGCTCGATCAAGCCGTTGCGCCCGATCCAGAATGAGCGATGCAGATAGTAGCCGTCCGGGAAAAACGGCGACTTCTTTACGCTCGCGAGCTGCAGGCCAGCTCCTTTGCCGGCCGGACCGTCGTAGTAGTCCTCGGTGTAGCCGAAGGAATTGGCGATCGCCACCGTTCCGCCAGCCTGCGCGGCCAGGAACGCCGGGTAGATGGTGCAGGTGGCATCCACGCCGGTAGGAACCGAGGCTGCCTGCGCGTGCGTCGGCATGTTCACGAAGCGGATGCCTGTTTCCTTGATGTCGTCTGCGCCCAGCTCGATGCGCAGCATCTGGAAGAGGGCGCTTTGCGGGTCGCCGCCCAGCGACACGCCCACTGTCTTGCCCTTGAGATCCTGCAGGTTGCGAACCGGCGAACCCTTGCGGGTGGTGATCAGGAAACGCAGGTGGCCCTCACCCAGCACCAGCAGGCTGATCGGCAGGCCACTGGCCAGGCCGCGCGTGATCGGCGTGTTGCCCCACATGCCAATGTCGAGGTTGTTGCCGACCATCGCCTCGACCATCGGCAATGCCGTGGGGTACTCGCGCCAGTCCACCGTCAGGTCGTAGCCCTGCTCGGCGCCGCGCTTCTCAAGCAGCTTGTTGTTGATCATGTACTGCGTCATCGGCGAATTGCCCGCTGCCCAGGGGATGCGCCCGACCGATACCTTCAGCGGCCTGCGCGAGCCTTGTGCGCGCACGAAGGCCGGCATGGCCAGCGACGCTCCGGCGGCGACGGCGGCGCCGCCAAGGATCAGCTGGCGACGAGAAGCGAAAAGTTTGGTGTCGTTCATGGCGTGTCTCGTAGGGGTTTGAATTGTTGTGCCGCTCAGACCGCGGCCGGGGTCATGTTCTGCACGGTGGTGTCCACGCCGCCGATGGCGCGGTAGGCCTCTTCGCGAATCAGTGCCCAGATCTTCTCGACCAGCCGGCCATAGTCGGGGTCGCCCCGTACGTGTTCGTCACGCGGGCGCGGCAACGGAACATCGAGCACGGCCCGTACGCGGCCGGGATGGCTGCTCATCACCACAACCCGGTCTGCCAGGAATACCGCTTCCTCGATGTCGTGGGTAATGAAGACCGCTGTCTTGCGCTGTTCGCGCGGCGCGGTCTGGCCCCAGATACGCAGCAGCTCGATCTGCAAGATCAGTCGAGTCTGCGCATCGAGGGCGCCCAACGGCTCGTCCATTAAAAGCACGTCGGGACCGTTGGCCAGCAAGCGGGCGAGCGCGACGCGCTGTCGCATGCCGCCCGAGAGCTGGTGCGGATACTTCTTCTCTGATCCGTTCAGACCGACCAGCTCGATGAAGTGGCGGACGCGCTCGGCACGCGCCGCCGCGTTGAGCCCGGCGCCCGGCGTGCCGTGGTGGAGGCCGAACCCGACATTCTGTTGCACCGTCTGCCAGGGCATCAGCGCGTAGTCCTGGAACATCACACCACGGTCCGCACCTGGGCCGGTGATGGGCACGCCGTCCTTTTCAATAACGCCCGCCGTCGCTTTGTCCAGACCCGCGATCATGTTGAGCACGGTCGATTTGCCGCATCCCGAGGGCCCGACGATGCAGATGAATTCACCCGTCTGGATGTCCAGCGTCACGTCGGCCACGGCCAATGTCGTCTGCTGGGTGCGCGGTGCGAAAAAGCTTTTGCTGACGCCTGCGAGCCGCAGCTTGCTGGTGGCGGGAAGTGGGGTGTTCATGTCAGTGTTTCCAGGGAATGAGTCGCGACTCGGCGGCACGAAAGATTCGATCGATCAGTAGCGCCACCAAGCCCACCGCGATCATGCAAACGACGATCGCGTTGAGGTCGATGCTGTAGGCATAGAAGACGAACATCATCTGGCCGATGCCGCCGGAGCCGCCACCGCCCGACTTGGCGCCGACCGCCAGTTCAGCCGCGATGATCGCGGTCCACGCAACGCCCATCGCCAGGCGCGATCCCAGCAACACGCTGGGCAGCGCACCGGGCAGGATCACCCGGAGCAACGTGGACAAGCGCGATACCCCCATCGTCTGCGCTGCAAGCACCAGCTTGCGGTCGATCCGGTTGACTCCGTGCACTGTGTTGACCAGGACTGGAAAGAACGACGCATACGCGACGATGGCAAGCGCGGAGGGCGTCCCCGTGCCGAACCAGAGAATGGCGATCGGCAGGATGGCCATGGGGGCGATCGGTCGGAAGCTTTCGAAAATCGGGTCGAGGTTTTCGCGGACCGATCGGCTGGATCCCATCAGAAGACCGATCGCCACGCCGAGCACCAGCGCAACTGAAAATCCTGCCAGCACTCGGCCGAGGCTTTGCACCAAGGCATCGAGCAAGCCGCCGTGGGTGACCAGTTCGACAGCGGTATGCACCACTCGCAATGGCATGGGAGCCGGGCTATTGGAAGGCAAATTGAGAGTCCAGAGTTGCCATGCAATTAGCAGCGCCAGCGGCAGGGCGCCAGCGCGCAGCACGCGCGCCAGGCGGTCCCTGGAAACAAGGGTGGCAGTGGTCATTTCAGTTCGGTCCCTTCGATCCAGGGGGTCAACACGCGCTGCAACCGGCGCAGACCCAGGTCGCAGAGGTAGCCCACCAAGCCGATCACCATGATGAAAGCGAAGACCTTGGGCGTCATGAGCAACTGGCGGTACCAATCGATGGCGAAGCCGAGTCCGCTGGGCGAGCCAATGAGCTCGGCCGCGACGATCGCAGCCCACGACGCGGCGAAGGCCAGCCGCACGCCGACCACCACGCTGGGCAGCGCCGCTGGCACCAGCACCTTCGTGAGCAGGGCGCGGCGGTTGATGCCCATCGTGTCGGCCGCAGCAATGAGCTTGCGATCTATTTGCTGCACACCGGCCACCGTGTTCAACAGGATCGGGAAGAAACCGACATACACCATGATGAACACGGGCAGTGTGTTGCCCACGCCAAAGATGAAAAGCGCCAGCGGCAGCCAGGCGATGCCAGAAATCGGACGCAGCATCTCGACCAGCGGGTCGACGTAGGCTTCCGCGGCAGGGCTGCGGCCCATCCAGAATCCGAGCGGAATGGCCAGCGCCATCGACACGCAGAGCGCGATCACCAGCCGCGAGGTGCTGACGAGTGCATGGTCGAAGAGCTCGCCGTCGCTGCCCAGCTCGATCAGCGCCTGCAGCACTGCGCCGGGCGTGGGCAGTTGCAGCGGATTGCCGTTCCATGCCGCCGCGATCCACCACAGCAGCACGAACACTGCGAAGGCGCGCATCACGACAAACCAGCGCTGTCGACCCAGCAGGCGCAACACGCCGCCCGACGGTGCGCCGAAAGGCATAAGCGGCAGGGGCGTTGCGGCAGGCATTTTCTGTGGGTTCACGGAGGTCTTCATACGAGGCCCGGCTTCAACGCGTGACGGCCAGGAACCCACCGTCGATGTAGAGCGTGTGACCGTTGATGTAAGCGCCGGCGTCCGATGCCAGCAGCAGCGCTGCGCCGCAGATGTCCTCGGGGCGGCCCCAGCGCTTGGTGGGCGTCCAGTCGCTCACGAAGGCATTGAATTCCTTGTCGTTGGCCTGGCTGAAGGGCGTGATGGTGTAGCCGGGTGCCAGCGCGTTGACCGTGATGCCGGTCCCGGCCAAATCGGCTGCCAGCGCACGCGTGAAACCCGAGACGCCTGCCTTTGCCGCGACGTAGGGGACCAGGTTGGGTCGTGCCACCTGATTCATGATCGAGCCCATGTTGATGATGCGTCCCGAGCCCTGTTTCACCATCAGGCGCGCGGCTTGTTGCGCCACCAGAAAGCAAGCGGTGAGATCGGTATCGATGACCTTCTGCCACTCCTCGGGCGTCAGGTCCAGGAAGTGCGTGCGCACGATCACGCCGGCATTGTTGACCGCGATGTCGATGCGACCGCACAGCGCGATCGCCTGCTCGAAAGCCTGGGTCACCGCCTGCGGGCGGGTCACGTCGAACACCAGGCCGTGTGCATCGCAACCGGCCTCGCGGAATTCACGCACACGCTCGTGCACTGTGTCGCTGGCGTCGGCCAGGATCAGCCGTGCGCCGGCTGCAGCGAAGCCGCTGGCCAGGCCGAGCGCGATACCGCCAGCACCGCCGGTGATGAGCGCTACCTTGTCTTTAAGTGAAAAGAGCGACGCGGGCGCAAGGCCGTTGTAGAGGTGGGTGCCGGCCGAGGCCGCGCCGGGAATGGGTGTAGCAATGCTCATGGGGGCGCGCTTTCTATCGGTCGTCTCCGTTGGAATGGATGGGATGCTAGGGGGCGCCGTCTTGTGCCGGAATTGGAAGTTGGGCAACACGCTCTACGCACAAAACGAAGCCTGGGGCTTCCCCTAATCCGGGCTTGCCATGATTCGAAGCCATGGTTGCCGCAAAGCAGATGGCGTTGCACTGGAGTCGCTCCTAGCATTCGCCCCATGCATCACGAACACTCGAGCGCTGCCGGCGCCGTGCGACGAGTCGGCAGCCAGACCGACATCCTGGGCGAGAGCCCTCTCTGGGACGATCGCGGCCAATGCCTCTACTGGGTCGATATTCGGCGCCCGGCGATCCGGCGCTTGCTGCCTTCCACCGGTCAGGTCGACACTTGGGAGATGCCCGAACTGGTCGGTTGCATCGCCCTGACCGACGAGGGGCGCCTGCTGGTGGCGCTGTCGCAGTTCATCGCGTTGTTCGACGTGGTGAGCGGCAGCCTCGAAGCGCTGGCGCGTCCGCGTCAATCGGTGCCCGGACACCGCTTCAACGACGGACGCTGTGACCGGCAAGGCCGCTTCTGGGTCGGCACCATGCACAACCTGACGCGCGCACCTGAAGGGGTTTTGTACCGGCTCGAGGGGCGCGGTGAGCTCGCTCCGATGCGCGACGGCATCTGCATCCCCAACAGCCTGGCCTTCAGTCCCGATGGTTGCACCATGTACTTCGCGGATTCGTTGCGCTACTCGCTCTACGCCTACGACTACGACCCCGAGACCGGTCGCACCGGCACCGAGCGCGTGCTTGCGACGACTGCCGAGCCGGCTTTTCCCGACGGCTCCACCGTCGACGAGGAGGGCTTCCTCTGGAACGCCGAATTCAACGGTGCCAGGCTCGTGCGCTATGCGCCTGACGGTCGCATCGACCGCACCATCGCCATGCCGGTACAGCGCCCGACGTGCTGTGCCTTCGGCGGGCCGGACCTGCGCACGCTCTACGTCACCACCACCAGCCAGAAGATGACGCCCGAGCAACTCGCTGCCGAGCCGCTGGCCGGGGCTCTGCTGGCGCTGGACGTCGGCGTAGCCGGCTTGCCCGAGCCGCGATTCTTGCTCGACCGAAAAATCGACTGCCCCTCACTTAGGAAGACACTGAAATGACAAGCACACCCATCCGCATCGCATCGATCGAGGCCTTCAGTTTTCGCGTCCCCGTTCAGATGCCGATCAAGGTAGCCTTCGGCACATTCCGTGACCGGCCTTTCGTGCTGGTGCGCATCACCGATGACGAGGGTGTGCAGGGGTGGGGCGAGATCTGGGCTAACTGGCCGGCCGTCGGCGCCGAGCATCGCGCGCGGCTGGCGATCGACTTTGGCGAACGACTGGTCGGCCAAAGCTTCGAATCACCGGCGGCCTTCTTTCGCCAGTTGACCGCATCGCTCGAAGTGCTGGTTCTGCAAACGCTGGAGGTCGGTCCGATCGCGCAGGTCGTGGCGGGCCTGGACATCGCCATGTGGGACCTCGCGGCGCGCAAGTGCGGGCAGCCCTTGCACCGGATGTTGTCGGAGCGCAGGCCCGAGTCGGTGCGCGTCTATGCCACCGGCATCAACCCCGATGAGCCCGAGCGCTTTGCAGCAGCACGCCAGGCCGAAGGCCATCGCGCATTCAAGCTCAAGACGGGCTTCGGTCTCGAACTGGATGTGCGCAACCTCACCGCCATGCGCGAAGTGCTGGGGACCGATGCGGTGATCACCTGCGACTCCAATCAATCGCACGACCTGGAATCTGCCAAGGCGTTCTGCCGTGCGATCGATCCTCTGCGGCTGAGCTGGTTCGAAGAGCCCATGCGCGTCGATGCGCCGGCATCGCAATGGGAACAGCTTGCGCAGTTCTCGTCGACGCCGTTGGCTGGCGGTGAGAACTTTCATGACCACCAGTTTTCCGAAGCGATCGGTGCCCAGGTGCTGCAGGTCATTCAGCCCGACGTCACCAAGTGGGGTGGTATCACCAGCAATTGGGATGTTGCTCGGCGTACCGTGGAAGCCGGAAAACGCTATTGCCCGCATTTTTTCGGCGGTGGCGTTTCGCTGTTGGCGTCGCTGCAGTTGCTGGCTGCGGCCGGTGGCGAAGGCCTGCTCGAATTCGATTGCCATCCAAACGTCGGCCGTGAGGCTGTCGTCGGAGATCTGCTGCCCGTGGAAGACGGACGCGTTCCGGTGCCGACCGGACCAGGGCTCGGTGCCGAGCCCAACCTCGACGCGCTCCGGCGACACCAGACCTGGACCGGGCGGGTCTGATGCCGATACGCAGTATTGAAACGGTGTCGATCGGCTTCATCGGCGCGGGCCGGTTGGGCAAGGCACTGGCGTGGAGCCTAGCGACTGCCGGCCTCGCGGTACGTGGCGTCGCGAGCAGCATCGAACAGGAGGCGGTGGATCTCGCGAACCGGATCGAAGCGTGCGAGGTGATGGCGGCGCAAGCCGTCGTCGATCGTTGCGACCTGGTTTTTATTACCACTCCCGATTCGATCATCGCGCAAGCTGTGGCGCCACTGCGGTTTCGCGCGGGCACGGGTGTCATCCACTGCAGCGGCGCGACAGAAGTCGACGCACTGGCCTCGGTCCAGGTGCAGGGTGCAGCCATCGGCGGCTTTCATCCGATGCAGACTTTCGCCGACCCGGACGCGGCGGTGGCGTCCCTGCCTGGATCGACCATCACCATCGAGGCCCGCGACGACGAACTGGACCGCCTGCTGGTCCAGCTGGTAGAGCGTCTGCACTGCCATGTGAATCGTCTGCCGCCCGGCATGCGCGGGCGCTATCACGCAGCGGCCGGCTTCACCACGCAATTCATCAATGCGCTTTTCTATGAGAGCGCCCGCGTCTGGAAATCCTGGGGCGCGGAGGAGGCCGATGCGATGCGTGCGATGCTGCCGATGGCGCACGGCACTCTTGCCGCCATCGAATCGGTCGGCATTGCGCGTGGCATGCCCGGTCCGGTGTCACGCAGCGATGTCGTCTCGGTCGAAAAGCATGTGGCCGCGCTGACCGACCTGGGCGACGACATGGCGGCGTTCTACCGGGTGCTGTGCGGCGTGACGGTGCGGATCGCGCGTGAGAGCGGTGCCGTCGATGCTGACGCGGCGGCTCGCTTCGACGCGGCGCTCACGCGAGGCGTTCCGGCCGCCAGTACGTGACCTCTCAGTGCAGATCAGGCGGGCATCACGCCCAGCTGCTTGAGCATGCCCAGGTTGTCGAGCAGCGCCCAGTGTTCGATCAACACACCGTCGTGGAACTGGAACAAATCGAGCACGCCGATGTCGATCTTTCGCCCGGTCGCGGCCAAATCTCCAAAGGCGCCAGTGTGAGTGCCTTGCACCCGCAAACGGACCAACACTTTCTCGCCCTCGGCGACGAAGTCCTGCAGCGGCAACTGCATGTCCGGGAACGCGGGCAATAGCGCATCGTGCAGCTTGGACACACCCTCGGGTCCGCGAACCTCGAAGGGCAGGCCTGGGTCATGACGGACAAAATCGGCATGGATGTGCTCCTTCATCCATGCGGTGTCGTTGACGAGAAAGGCCTTGAAGTAATCGCGGCAGAGTTGTTTATTGGATTCCAGGTTCATGGTCGTCACTTTGGTTTTGAAGCGGGATCAGGCCGCCACTACGGCAAAGCCAAGCCGCGGAAAATGGATATGCAGGTCGCCGGCGCGGCTGTCGCGGCGATGAATCACGATCTCGCTGTCACTCGCTGCGACCAGCGTGCCGCTCACCGGCACGCGGGCGTTGTCGTCGGGGGTGATCGTCACCGAAGTCCCGGCGCGCAGTCCGTCGGGATCTCCGTCGGCTTGCAGATGCGTGGGCGCCACGGGTTGTGCTTCGCAAGCTGCGTCGAAAGCGGCTTGCTCGGTCATCGCCTCCGGTTTGCCGTGGCCCAAGGCGGTCACGCGGTCGTACCAGGGCAACAGCGGTACCAGACCGGCCAGCGCGTCGACCTCGGGTGGACAGTTCTTGCGCAGCAGGCACAGCGTCTGGTAGCAGGTCAGGTCCAGCGCGCTCGGCGCATCGCCGAACAGAAAGCGCCGGCCATCTGCCAATGCCGTTTTGAGCCACGCGTTTTGGGCGTGCAACTGCTGCAGGTGCATCGGTAACTCGGGTGCCATCGCGCTCTTGCTGATGTCGATGCCGAGATAGCCTTCCTTCCGATCCTTGACGAACTCGGGCGGGAAGTTGTCGCCGATGAAGTGCGCAAGCACGCCGATGGTTGGAATCCACATCGCCCTATCCCAGGCGAACGACAGGCCGCGCGCAATGCCTTCGCTGCCCGAGGGATAGAAGCTCGGCGCTTGCGGCGGTGGGAACAGCCGCTCGAGCGTCGGCAAGATGAGGTTGGTGTCGCAATAGATGTCGGCACCGACCTGCAGCACCGGCACGCGGCGGTAGCCGCCGGTCAGCGGTGCGAGCAGCGGTCGCGGCGGGGCTGCGGGGATGTCCACCGATCGCCAGGCCAAGCCTTTCAACCCGAGTGCAACGCGCACTTTTTCGGAAAAGGTGGACAGCGAATAGTGGTGAAGGATGGTCTCAGGCATGTCTCGTTTCCTTTTTTTCTGTGCCGGCGGCACGAATCGATCAATACATGATGTGCCCGCCGTCGACCACGATGGTCTGTCCGGAGACAAAACCAGCGAGGTCGGACAGCAGGTAGAGCGCGGTCCCGACCAGATCGTCGGGCCGCTGCTCGCGCGAGATCGCGCGCGCTTTCAGGAACGATTGCTGCCACTCGACAGGGCGGTTACGCGTGGCGTCGGTGATCACGAAACCGGGTGCGATGACGTTGACTCGCACACCGTACGGACCCACTTCTTTCGCGAGCCCTTTGGTCATCGACAGCACGGCTCCCTTGGTCGCGACATAGTGCAGATAGCCGGGCTGCCCGGCCACCGCGACCACGGAGGAGATGTTGATGATGCTGCCGCTGCCGTGCTCGCGCATCGCCGGCATGACGGCCTTGCAGCATTGCCACACACCCTTGACATTGACCGCGAAGATACGGTCCCATTGCGCGGGATCCAGCTCCTCGAATGGCGTGAGCTTGACTTCGCGAAAGTACGCGGCGTTGTTGACCAGGCCATCGATGCGGCCGAAGCGCTCCAGCGCTGCCGCGGCCATGGCCTTCACCGATGCATCGTCCGCAACGTCGACACGCACCGCCAATGCGCGGCCACCGGCCTGTTCGACGGCAGCGACGGTTTCATCGGCGGCGTTCAGGTCGGCCACCACCACGTTTGCACCCTGCGCTGCGCACGCCACCGCAAAGGCCTGGCCGATGCCGGTAGCGGCGCCGGTAATGATGATGGTGCGACCGTCCAGCAGGTCGTGAGGGCCTGGCGTCGATGACGCGTGAGAGTTCGATTCCAATTCCATCTCCTTGATGCGACTTGGCTGCGGAGGGCCCCTCTCAATAGGGCTGCAGCTTTCCTCGGGTGACGAAATATTAGTGAGCGCAGTCGCGCCGGTGAAGCTGAATCTGCGCAAGTCCCCCCGTCGAATTCGCAGAGTCGATAAAAACCCTCTGCCTCAAGAGCCCGGCATGTCGTGCGGGAGCGTCTCCGCGAAGGCGCTGCGAGAACGAGCGGCAAGCGCAAGTGCGTCGAGCTTTGGCAACGGGGGAAGCCAGGGCGACCCGGCGAAGCGAAATCGAAGGTAATCCAAAGCGACCACGGTCGTGATCAAGGCGAGGCTGGGAATCGGAACGTGGCTGTCGGGTGGGTTGGCCTCCAGCCGCGCCATCGCCAGGATGATCGATCTGCGCCGGCGCAACCCCACGGGAGATTCGTCGAAAGCCGCGTCGGTCATCTTCCTTCCGATGATCACTGCGGCAGCCGCTTCGATCGCTCCCATCGCAATGCCCGCCATAGAGATGACCGTCCCCGGGTCGTCTCCCAGCAGCGAGGGATTCGGGTACTTGGCTTCGAGCCACAGAACGATCAGCAGGCTCTCCGTCAGTGGCAAGCCGCTGTCGAGCACGACTGTCGGCACGCGCGCACTCGGGTTTGCAAGGAGGAGTTCAGGGGAGTCCTTCCAGGGATCGGTCAATCGGTGGCTCAGTTCGCGGCATCCTTTTTCGGCAAGCGCTATTCGCGCAATGCGCGCGAAAGGAGATGTGGTGCTGTAGAAAAGTTGCATGGTCAGTCGCCGTTCAAAAAACTCTCACCCTTCCTGGTAAGTGTCGGAGCCGCTTTTCTCCTTGGAAAACAGCAAGACGACCACGAATGAGAACGCAGCGACGGCCACGGGGTACCACAGACCGGAATAAATCCTGCCAGTCGCCGCCACGATTGCAAAGGCTGCAGCCGGAAGGAAGCCACCGAAAATAGCGACTCCCATATGGTACGGAAACGACATGGCGGTGAATCTGATTCGCGATGGGAAAAGCTCCACGAGCATTGCGGACATGGGCGCGAATGTCATCGTGCCAAAGGTCAGAAGCAACAAAAGTATGACAACAACCATCGGCTTGTCGATGTCCGCCGGATTCGCATTTCCCGTCGGGTAACCGTACTTGGACAGCGTTGAAACCAGTGCGCTGTTGAAGGCTTTTGATTTGTTCGCCGCATTGGCGTCTTTGCCGTCGTAACCGGGTATGACATCGTTCCCGATTCGAAGCTCCGCAGCAGCGCCCGTGGATCCGTCTTTCGTCTCGTAACTGAGGCCGGCCCTTGCAAGAGTCGATTTAACGATATCGCACGAACTCGTGTATTTCGTAGTGCCTGTCGGGTTGAATTGAACCGCGCATTCAGCTGAATCGGCTACAACGACGATGGGCGCGCTGGCCATGGCATGTTCCAAGGCCGGGTTGGAGTGATGTGCCAGTTGTTGGAACAGAGGAATAAAAAACAAGGCTGCAAGGAAGAGCCCCGACAAATAGACTGGCTTACGTCCGATTCGGTCTGACAGCCAGCCAAAGAAATAATAAAGAGGCACGCTCAGTAGCGTCGCAACGACGACCAGACTATTGACCGTCAGATCATCGACCTTCAGTATTTTTCCAAGAAAGAATATCGTATAGAACTGGCCGGTGTACCAAACTACCGCTTGGCCTGGAACGATGCCGAGGAGTGCGACCAGGACGAGGCGGAGATACTTCCATTTGCCGAAGGCTTCAGAAAGTGGCGCTTTCGAGAGCTTGCCCTGTGCCTTCATCTTCTTGAACTCGGGTGATTCGCTGAGCGACATCCGGATCCATACCGACAGGCCAAGCAAGATGATCGACAGGAGATACGGAACCCGCCATCCCCATTCCATAAACGATTGGGTTCCCATGAGCAATCTAAGGGGCACGATCACCGCAACGGCCAGAATCAAACCCAGTGCCGCGGTCATCATGATCCAGGAGGTCCACGCACCACGGGTTTTGTTGGGCGAGTGCTCTGCGACGTAGATCACCGCACCACTGAATTCACCACCCAGAGCCAACCCTTGCAGCAATCGCATCGTGATGAAGAGAACGGGGGCAATCAGTCCCGCGGTCGCATAGGTCGGTAGCAGGCCCACTGCGAAAGTGCCCAGACCCATGATCACAATGGTCACCAGGAATGTGTATTTGCGACCGACGAGATCGCCGATTCGACCGAATACGATGGCACCAAAAGGCCGGAGTATGAAGCCTGCGGCAAAGCCGAGCAGCGTGAAAATATAGGCCGCTGTGGGGCTCAGACCCGAGAAGAACGCTGTGGCCATTTCAGTGGCGAGCAGGCCGATTGGAAGAAGTCGTAAAATTCGAAGACTGTCCCTGCCGACGAGGCGACGACGACGCGTATCTCCGCGGCAGTAACTCCCTTTTTCGGCGCTCGCAATGCGTTGTCACTCGACAGGGTGGAACTCATGAAGTCTCCGTTATTGTGTTTGGAACGCATCCGCTCTTTAGCCTCAGACGGTGAGTGAAAAAAGCCTGCCCTTCTGAATTAGCTTGGCTTTGGCAAAGTGATCCTAGGGTCAGCGACCCACCTCGAAAAGCTCATTTTCGGCAAGTCTGTTGCTCTCTATTTCAAACTCCGGGATTTCCCTAGTCTTCGAATTAAAAGACTCGTTCGCGTCATGTTGTGCGAGGCGCTGGTCTGAACACGGTATTGATTGGGTGGAGATGGCGGCGGTCTGATGGACATGCAGACATCTTTGTAAATGTTCACTCCCCTGTCAGCGGCAAGCTCGACTCCTTGAGCACCCGCAGCACGAAGTGCGACTTGCTGTGCCGGATGCCGGGAATCTTGTAGAGCTTTTCGCGCAGCAACCGCTCGTAGTCGCGGGTGTCGCGCACGCGGATACGGATGTAGTAGTCGTAATCCCCGGAGACCAGGTAAGCCTCCTGGATTTCCGGAATGGTCGCCAGCACCTTGCCGAACTCGTAGAGCGTCTCGTCGGTGTGACTCTCCAGCGTGAGCTGCACGATGACCGAGTCGTGATAGCCGATCTTCGACGCGTCGATGTCGACGGTGTAGCGCTTGATGACGCCCTGCGCCTCCAATTTTTTGATGCGTGTCCAGCAACTGGTGGGTGACAGGCCGACCTCGGCGCCGATCTCCTGCAGCGTCTTGCGCGAGTCCTGTTGCAGCACCCGCAGAATGGCGAAATCGATCTTGTCGGAAGAATTTTCGGTTAAATCGTCTTTGGTGCGAACAGGCTTCATATAAACGAGGCGATCAGGCGTTGAAAAGATGCAAATTCTGCCCGTGTTGCCGAACAATGGGGCGATGAAAACACCGGTCGCCGAATTTGCTTCGCCTTCGCCTTCGCCGCTCGCATCGGCGTACCGCACCCGAAACGGTGCCGAAGCGCTGCTCGACACGCTCATCGAATGCGGCGTCGACACGATCTTCGGTTACCCCGGCGGCGCCGCGCTGCCGCTGTACGACGCGCTGCATGGAGAACCGCGCCTGCGCCACATTCTGGTTCGCCACGAGCAAGCCGCCGTCCACGCAGCAGAAGGCTATGCACGCACGACGGGCAAGGTCGGCGTCGTGCTCGTCACGTCGGGGCCGGGTATCGCCAACACCATCAGCGGGTTGCTCGACGCGATCAGCGATTCGATCCCGGTGCTGTGCATCAGCGGACAGGTCGCGAGCACCGTCATTGGCACCAATGCGTTTCAGGAGAGCGATGCGCTGGGCATGTCGCGGCCGGTGACCAAGTGGAACCACCAGCCGCGCACGCCGCACGAGATCCCCGAAGTCGTGCGGCGTGCATTGGAGATCGCATCGTCGGGTCGGCCCGGCCCGGTGCTGATCGACGTGCCGAAAGATGTGCAACTGATGCCGCTCGGCCACGCATCGACGGAGCGGTTCAGGTCGTCGCTCGTTCAAGCGACAGCCTTGCCGCCACGCGGCACGCTGGAGCGCGCAGCCGATCTGCTGTCGACTGCTCGTCGACCTGTCATCTACGGTGGCGGCGGGCTCATCAACGCCGGCCCCGAAGCATGTGCCGCATTCACCCGACTGGTCCGCCTGATCGATGCGCCTTGCACGCTCACCCTGATGGGGCTCGGCGCCTTCCCCGCATCCGATTCGCACTTCATCGGCATGCTCGGCATGCACGGCGCGTTGGAGGCCAACCTGGCGATGCACGAGGCCGACTTGGTGGTGTGCATCGGCGCGCGCTTCGACGACCGCGTCACCGGCAAGCTCGACGAGTTCTGCCCGCACGCCCGCAAGATTCACATCGACATCGACCCCGGCAGCATCAACAAGGTGGTGAAGGTCGACGTGCCAATCGTCGGCGATTGCGGCGCAGTGCTCGATGCACTGCTGTCGATGCCGAGCCTCGAAGGCCTGGCACCGGACCGCCTCGCGCCTTGGTGGGCGCGCATCGAACGCTGGCGCGCGGAGCGCTGTTTCGACTTTGCGGAACGCCCCGGCGTCATCCTTCCGCAGCAACTGATGGCTACTTTGCAGACCGCGCTGGAAGGGCGCGATGCCATCGTCTCGACCGACGTCGGCCAGCACCAGATGTGGGCCGCGCAATACCTCAAGTTCGAGCGCCCTGGGCGCTGGCTGACATCGGGCGGTGCCGGGACGATGGGATATGGCGTACCGGCTGCCATCGGCGCGCAGGTAGCGCACCCGGACGCGCTGGTGGTGTGCGTGAGCGGCGATGCATCGGTGCTGATGAACATCCAGGAACTGTCGACCGCCATGCAGCATGGCACGCCGGTCAAGGTCGTGCTGTCGAACAACGGCTATATGGGAATGGTGCGCCAGTGGCAGGAGCTGAACCACTGCAACCGCCTGAGCCACAGCTGGAACGAGGCATTGCCGGATTTCGTGGCGCTGGCCAGAGCCTTTGGCTGGGGTGCGCGCCGTGTGTCCGATCCGGCTGAGCTATCGGATGCGCTGGCCGAGTGCCTGGCCTGGAATGGGCCGTTCTTTCTCGACGTGCAGGTCGCGGCGCAGGAGAACTGTTTTCCGATGATGCCGTCGGGGCATGGGCATCACAAGGTCATGCTCAGCAAGGACCGGTGGTACTCGGACGACGCGACAACGTGAACAAAACACTGCCGATGCTTAGAAGCCGCCCATCAGCGTCGTCGGGCAACCGAGGTCGACTGAAGAATCGAACGCGACCGGCTGGTTGTTATCGCCCGTCGAAAACAACAGGGTTGCGAATACCAGGCCCATGCAAACTGCGATGGCCATGAACCCGAAGCTGTAGACCAAACCGGCCATCACGAGGGGGCTGAGGAGGAGTGCGATGCGTCTGTACATGCGCCAATCATCGGGGGCGCCTGCAATCCGGTCCATGATTTAAATCACGGTCGGATCACATGTGTGTCTTGATTGTCAACAGTGAATTCTTTCGACTTACAACGGGCGGGCAATACGGGCTGAATCAGGCGCACTGCAGCGCCCGCGCCGTCGATAGTCAGCGACGGTATCCATCCCAATCGCCACGATAACCACGGTCGCCGCGATCACCGCGGTAGTAACCGTCATGGTCGCGATGCTCGCGATGCTCACTGTAGTATCGGCCGCCGTCACGATAGGCAGGCTCGAAGTCCACTTGCGACGGGCCATAGAAACGCGGCGGAGGCGGGCGGTTGTAGAACGGTGCCGGCGGCGCGTAGTAGACGGTTTCAGGGGGACGAACGCGAACGGGTTGCGCGTCGTAGTAGATCGGGGCAGCGACCGGCGCCGGCCGTGCATACACGGGCGCTGGTTCGTAGTAATTGGGCTCATAGACCGGTGACGGACCATAGGCCGGTTCGCCGACCACGACGCCCGGCAAATTGATGCCCACAGACCACTGCGTCCCTGCATTGGCCAGGGAGGAAGCCATGACACCGGCCACCGCGAGCGAGCCCACGGCAACCACCTTGAACCACATCGAGCTTGAACGAGTCATCGAGATCTCCAACAGGCAAAGACGCCTGTTGATCCAACGCGACGAGCGCGCGGGTCGTGCACTGCGGCTGTGCAAAGCTGGTGTAAACGATCTCGCGGATTGCGGGTTGTTTCGACGCTTTACAGCGCGCTGAAGCGTGGTGCCGCCTGTGTATCGACCCTGCCTGAGGCGGTGCGCGGAAACAGGTTTCGCGAAACATTATGAGGATGGGCGGCAGCCTCTTCGATGCTCAGCACCGGCGCGAAACAAACGTCGGTGCCTTCCAGTAGTTCGCTCCACGCATCGCGCGTTCGGGTCCTGAACTTTGCAGCGAAGCGTGCCTTGAGGGCAGGCCATTTGTCGCGGGACAACTGCTCGGCCGGGTCGACGTCTTTCATCTCCAGCTTGTCGAGCAGCAGCGAATAGAACTGCGGTTCGAGTGCGCCGATGGTGACGAATTTTCCGTCGGAACATTCATAAGTGTCGTACTGCGGCGAATCATGAAAGGCGCTGGGTTGCGTGCCGCCGATCTGGTTGTTGCCATGCAGCCAGTGCACCAGCGTGCCTAGCATCGCAACCATGTCGAGGATCGCGGCATCGACCACGCAGCCGCGGCCGGTAGTGCGTGCGGCGAACACGCCGCTCACGATGCCAAACGCCAGCCCGAGCGCACCAGCTGAATCGCCGACCACGGTGGGCGGCACGATCGGCGGCTGACCTGGCCGAGCCACCAGCGACAGCAAGCCACTCATCGCGACATAGTTGAGGTCATGCCCCGCGACCGGCGCCAGCGGGCCGGTCTGGCCCCAGCCCGTCATGCGCCCGTACACCAGCTTCGGATTGCGCACCTTGCACGCATCGGGTCCGAGGCCCAGGCGCTCCATCACGCCGGGGCGGTTGCCTTCGATCAACGCGTCGGCAGTGGCCACGAGGTCCAGCGCTGCTGCAACCGCCTCCGGCTTTTTGAGGTCGAGCACGACGACCTTCTTGTTCGCGCGCAAGGGGTTCTCCGCGTCGCCGCCCATACGCTGGACTGCGCCCGCGATCGGTCGGGCAACGACGGTCACGTCGGCGCCGAAAGACGCGAGGATGCGCCCTGCGACAGGGCCCGGGCCGATGCCCTCGAACTCAACGACCTTCAGGCCGGTCAGCGGCAAATTCACAGCGTTCATTGGATATTTCTTCAGGTCTTCAGAGATGGCGCGGGTCGTTGAAAACGGGCGCGACACCGTCTTCGACCCGCCAGATGACCGATGGCGACGCGACGGCGTCGGACTGCGGTGAACATGCATTCGACAATTTCGCGCCTCTCGATGGTTGATGTGAGGGGCCTCGACTTTGACGTCGATCGACTTTCAGTGCCATCGAGGGTTTTACGGGGTCGCCATGTCCCCGGGTGGAAAGGCTCGGTGTCTAGCCGGCGAGGGCTTCGAAGCCGGCCGCCGCAGCCGACAACGCCTTGTCGATGTCCTCCGGTTGGTGCGCGGCCGACAAGAACATGTTGTGTCGCGGGTGGAAATACGCACCGGCGCGCAACGTCGCAGCGCAGAACCTGCGGCCCTTCGCGTTGTCGGCATCGTCGTCGAACAGGACCATCGGCATCTGCACCGGACCGGTCTGGCGGATGCCGATGCCGGCTTGATCGGACAGCTTGGCGAGGCCGTCGCGCAGCCGCTGGCCCATCGCGACGAGGTGCGCGATGGTGTTCGATGCCTTCGTCTCCTGCAGCGTGGCGATGGCCGCGGCCATGGGCGGTGCCTCGCACCAGAAGGAGCCGGTGACGTAGATGCGTCCCGCGCCTTCGCGGAAACGCTCGTTGCCGGTCACGGCCGCGAGCGGGTAGCCGTTGGCGATGCCCTTGCTGAACGCGCTGAGGTCGGGGCGCACGCCCAACGCTTCCCAGCTGCCGGCCGCGTGCAGCCGGAAACCTGCACGTACGTCGTCGAGGATCAACGCGGCATCGGCGGCGGTCGCTGCGGCGCGCAGGGCCTTTGCGAACTCGATCGTCGGCATCTCCTGGTCGCGGCCGATGTCGTGGCGGAAGGCGGTGACCAGGATCGCGGCGAGATCCGTTCCCGCTTCTTGCACCGCTGCGTTCAGGCTGGCGATGTCGTTGTACTGGTACTGGATGACATGGGCGCGGTCTTCGGTCGTGACGCCCACCAGCGAGGGCGAGCACCAGGGCACGGCCCCGTGGTACGAGCCCTGCGCCACGAGGATCTTGCGGCGGCCGGTGCCGGCGCGTGCGATCGTGACGCAAGTGGTGGTCGCATCGGTGCCGTTCTTCTGGAACAAGGCCCAGTCGGCGTGGGCGATGCGATCGACCAGCGTTTCGGCCAGCTCGACCAGCGCAGGGGCAGGGCCGTTCATGCTGACCCCCAATGCGGCCTGCTTTTGGTAAGCAGCGTCGACGCCCGCGTGGTGATGGCCGAGCAGCACGGGGCCCCAGCTGCACATCAGGTCGACATATTCGCGGCCATCGACATCCCACACATGGCAGCCTGTGGCGCGGGCGAAAAACTGCGGGTACCCCTCCGGCAATGGAGCGGCGTTCTGGTGGCCGTACATGCCACCGGGGATGACCTGTTTGGCGCGAGCGCGCAGAGCGAGATCGATCTCACCGTCATGTCGTTGATTCATGTCGTAGCTCCTTGCTTCACCACAGCATATATATGATATATCACAGCGGCGAAAAATTCTGGTCTGAGGTCTGACTTGAGGTGGTGTCGCATGTCGGTCTTCAGACCGGCGTGCGGTCAGTCGCGCAGTCGGTCTTCCAGTGAAGCCGCAATGGGCGCGGCTGTCATGAACGAGGCCGTTGCGGGTGGTGCAGTCATCGGTTCGTACAAGTGGCAAGCGGCCTCGTGTCCCGGCGCCAAGGCCTTGAGTTGCGGCACCTCATTCCGGCAGCGCTCGAATGCATGCGGACATCGCGTATGAAAAGTGCAACCGGTCGGCGGGCTCAACAGACTCGGCAATTCGCCTCGTACGTTGGCTGCCAGTCGATGGCGTGGATCGGGCCGCGGAATGGCTTCGAGCAGCGTCTGCGTGTACGGATGCTTCGGCGTGGCGTAGAGCGCGGCGCGCGGCGCGACTTCGACGATGGCGCCGGCGTACATCACGGCGACGCGGTGCGAGATGTTGCGCACGACAGCCAGGTCGTGCGCTATGAAGAGGTAGCTCAGCCCGAAGGCCTCTTGCAAGTCGATCAGCAGGTTGACCACCTGCGCCTGCAGCGAGACGTCGAGGGCGGACACCGGCTCGTCGCAGACAATGAACTCCGGCTTGAGCGCCAGCGCACGGGCGATGCCGATGCGCTGCCGCTGTCCGCCGGAAAATTCGTGCGGAAACCGATCGCCACACGAGCGCGGCAGGCCGACGGTGTCGAGCAGTTCCTGAATGCGAAGCTGCCGATCGTGACGTGTGCGGCGGCCGGCCACGTCGATCGGCTCGGCGATCGCATCGCCGATGCGCATGCGCGGATTCAGCGAACCCTGCGGGTCTTGAAAGACGAACTGCACGCGCTTGCGAACGCGCGCCAGAGCCTGCTGCGCGTTAGTGCCGGTGATCTCTTCATCGAACAAACGGACGCGCCCCGATGTCGCCGGGATGAGTCCGACCAGCATGCGGCCGGTGGTCGACTTGCCCGAGCCCGATTCGCCGACCAAACCCAGCGTTTCGCCGCGCGCGATGTCGAAACTCACCTGGCGTACGGCGCGAAGCGAGCGCGCCGGCGTTCCCGCCTGCCGCTTGAGCGCGAACGTTTTCTCGAGGTCGCGCACCGAGACGATCGCATCGGATGCAGCTGCGTCTTGGGTCATGGGATGACTGCCTGCCGGCTCTTTGAGATACCTGCCGGCACGCCTGCATCTGCACCGCTGGCCGCCAGACGCGGCGGGCAGCGACTCCATCGC